>CAYIFW010000122.1:0-1549 GCA_964362795.1 uncultured Planctomycetales bacterium | reverse complement strand
AGCGAAACAGGATTTTCCGGCAGGCGGCCGATCTATGAGATTATGTTGATTGATAATGATATCCGAAGTTTAATTATTGAACATAAAAGCGCCCAAGAGATTAAAGCCAAAGCACGCGAAAAAGGAATGCGCACGTTGATGGAAAATGGCATGCTCCTGGTCGAACAGGGATTAACTTCTAAGGAAGAAATTTTACGGGTAGTGGAACTAGAGTAGTATTTGTCATTGCGAGGAGCGAAGCGACGAAGCAATCCAAAGCGAGATTGCTTCGGGCACTACGTGCCCTCGCAATGACGGTAGTTTTTTAAGAAGCAGGAGGCAGAAAGTTGAAATTCAAATATAAAGCCAAAAAAAATCTTAATGAGATTGTTGAAGGGAAAATCGACGGGACTAGCGTTGAAGGAGTGCTCGAGGATCTCCAGGGCCAGGGCCTGGTGCCGATCTCGGTTGAGCCTTTAGCTGCTCTGCCGGGGGCTCCAGCGACAAGCTCAACCGGCGGCGTAAAATTAAAAACCGGAAAATACGGTTTGAAGCAGTTAGTTTTATTTACCCAGAAACTTTACAATTTAATTAATTCCCGGGTTGAGCTGTTGAGCGCTTTAAGGCTCTTAGAAAAAAATTGCGATAACCGCGTGGAAAAAACGTTACTTACGGAAATTATCCGGGACATTAAAGAAGGCGTTCCGTTTTCGGCGTGCCTGGCTAAATACCCGAAATATTTTCCCCGGCTTTACGTGAATATCGTGCATACCGGTGAGTCAACCGGAAAGCTTAAAGATGCCTTAATGCAGCTTTTAGATTATTTGCGCCGGCTTCAGGATTTAAAGTTGAAAGTTAAACAAGCCCTGGCTTATCCGATATTTATGAGTTTAGTCGGCGTAGGCACAATTTTTATCATGCTCACCTTTGTGCTTCCGCGGTTGGCGGCGATGTTTGATGATTTCCAAGCTCAGTTGCCTTTGCCGACGTTAATCCTGCTCAAGGTTTCCGGTTTCCTGCAAAGTTATTGGTGGATAATCATTATTTTAATTGTTTTTGTCGTGTCTGCTTTCAAGATCAGCCGCCCGGGCAAAGAAAGTATTTTAAATCGCTTGAAATATTATATTCCGCTGGTTAAAGATATCGTTTATAAACAGTCGGTAGCCAATTTTTCACGCAGCCTTTCTTTGCTTCTGCAAAGCGGAGTAAATTTACTTTCGGCATTAATTGATGCCGCTCCCGTCATCGGCAATCCTGTTTATATCGCGCAATTGGATCAAGTGCGTAAAGATATCAGCGAAGGAATTCCTTTTTCCGACGCCTTGGGGAAATTTAAAATTTTTCCGGATTTTTTTGTGCAGATGGTCCGGGTGGGTGAGGAGGGCGGAAGGCTAGACAGCGTGCTAGCGGATATCGCCGAATCTTATGAAAAAGAGATTGAGTCGGATCTGAAAACTTTGAGTTCTTTAATTGAGCCGGCGATAATTTTAGTTTTGGGTTTAGTGATTGGTTCAATGGTGATTGCCATGCTCCTGCCGATATTTAATATGAATAGTATTGTTGGCGGCTA
>CAYIFW010000121.1:0-1570 GCA_964362795.1 uncultured Planctomycetales bacterium | reverse complement strand
GCCATAATCCATCTGGAAAATTAAGCCTAAATTGCGGCCAAACTTCCATTCACCATAGAGAATAAGTATCTGACTGGATACCTTCGGGCGACTTTGGCGAATACCTACGCCAATACGGTAGCGAATCTCTCCTTTTTTAGGATAGAACGTAGATGACTCAATTTGAACCTTGAATTCAAAACGCGAGGTTGAGCTGCCTTCAAGCAGATAAACCAAACGATTGGCCGAAGATATATTCCAATAGCCCTTAAAGGTTAATTTGTCGCGGCCGTCTTCAGATGTATATTCAATCTGCTGATTATTATTTAGTTTCCAGCTTCCTTTAAAAGTATAAGTTTCAGGTGGGCCTTTGCTACCGGTAACCTCAAAACAAAGATCATTGTAATCATTGGCGTGCCAAGTGCCTTTGAGTTTAAGTATGCGTAAATGACTGCCTCTATTCGAGATTGCTTCGTCGGCTTCGCCTCCTCGCAATGACGACTGAGTAATTTCAGTTTGGATAACGAGCGCATCGGATTCAGCGACGATAAAACGTTTACGCAGATTATTCTTTGGTTTAATTGATTTCATCTAATTAAATCAAAAGATTAACAAAAGTCTTCGATTCCAGCAAACCAAGTTCACTATCATCTTCAAGAAAACGGCTGACATCATTTCTAACTTTTGCCCAATCTAAAGTTTCAACGGCATTTTTAATTTCTGCTTTCCAATTTCCACCCGTAAGTTTAACCGGCTTCGGGGATGTTTGAGCCATAGCATTATTGAGCATAATAAAATTTGGCTCTAAACCCTTAAATTTTGTCAGATACCATAACAAATCATACCAATCCCTGCCCTTAGTATATTCGCGGCATAAAAGCGCGTGCACTTTCCCGGCAAATAAAGAAGCCACATCATAGTGCAGCATATAAAACATGAAATTAAAATTGTACACACTACTGGTTTCAATTCCGCCCTTAGGCAGATTAGAATCAACCTCTACCTTAATGGCGATTTTCTGGCCTTTCAAAGGGCTCAGGCCGGTTTCAAAAAGAATGCTTGGGAATTTCAATAAAGCGCTATGCACAGCGCGACTTTCATCATATTGGATCTCCAGGTCATATCCGGCTAATTTAAACTCCTGCAGAATATTCTCGACCATATCCGTAAAATTATAATTCTTAGCCTTAGCTGACAAACTGAAATCAAGATCCTCAGAAAAACGCCTGATCCTGTAAATAAACCGTAAAGCAGTTCCGCCGGTAAAAACAATATTCTGATAAAATTTATTTTTATAGATAACATTGAGGAAATATGCCTGTAGATACTCCCTAATCCGGTTAAGGTTTTGATTTTGCGTTAAATTAGGATCAACAACTGACTTAAGGTAATCTCTCATTTAAGTGTTTTATACCTCTTCTTCCCTGATTTAATAAAACCAGCGAATGACCGGGCAATATCGTTAGTTTTTTTATTAAATTTAGCCCTAAATTCATTGAAACGCTTTAAATTCAGGGTTTCCAAGTTCTGGAACCGATAGGACTCAAATTCACTCTCGCTTCCATCCATATCTTGATGAAAATAAAAAAAA
>CAYIFW010000120.1:0-1681 GCA_964362795.1 uncultured Planctomycetales bacterium | reverse complement strand
ATTAAGAACCTATACTTTTTCGTAGGGGTTGAATAATTTTTTGTATTCATCTAGGGCATACCGGTCTGTCATGCCGGCGATATAATCACAAACTACCCGCCTTACGCCTTCTTTAGGAATCTTCAGCTGTATTTCAGAAGGCATTTGTTCAGGGCGCTTTAAATATTCCGTAAATAATTCCCGGATAAAACGTTTAGCCTTTGTACTCATGCGCATAACCCTGTAATGCTTATAAAGCTTTTGCATGAGAAACTGCCGCAACGGTTTTCTTAACTCCTTAACTTTCGGGCTAAAATCTACTATTTTATATCCGATCTTAGACGGATCGGTAGGTTTTTTAATCTTAAGGCGTAAAATCTCAGACTGAGTATGCCGGATTAAATCGGTAACCTGTAAATCAATTAAACCTCGGATAATTAAATATTTGCGGCAATTGGGTTTAATTTTAGCATATTTCTTATCAATTTGGCGATTTATTTCTTGCCAGATCGCCAGGTCTTCCAGATCGGTTTCCTTAATTAAACCTGAAGTCAGGCCGTCATCTAAATCATGGTTATCGTAAGCTATTTCATCCGCGGCATCAACTAGCTGAGTTTCCAGTGAAGGCATTTTGTGCGGAAAAAATTCCTTGATCTTAACCGCAATATCAAAAACTGAAGAATGTTTGACGATTCCTTCCCTTACCTCCCAGCTTAGATTCAAACCCGGGAAATTCGGATAACGCTCCTCCAAATAATCTACCACTCTTAAACCCTGAAGATTATGATTAAAACCTCCAAATTTAGCCATTAATTCATTGAGCACTTCTTCTCCGGAATGACCGAACGGAGTGTGCCCTAAATCATGGGCTAAAGCGATCGCTTCGGTTAAATCCATATTCAAACTCAAAGCGCAGGCAATCGTACGGGCAATCTGTGAAACTTCAATGCTATGCGTCAGACGGGTGCGGTAATAATCGCCTTCATGATTAACGAACACCTGAGTTTTATATTCCAGCCTTCTAAAGGCCGCAGAATGAATAATCCGGTCCCGATCACGCTGATAGCATGAGCGATAAGGATGTTCCTCCTCCTGATGCGCGCGGCCGCGAGAATTACAACTCTTGCTGGCATAAGGAGCCAAAAATTTATCTTCGAATTCTTTAATCTTATTTATCTGCATTTTTTAATCTTTTAGCCAATTCAGCAAGTGATTGTGAAATAACCTTGGTACCGGCAATCGAGGGCATAAAATTTTTATCACCTAGCCAGCGGGGTACAACATGTAAATGCAAGTGCCCGGTAATCCCGGCTCCGGCGACACGCCCCAGGTTAAAACCTAGATTATAACCCTGAGGTTTTAAAACTTTAGCCAATAGGTTCTGCGCGCGGTTTAAAGATTGGAATATATCCAGGATCTCCTCAGGTTTAATTTTGGCAATATCACTGGTATGCCTTAAAGGACAGATCATCAGATGGCCGTTGTTATACGGATATTTATTGAGCAAACATATAGATTTTTGCGTTTTAAAAATCACATATTCATTATCTGGGCTGTTCTTAGCCTGACAAAGAATACAACCCTTTTTTTTCTTCTTACTGCTTACGTAATTAATTCTCCAAGGCGCCCAAAGTCTATCCATGTTTAAATTTTAATTATCCTGGCATTAATCTGTTTATCTATTTCAATTATTCCGTAAGAT
>CAYIFW010000119.1:0-1699 GCA_964362795.1 uncultured Planctomycetales bacterium | reverse complement strand
ATTGCTCTTTGACATAACCTAAAATTTATCTTTACTCCTTATAGGATGTCTTTTTTGATAATTCTTCCGCGCGATCTCTAGCAGCAACCACCGCATCTTCAAGCGATCCGCCTGAATTTAAAACATCCAGCCCTGCCTGGGTTGTTCCCCCTTTTGAGGCAACCAACTTAATTAATTCCTCACAGGATAATTTTTTTTCTTTTAATATAGCGATAGTACCGTTAACCGTTGCAACGGATATGGTCCTGGCAAATTGACCGTCAAAATTAACACTGATTGCTGCTGCCGTTAACAGCTCGATAAACTCATTTCTTTTTTCATCGGCATTTATCTTATCTTTAATATACTGACAAAAAAAAGCCGGGCTGCTACCGGATACCGCGGTTGCGGCATTAAGCATCAACTCGTTATCAACCGGTAAGGCTAAACCTATGTAACTTAGTAACTGCCAAGCTAAATCTAAATCTTGGTCAGTAGCAAATTTATCCTTAAATAAAGCCGAGACACCCTGGCCTATCTGGGCAGGCAGATTCGGCATAACCCTGATAATGCGCACCTCTTCTCCCAGTTGACTTCTTATATACTCGGTAGTAATTCCTGCGGCAATGCTGACAATTAATTTATACTGCGCAAAATCTCTAATTTCATTAAGCAATAAATTAAAATCCTGCGGTTTAACCGCCAGAATAATCACCTCAGATTGCTTGACTAAATCAACGGGATTACGCGCAGCAGTTATATTTTCTAAAGCAGAAATTTTATTACTATCTTGATCAAAAACACAAACTGCATATTTATCTTTAATGCGTTCTGCGATTGCTTTACCCATATTCCCGTAACCGATAATACCGATACTTTTCATCTTAACCCTCAAATATCGCTCTTCCTAATCGTATTATATTAGCGCCCTCTTCTATTGCTACTTGGAAATCATTAGTCATCCCCATCGAAAGCAGCCACTGCGGATTTAATTTATCACGTAATTGCCTAAGCTGCGCAAAATACGGCCGCGCTTCCTCGGCATCACTTACAACAGGAGCCATAGTCATTAAACCTTTAACCTGAACATTCTCCAGTTTTTTAATTTCTGCGTAGCTTTCAGTTAAATCCTGCACGAAAAATCCGGATTTTGTAGCCTCGCTAGAAGTCTTAACCTCTAGAAGAACATCTTGGGTCTTATTTATTTTTAAAGCCTGCCGATTAATTTCTTGAGCCAAGCTAACACTATCTACAGAATGAATAAGATCAAATATTTTTACAGCCTCTTTTACTTTATTCGACTGTAAATGGCCGATCATATGCCAGGTTACGCCGGAAATCTGATTATGTTTCTCCAAGGCTTCCCGGACCCTGTTTTCACCGATATGTTTTAAGCCCAGGCTTACTGCTTCCAAAATTAAAGAAATCGGCCTGCCCTTAGTCACACAGACCAGCATAATTTTATCAGGATCAGATTTAAGCCCCTGCCTACCGGCAGGCAGGCTTGCACAAGCCTGCTCAATTTGTTGCCTAACTCTCTCTACATTCTCTTTAATCATCGATTAGTTAATATATTATACACAATAACCCACGAGGGTCAATTAAAAGAAGGCCTGCGCGTCTGTCTTGTCTTGCTTTCTCGCACAAACTTAAACTTTCCGGCTATTGCTTCCGGCACGAAGATTTTCGCCGTGTGCTGCTAATGCCACTGCCAAGTTTC
>CAYIFW010000118.1:0-1706 GCA_964362795.1 uncultured Planctomycetales bacterium | reverse complement strand
ATAGGAGTACATTATACCACCGTAAAAAAGAAAATCCCAATGAAAAAAGGGGACGGTTCTCGTAAAAAGAGAACCGTCCCCCTGATTTTACTTTAATTCTTTGGCTATCTTTGAGCAGGTTCCGAGACAGCGTTAAGATATTTACTTAAAGCTTCCCAGGTCTTAGGCCCGACTTTACCATCGGCCTTTAGGCCATTAGCGCTTTGAAAATTCTCAATTGCTTTCTTGCTCTTCGGTCCGATACTTCCATCAATTTTTCCGCTATAGAAACCGGCGCCCTTTAAAGCCGTCTGAATTTCAATATTTGACGGTTTGTAAGGACCCTGGGGCGGTAAAAGCACTCCTTCTTTAGTTTCAACAGCTGAACTGGAAGGTAAAACCTTAATTCCGTCGCCCTTAAACTCCGGCAGAGCCTGGCCTGAGCTGACAGGCGCGCTTAAAGACTCCATAGTAATCGGCTGCAACTCTTCCGCTTCCTGTTTTTTACCGCAACCTGATAAAGCTACTAACAATAAAACCCCGACCCCTAAACTTAACAACCTTTTCATGTTACTCTCCTCTCTAATTTATAAAAATTAATATGATTAAGACTGACTATCGCTTATTTTAACAAAATATGTAAATAAATCAAATAAAATCTATAAATCTTTTAATCCCGGAAATAAAAAATTAATTAACGTAAACAGGACCAAACAAGTCACTCCGCAAAACAAGAGCGCTGCCGATACGCCGAATGATTGCGCCAAGCTCCCGGAGATTAAATTACCAAAAGGCATAATCCCGGCAAAAGTAATCATGAACAGGCCCATCACTCTGCCGCGGAATTCATCCGGCACATTAGTTTGGAGCAAAGTATTAATTAAGGCAACCGGGATAAAACTTGAACAACCCACAAAAATTAAAGCCGAAACTGATAAAATATAATTTCTAGATAAGGAAAAGATTATCAGGGACAATGCGAATAAAAATACTGATATTATCAAGAGCCTGCCCTTAAATTTAAAATCGCCCAGAGAAGCCAGGCCTAAAGAGCCCAGCAGCGCTCCAACGCCAATGCTGGACATCAACACTCCTAAGCCTTTTACTCCGGCATGGAGCACATTATTGGCAAAAACAGGCATTAAGATGACATAAGAAATACCGAATAAACTCACTGCCGCAACCAGGCTTACTAAGGCTAAAATAAGACGATTGCCCCGGATAAAAATCAGCCCTTCTTTTAAATCTCTTAACGCGGAACTATTCCTGGGCGCGGGACTCCTGCCAAACTTAATACAAAGCAGCGCAACAATCACCGCCAGAAAACTTATTCCGTTTAGATAAAAACATCCGCTCATCCCGATTATCGAAATCAACACACCCGCAATCGCCGGGCCGATAATCCGCGAAGAATTAAAGGCTACCGAGTTTAAGGTAATCGCGTTAAATAGATGTTTTTTCCCTACCAACTCTACCACGATTGACTGCCTGGCGGGGGCATCAAAGGCCATAATTATTCCGTTAAACAAAGCAATCAACATAATCTGCGACGGAGTGATCAATTTAAATTGGGTCAGAATGGCCAGTAAAAAAGCCAGCAGCATAAAAGCCCCTTGCGTAAAGATCAAAATATTCCTTTTATTTACCCGGTCAGCCAGGACACCCCCGAACAAAGAAAGCACAAACATAGGGATCGAACTTAAAAAACCGACCACTCCCAAGAGAAA
>CAYIFW010000117.1:0-1735 GCA_964362795.1 uncultured Planctomycetales bacterium | reverse complement strand
CCAAAAGCATCGTTAACAAAAATATCGGCTAAAGACGCTAATTGTTGGGCAAAACTGGCATCATTTGCCTCTTCTTCGGCATGGTAGCGCAGGTTCTCCAGCAAAATCACTTTCTCTGGCGAGCTATCGATAGACTGCTTAATATTCGCACCGACACAATCATTTAAAAATAATACATCCTGGCCGAGCAATTCTTTTAAGCGAATTGCTACCGGCTTAAGGCTGTATTTGGCAACCGCCACGCCATCCGGACGGCCTAAATGGCTCATAATCACTAGCTTCTTAGCCCCATTGGCTAAAATATATTTTAAAGTAGGTAAAGTTGCCTGAATGCGGATAGCATCGGTAATCTTGAGGCTGGCGTCAAGCGGAACATTGAAATCCGCGCGCACCAAAACTACTTTATTTTTTAAATCAATATCTTTTAAAGTTAACTTCGCCATATTATTTGCTCCTCAGTGTCATTGCGAGGCGCGCAGCGCCGAAGCAATCTCGCCTTTAATTATTTATAAACCTTTCCTCACAATATATTCGCACAAGTCTACTACGCGATTAGAATAACCCCACTCATTATCATACCAGGCCAGCACTTTAACAAAATCATCTTGGATAATCTTGGTGATCTTGGCATCCACGACCGAACTTAACGCGCAATGATTAAAATCAATCGAGACCACCGGATCCTCGGTGTATCCGAGTATCCCTTTTAACGGGCCTTGGGCAGCCGCTTTAAAAGCCGCGTTCAGCTCTTCGACAGTTGCTTTTTTAGCTAATACCGCGGTTAAATCCACTACCGAAACATTCGGCGTAGGAACCCGAATCGCAAAACCATCCAGTTTTCCTTTTAATTCCGGAATAACTAATGAAATTGCCTTAGCCGCGCCGGTAGAGGTAGGAATCATGGAAACCGCGGCGGCGCGAGCGCGGCGTAAATCCGAATGCGCCATATCCTGAACCTTCTGATCATTGGTATAAGAATGAATCGTAGTCATTAACCCTTTTACGATTCCCCAATTATCCTGCATTATTTTAGCCACCGGAGCAAGGCAGTTAGTCGTGCAAGAGGCATTGGAAATTACATGATGATTCTTAGGATCATATTTTGATTCATTAACGCCCATAACGATAGTAACGTCTTCGCCTTCAGCCGGAGCCGAAATAATCACTTTTTTAGCCCCGCCGCGAGTTATGTGGCTCTCAGCGCCTCGAACTTCCTTACCTTTTTTATTTACGCCGTCTTTTTTAATGGTGAACAATCCTGTAGACTCCACGACTATTTCCACGCCTAAATCTTTCCAGGGAAGTTCAATCGGATCTCTTTTACTTAAAACCTTGATCGCTTTACCATTAACCGAGATTACATCATCAGCAGTTGCCTCTACCTGGCCATTAAAACGCCCATGCACAGAATCATATTTAAACAGATAGGCGTTGCTTTTGGCGTCGGTTAAATCGTTGATCGCCACCAGCTCGATATCTTTACTATTTTTTTCTAAGATTGCCCGGGCCACTAAACGTCCGATCCTTCCGAAACCATTAATCCCAACTTTTACAGCCATTTTGAGCTCCTTATGTTTTTGTCTAGCGAAATCCCGTGAGTGCGTCAAAATTTTAAAGTTTCCGAAGGGGAATAAGAAAATTTGACGCGGTTACGAACGGGATCAATTCCTCCCCTTACTAATTAATCTTTTACAGCTTTTAAATACTGCGCGGCTAATTCAGGCGAGGTTGGATC
>CAYIFW010000116.1:0-1744 GCA_964362795.1 uncultured Planctomycetales bacterium | reverse complement strand
GATCAGGTTGATCGGGCTGTTACATTTGTGTTAAGCAGTATAAAGCTTCCGGTTATTCAGCAGGAACACACTGCACAGGTAAAACGCCTTCCCGAAATTCCCTTATTTGCGGTTCAAGAAGCTATTGTGAATGCCCTCGCTCACCGTAATTATAATGATGCTTCAGGTATACAGGTGATGGTGTTTATTGACCGCGTAGAAATCTGGAATTCAGGTAGCCTTCCTGCGCAGCTTACAATACCCGATCTTAAGAAGCCCCACCGTTCTTTTCCGGGGAATCCTTTGCTTGCGGAGGTATTTTACCTGACTGACTATATTCAGAAAGCTGGCTCAGGAACAATAGAAATGGTTAAGCAATGCAAACAAGCCGGCCTTCCAGAGCCTGAATTTGTTAATAATCGGGGTTATGAATTTAGAACAATTTTGGGGAGAGATTTATTTACTGAATCAGCTTTATTAAAAATGAGTTTAAATGAAAGACAAATACAGGCTATAAAACTCGTTAAGGAAAGTGGAGGTATTGCCCTTTCTGATTTACAGAGAATATATGAAAAGGTTAACCGTAAGACTTTATATCGCGATCTACAGTCTCTTGTAGATAAAAGAATTTTAAAGGCTCGAGGCGATAGAAAAGGCCGTAAATACAGTTTTTAAGATTTGGGACATTTATGGGGCATTTGGGACATGAATTACGGCGAATTTGCCATAATTAATATTATTCTAAAGTGAAAAAATACTTATTAATTTTTCTATTAGCCCTTGTAGTGTTAGGAATAGCTGCGAGGGCTATTTCTGCCACTGAAGCGTTGGCGGACAGGTGTTATCAGGCGGAAGTAACGGATATCAGCGGAACAAAATATTTCCCCGCCGCAATAGAAGCCTTGTCCAAGGCAGAGAAATCAATAAACCTGGTAATGTTTGTGATCGAGTTATCTGCCTACAAAGAAAATTTAAAAGCGGATCAGTTGATCGATGAGCTGGTAAAGGCAAGGCAAAGAGGGGTAGAGGTGGAGGTTATCCTGGACCAAAATGTGGATTTTGTACAACGCAGGAGCACAAGTGATTGGGAAGCCCAGATTAAAAGCATTAGAGCCTACAAGCGCCTGAAAGAAGCAGGAGTAAAGGTTTATTATGATGAGCCGGTTAGATATACCCATGCCAAAACGATAATTATAGATAAAAACATAGCCATATTAGGAAGCACGAATTGGACGGAAGCTTCGTTAAGCAGAAGCAATGAGGTAAATGTTTTGATTAAGTCAAAAGGCTTAGCAGGGGAGATCCTGAGTTATATTAAAACGATTAAGATCGACGAGAATATAGAGAAATACCTCGATTCAACCGGCCCGTCTACGCCGGTCAGTTGGGAGTTTATGGAGAATCTCGATCTGGCGCCGGCAATGGTGAAAACTAAGGATGAAAGGGCATTTGATATTTATTTGTACTTGCTTAAGGAATTCCGTGGGAATGTTGGAGCAAAATTGACGATAACTTATGAAGCATTGGCTAAATATCTGGGAATTTATGAGGGCTGGATAAACTTAGATTACCGCAGGCAGATCATAAAAGTGCTTAAGAAATTGGAGCAGAAATATAAACTAATAAAGTTTGAGACGGGTTATGGAAAAGAGGCGACGATAACTTTGGTTAACGATGGGATTGCCGCGTCGCCTGCCTACGGCGAGGCTCCTCGCAATGACGGCGAGGGGCATTTTAGGCTGCCGGATGATTATTTTAATTTCGG
>CAYIFW010000115.1:0-1781 GCA_964362795.1 uncultured Planctomycetales bacterium | reverse complement strand
TAAAACGTAATCGCGGGAAAAAAATCGACCTGAGCGAGAAACTTGGCAGTGGCATAGCCATCCGTGCAAGAATATTTTAGTTAGATTTTGTTTATTCTTACGTCTATTGGGGTAGAAAGGAGGGATTTTTTATTGTTTGACAGTGGGATAGGGGCGGGTTATAATATTAAAACTAAAATTAAAATTGCTTGCCTATCGGCAGGCAGGGAGGCTTAAAATGGTTACAGATAAGAAAAAAGATGAAGTAAAAGAAGTTTCGGAGCGTCATAAGGCGCTGGAGTTGGCGCTGGCCCAGATAGAAAAACAGTTTGGTAAAGGTTCGATTATGAAGTTGGGAGCGCATACCAAAGCCGATGTGGAGGTTATTCCTACGGGAACGCTAACCTTGGATTTAGCTTTAGGTATTGGAGGCTTGCCGCGTGGCAGAGTAGTCGAGATATTCGGCCCGGAAGCATCCGGAAAGACCACGCTTACTTTAACGGCAATCAGAGAGATCCAGAAAAAAGGCGGAGTCGCTGCCTTCATTGATGCCGAGCATGCCTTTGATTCATTTTATGCTAAAATAATCGGAGTAAATCTGGATGATCTTTTAATCTCTCAGCCGGATACCGGAGAGCAGGCTTTAGAGATCGCCGAAACATTGGTGCGTTCCAACGCGGTGGATTTAGTGGTGATTGACTCGGTGGCGGCATTAACTCCGCGGGCGGAAATTGAAGGAGAGATGGGGGATTCGCATATGGGACTTCAGGCGCGTTTGATGTCCCAGGCGCTGCGTAAATTAACCGGCGCCATTAGTAAATCGCGCACGACTTTAATTTTTATTAATCAGTTGCGGGAGAAGATCGGCGTGATGTTCGGTTCCCCGGAAACAACTCCCGGAGGGCGCGCGCTTAAATTTTACGCCTCAGTAAGATTAGATGTGCGGCGGATTGCTTACTTAAAAGAAGGCGATAAGGTTATCGGTAATCATGTCAGGGTAAAAGTAGTTAAAAATAAAATTGCTCCGCCATTCCGCGAGGCAGAGTTTGATATCTTACATAATGAAGGGATTGCTAAAACTAGCTCGGTGATCGACGCCGCTGTGAATTTAGAAGTAATCAGTAAAGCCGGAACTTGGCTTTCCTATGAAGATAAGAAATTAGGCCAGGGAAGAGATGCGGCGGTAAAATTCTTAAAAGAGAATCCCAAATTACAGGACGATATTGAAAAGGCAACGCGTAAAAAGTTTAGCCTCGCCTAATAGCGCTGAAGGAGCCAGGGTTTATGCTTTTTTACTGCTAAAATTCCGGCTGCGCAGTGAAGCTGAATTAAAGGGGCGCTTGGAACAAAAAGGTTTCTCAACAAGTATAGCCCAGGATACGGTTAATTTTTTAAAAGATAAAAAGTTTATAGATGACCGTCTGTTCGCTAAAGGTTGGGTAAACTCCCGCCTGAGGCGGCCGTTGGGCCTAAGAAGAATAAAACAAGAGCTTTTGGTTAAGGGCTTAGATAAACAAGTTATCGAGGATGCGCTGGCCCAGGCAAAAAAAGATTATAGCGAAAGCCAGATCGTTAACAAATTAGCCCAACAAAGATTCGCAAAATTAACTAAAGTAGAGCCGCAAAAAGCAAAAGCGCGCGTCTACGGGTATTTATTGCGCCGAGGTTTCTCACCGGATGTAGTTAGCCAAACAATCAAACAATTATGACTGCGGATGTTTTAAGAGAAAAATTTCTTAGCTTTTTTAAAGCCAAGAAGCATAAAATTATTGCCAGTGATTCTTTAGTTCCTAAGGATGACC
>CAYIFW010000114.1:0-1846 GCA_964362795.1 uncultured Planctomycetales bacterium | reverse complement strand
ATCAGGAATATAAACATCCCGATAAAACTATACACCACATCATAAACAATTGCGCTTACCGGAGTATAATACAGATAACTTAAGGTGGTTAGGCCACCGGCGAAGACCGAAAAATACAGCCACTTCTTAATATTTATCTTCTGGCTGAATTTATAATAAAGCAAGGCGCCGATAACCCCGAATAAGGTGCTTATCGTACCTAGCGTTCCAATCCACATCTTGGTCCATTTAAAACTATCGCGTTGAATAAAAAATAAAGGCGTGCCAAAAGACGGAGAATATTTATACAAAAATATAAATAATCCGATGATTAATATCTTCTTGTCGCTAAATAATATTTTTAAGTCAGCAAATAAAGTTGAGCTCTTCTTCTCTACCTGCTCCTCTTGATAAAAATACGTTGGTAAACCGACCAATAAATAAATCGGGATTAGGCACAAGAAACCTATTCTATAATCCCATTTCTCGGCGATAAATGCTCCTCCGAGGCCGGTAAATAATCCTGCCACTAAAATCGAGGCCCACTGGATACTCTGAATTTTTCCGGTAGACTGATATCTCTTGCCCTCTACGCACATAATCCCGTCAACCGCCACGTCCCGGAAAGCCGCGCTGGAGGAATTAAGCAGGAGCAAAGCCACCAAAATAATCAGCGGCATCTGCATTAAACCTAAAAACAAAACAAAAACTATATCCAACGCCAGAGAAATAAATATCCAAATCCGCTTCGTAAATGAACTGTCGATGGTATAGCCGATTAACGGCTTAACCAGCCAGGCAAAGGTAGTGATACTACCTAAGATCATTATTTTTTCAGGGGAAAAATGCAGGGTTTCTTTAAGATAATAGAACAGGCCTTGGGAGGGTAGGCCTTCGATGCCTTGAGTAAAATAAACCGCGCTACTTAAGGCAAATATCCAGAATAATTTTTTATTGGGTTTTTGCTGCATCCGGCTTAGCTGGTGCTGCTGGCAAAGTAACTGCGGACGGTGTTTCGGTTTTTGCTACTTCGACTTTTGCTGGCCCAACCTTAGCTGCTTCAACTTTAAGCAATTCCGTCTTCGGCGCAGGCGTACGCACATCGCGCATCAACGACTTACTCTGCCTGACGGATAAAACCGCAAGGCTTAAACAAGTGATAAAGAAAACTACCGACATAATCGTAGTGGTTCGGGTAAGAAAAGCGCTCGTCTTGGTCCCAAACATCGACTCCACCCCGGCAAAACTCTCGACTAGCCCCGCGCCCCTTCCGCGTTGAATCAAAACTAAACCAATCAAAATTACACAGGCAGTCACATGGACTATAACCAAAAATAGCATCATTTTACAACCTCGCTGGCTTTAATTACGATTGAACTGAAAGTTTCCACCTTTAAACTTGCTCCCCCTACCAGGGCTCCGTCGACATCCGGCTTGCCCATTAACTCTACAATATTTTCCGGCTTCACGCTTCCGCCATATTGAATTCTAACGGAACTAGCGACTTCTTCCCCGTACATCTTTCTTAATAAATCCCGGATAAATTTATGCACTTCTTGGGCCTGCTCGCCGGTGGCAGTCTTTCCCGTACCAATCGCCCAAACCGGCTCATAAGCAATTACGGTTTTAAGCATATCTTCAGAGCTGATATCAACCAGTCCGCCCTCAATATGGCTGGTAATCACCTTAAATGTATTATTGGATTCTCTCTCCTGCAGATTTTCACCGACGCAAATAATCGGAGTCAATCCGTGTTTTAAAGCAGCTTTAATCTTTTTATTTACCGTTTCATTAGTCTCGCCAAAAAACTGCCTACGCTCGGAGTGGCCGATAATAACATACTGACAACCCGCATCTTTAAGCATCG
>CAYIFW010000113.1:0-1871 GCA_964362795.1 uncultured Planctomycetales bacterium | reverse complement strand
AGGGATTCAGAAATTACAAATCTACCATTTTAGGAGATATTTTTATATCCCACCAGTGTAAATAAGGAGACCGTTGCAGTCGTTGTTCAAGTTCCGCCTTTTCCTTGCCGCAAACCTTGACGCCTTTTTCATACGTTGCATCCAGTAGCCGCGCCGCAGTGCGCAGCCCCTTCCATAAGAAATTCCCAGCTCGATTCAATACCGTGTCCACGCTATACAGTAGATATCCGTTCCATGACTTTTCCAACCCAGCCCAGTAGCGCTCAATGCTATTGTATTTGCTGTGATAGGGAGGGTAGTAGATAATTCGGACATAAAGTCCAGTCATGTCAGCGAATTCTGACATGCGTAGCAGGAATTGACTACGGTGTCCACTGCATTCCGGTCCGTTATCCATATTAATGACAAGCTGTTTCACATCAGGAATTCCCCGTTTTCTTTCCTCCCACCAAAGAAGAAGCCCGTCAACAAGAAAGTCGCTGGTTTTGTAGCTGGTGCCAAAGAACAGGAATGACCTGCCGGTAACTGGCTCCAGTATTCCGCCGGGCACCAGTTTTTCCTTGGGCCGCATATCATGGTCCCATGCTTCTACAGCCTTGAGACCCCGCGAACGGCCGCCTCTCGAATATTCACCAACATGTATGGTCGCTTTGGTGTCAATACTGATTCTCAAGGTTTCAGGATCAGCATCCGCCAGAGCATTCATCTGCCAGACGTTTTCGAAAATCGCGTCGGTCTCTGCTGTTTTTTTTGAACCTTGGTTTTTTCCACTGTGCGCAAGCGGTAATCATGACGACTCAGGATATTGGAAATCGTGCGCACGGTCGGCAAAGATTCCGCCGACCACCCCTTCTCCATAAGAGCCTCGTATACTGCTTGAGCCGTCATGTTCGTATACAACAAAGTTGTGCGAAGGCGAGGTTCAGCTTGACTATGTGGCTCCATAATATCGCGTATTTCAACCAGCAACTTGGGGTTCTTCTCTTCTGACTTCGGTTTGTGCCGGGTGGAGATATCGTTCAAACACGAAATGCCGGTTTTACATTCAGTGACACCAACTGCCACAGCAGACCTACTCCAGCCAAATACATCCTCAGCGACACGATGCTTACCATCCAGTAATAATAGCGTCACATCACCCATTGCATGCCGTCGAGCAGGCCAGGGAATCAAATCGACCAAACGCGAAATCAAGCCCACCAGTTCTGTAGATACCCCATTCCGAGCCAGGGTTGATGTTTTCATACGCAGCACCTCCGTTTTTGCAGTATGAAAGCATTGTAAACGGTATTTTAGTATTTGCCAAGTCCCTAAGTGTGTCAAGATGCAAAGCAGGCCTTTTCCAGTACTGTCCCAAAGTCCCGCTGAAAGCAAAATAGCAATTCTCGAGTCTTCCCCAGAAAGGTTCATAAGATACGTAGTTTAAAAATTCCAGCTCAGTGAGATAACCGTGGTCTTGAACCCTTCGCTGCCGCTGCCGGATTTGGCTGCTTCCTGAAGCATACTGCTAAGGGTCAGGTTCCATGGGCGGTAAAGTATGTCCAGGCCGTAAGAGGTTGAAGTAAAGGCAGGGATTTCAACTGAAGTGGAGCTGGAACCACCGCCAGAAGTTGAGGATGAAGATGATGCATTTCCCTGCTGTGACTGAACCATGCCAAAGGGAGAGATTGTGAAATCCCCGGCCTTGATGCCAACCTGGGCGCCTCCCTGAAGGCCATAGAGTATTGTGTTTGTAGTAGTCGTGTTTGTATAAGTATTGCCAAGGAGTGTATATTTATATTCCAGGGAAGAGAACCCCATAGACGCCCCGACGCCGCCAAACAGGATAACGGACGCGTTCTCGTTCTTTACCGGCTGAAACAGAAGGTTAA
>CAYIFW010000112.1:0-1883 GCA_964362795.1 uncultured Planctomycetales bacterium | reverse complement strand
GCACGGCATGATAAATTAAACTTATGAGAAAGATGTAAACAAAACTCCCGATTACTTCTCTATTTTTAAAAGCCCTAAGATAGCCGAAACGAAAACGCCCTAAATCCTCTTTAAAACTGGGTAAATAAACAAACATGGCAACCCAAAGAAAAAGGCCAAGGCCGGCCGGAATAATAAAGATCAAGCGCCAATGGATTAATCCGCTCAAGAATAAACCCAACAGCGAAGCAATAAAGGTTGTCGCAAAAAATATCCCGATGAAGCGGCCGCGCTTATTTTGCCCAATATGTTTAGCGATAAGAATCAGGCCCAGCGGGATTACGGATGCGCCAAAAAGGCCCATTAAGAACCTGGCGATAAAAAGTGTAGTAATGTTTTGCGAGAAACCCGCTAAGAGATTGGCCAGAGAAAACAAAAATATGCAAATCAGTTCTACTTTACGGGCATCAAAAGCGCGAACTAAAGGCCCATAGAAAAATGCTGCCAGGCCATAAGGAAGCATATATAGCCAGATCATCTTGCCGACAATAAATTGAGAAAGAGCAAATTCAGCGGCAATTGAAGGAATCAGCGCGGCCGCGGCAGCAACATTAAATGATAAAACCGCCCCTTCCAAACAAAGGATAAAAAAAGTAGTTTTTTTCACTTAAGCCGCTGCTTGTTCAATAACCTTCTTAAAAATCAACAAGTTATCTTTAGAATGCTTGTTAATAAAACCCTCTACCTGCTCATCGCTAAATTTAGCCTTGGCATCCATCTGGAAATGCTGAATCCAGGTTAATTCCACACCTGCGGGTTTTAACGTATAAAGCCAGACAATCTTCATAAAATTAAATGGAAATTTCGGCTCCTGGCGCTCGGAATAAGTAAAAAATTTATCTTTAAATAACAACCTCCAGGAAACCCAGGAGTTATCCTCATCATCAGTGAGACGAAAAGTAATCTTATTGCCTTCTCTATTTACGATCTCAGCTTTTTTATATTCCGTGCCAAATAACTCCGTCCAGCGCGGGATGTCATTAGAAATATCAAAAACCAATTCATACGGCGCATTAATAATTATCGAATTACACGTATGTCCCATAAGCTACTCCTCCTTTATTAGTTCTCTTTTAATTGTTTCTTAAACGGATTGACTTGGCTTGTTTTGAGCAGGGCGTGTCGGCAAGCCTGCCTGCCGGCAGGCAGGGAGCGGGCAAGGATCGCCCTCTATTCATCTCTAGCGAGAGCGACGCCAGCCGACCCGAGTGCAGTTTTGCCACGCAGGGGCAAAACCAGCGTCCCGGCGAAGAACAAGACAAGGCAAGACGTTTATACTATTAATCTAAAAGAGCAACTACCCGGGCCCAAGCTGCCCCGGTATTCTTAATCCGTATCGGAAAACAAATAATTTTAAATCCGGAATCTGGTAATTTCTCTAAATTTGCCAGTCGCTCAATATGAATAAATTCTTTAATCCGCCCGTAAAAATGCGCCGGATAAAATGTTTTAGGATCCCTAGTCTTAAGAAACTCCGCCAGCATAAACCTATATGGCCGGTCAATCCCCATTGTATCTACGCCAAAGATCTTAATCCCTTGCTGCAGAAGATAATCTATTGCCGACGGATCCACCCCGGGATAATCTGAAAAATATTTCGGCCCGCCATAAAGCTTATCCGCGCCGGTATGCAAGAGGACAATATCTAAAGGCTTGAGCTGATAACTTATTTTATTTAACGCCTGCTCAATGTCAGCGGCCTTGATTACTTCATTAGGTCTTTTATGCCTTAAGTCCAGCTTTACTCCATCCTGGTAACAATACTCCAAAGGAATCTCATCGGCAGTTTTAGAAGGACGATTTTCTGATTTTGATCCATAATGAAACGAGTAATCTAAGTGCGT
>CAYIFW010000111.1:0-1944 GCA_964362795.1 uncultured Planctomycetales bacterium | reverse complement strand
TTTGCTGGAAAAAAAGAAAGCCGGGTCACTAGTAACGTTAAAAGGCCGTTCTTTTAGTCCATAATATTTGCAGTACATCTGGCTACCCCCTGGATTTCATTATAACAAAATTACTAATTTTGTAAAGTATTGACATGTTTGGGAAACTGTGCTATATTTTTTTAATGGGAATTTTACCGAATCAAAAGGAAAATCGAAGCAACCCCCGGATAGATTTTCATTCAAAAATTCAGTATCAAATCAGAGGCAAGCCTGTTTTTGATAGCGCCATTACCAGAGACATAAGCTGCGGGGGCTTGATGTTTACTAACGATAGATTTGTGCCTACTTCTACCCCGGTAATGCTGGAAATTAATGTTTTAAACCGCGTATTAAGGCCTATCGGAAGAGTGGCCTGGTCGGCTCCTTTGCCGCATTCCAACCGTAATCAAACCGGCGTGGAGTTTGTTGAGTTTAATCTGTTGGAAAGAAATTATTTAAAAGATTTTGTCAATATGCAGTTGGGTTAATTGTAGCGAAAATGAAAGGAAGATAAGTCATGGCAGCGCAGGCACCTGAGGCAAAAGAAGCAGAAGTAAAGACGAAAAAAGAGAAAAAATCTAACTGTCCGGCTTGCAATAAGTTAGTTAAGAGATTAAAACGCTATTACCGCGACGGAAAGTTTTATTGCAGCAAAAAATGCTGGCGCGCATTCATCATTAAATCCAAGGCCGAAGCCAAGAAATAATGAAGACATCTAAAGAACGCAGGTTGCATCCGCGGTTGGATCATAAGCTGCCGATTGGTTTGGCGGTAGAGGGTTATGATTTCACTACTTCTACCTGCAATATCAGCTGCGTGGGCGCTTATTGTCATTTAGATAAGTATATGCCGCCGTTCACTAAGATTTCCGTAAAGTTGAGTTTGCCGGGGAAGAAGCCTTCCGATAAAAGTTCAGTGGTTGAATGTAAGGGGGTAGTGGTGAGAGCTGAGGATGAAGCGCGCGGCGGATTTAACCTGGCCATATTCTTTAGCGCAATGCCCGCTGAGCAGCGTAAAAAGATCGCTCAGTATATCAGCCGGTTCTTGCCTTAAAAATCTTTGGGAAAAATCAGAAAAACTAATCCGGTAAAGTTAGTCATTGGCTTCATCTATAAAGATGAGGCTATTTTTATCAGCTCAAGAGAAAAGTTAAAGAAAAGATTTGGCTATATTGATTTTGAATCCGCTACAATCGAGTTTGGTTTTACTGATTACTATCAAGCGGAGATGGGGAGTAATCTTAAGAGAAAGTTTGTTAGTTTTCGTAAGTTAATTCCTATTCAGGATTTATATCTGATTAAGCATTACACTAATAGGCTTGAGTCAAAATTTTTGGCTTTTGGAAAACGCGTAATTAATATTGACCCGGGATATCTGGATTTAGCCAGGCTGGTGCTGGCAACCACCAAGGATTATGCGCATCGGATATTTCTGCGCAAGGGGATTTTTGCCGAGGTAACTCTTACCTACCGGGGTAATTCTTTTTCACCCAATGACTGGACCTATCCGGATTACCGCAGCAAAGAATACCTGGATATTTTTAATCAGATTAGGTCGCTTTATGTCCCGTAAAATAATTTACGTTATTTTTGTTTTTAGTGTTTTCCTTTTAAGCGGCTGTACGACTATTTATAATCCGGCAACTGGCAACCGGGAAACTTTGTTCATCAATACTTCAGCAGAAGTTAATTTAGGTAAGGATATGGCTAAGCAGATTTCTTCAGAGATGAAGTTGCTGGATGACCCTCTAAAACAGAAACGCCTGGAGGAAATTGGCAAGAGAGTTGCCGCGGTTTCCGACCGTCAAGACTTGAAGTATAGTTTCAATATTATCAAAGATAAGGAATTTAATGCTTTTGCCATACCCGGAGGTTCGGTTTATGTCAATAACGGCTTGCTGGATGCTGCCAGTGATGCTGAGCT
>CAYIFW010000110.1:0-1955 GCA_964362795.1 uncultured Planctomycetales bacterium | reverse complement strand
CGTCCCCTTTTTTCATTGGGATTTTCTTTTTTACGGTGGTATAATGTACTCCTATGAATAAATTCCCGCATAATTTTCTCTGGGGTTCAGCAACCAGCTCGCATCAGGTCGAAGGCCGAAATATCTATAATGATTGGTGGTTGGCTGAACAGAATCACTCTCTTAAGGAGGCCTCAGGGGATGCCTGCCGGCATTATGAGCTTTATGCGCAGGATTTTGCGCTAGCTAAACAGCTTAAGCATAATTGCCATCGTTTTTCCATTGAGTGGAGCCGGATTGAGCCGCTTGAGGGTAAGTTTGATGCTGCTGCGATTGAACATTACCGTCGGGTTATCGTAGATTTAAAGAATCGGGGGCTTGAGCCGATAGTTACCTTGCACCATTTTACCAATCCTGTTTGGTTTAGTCAGAAAGGCGGCTGGACCAAGCATAATCTGCAGAAATATTTTTTGCGTTTTGTAGATAAAATCGTCGGTGAGTTTGCTGCGGAGGTAAAATTCTGGATTACCATTAATGAACCGCTGATTTATTCGTCGCATGCGTATCTGTTAGGTTTCTGGCCGCCCCAGGAGCGTTCCTTATTCAAAACTGCCAAAGTAACTCTGAATATGGCTTATGCCCATATCCAGGCCTACCGGATTATACACAACATTTATCAAAAAAGATCTTTACCTAAGCCGATGGTCAGTATTGCCGCTAACTTGCAGGCATTTGAGATCTGTCAGCCGACATTAAAGAATAGATTGGCCCTGTATTTGCGGCATAAATTATATAATCTTTATTTTATCGAGAAGCTTTTACGTAAAAAAACCTTGGATTATATCGGGGTCAATTATTACAGTAGGAATCTGGTGGATGTGCGGAGTTGGAAGATCCAGGCTTTATTGATGGAAACCTGCAATTATAATCATCAGCCTTTGCGTAAAAATTCATTAGGGTGGGATATCTACCCGCCGGGACTCTTTAAACTTCTGGTTGGCCTCAAAAAATATAATCTGCCTATTTTAATTACTGAAAATGGTATTTGTACAGAGAATGATGACTTGCGCTGGGATTATATTCGCGAGCATTTGCAAGAGCTGCATAAGGCTATCGGCCAGGGGGTTAAAGTTATCGGATATATTTACTGGTCGTTGCTGGATAACTTTGAATGGGACAAGGGGTTCGGCCCGCGTTTTGGCCTGGTGCAGATAGATTATCAAACTCAAAAACGGACCATTAAGGCCAGTGCGCTAAAACTTGCCGAAGTTGCCTGTTCGGGAGAAATTTAAATGAATCTTAAGGATAAAGAATTTATTATCAAAGAGCTGCCGTTTTTTGCCGGGCTTAATAAAGCCGAGCTTGCTTCTGTTTGCGCCAAAAGTCAGCTTATTGAATACCGCAAGGGCCAGGTTATTTATGCCGAGGGCGCTTCGCCTTGCGCTTTTTACTGTATTATTTCCGGGCGGGTGCAGATTTTTACTAAAGACCAAGCAGGCCAACAGACAATTCTAGAGTATTTGCACCGGGGTAAATATTTTGGGATTATTTCTTTGCTGACTAATGAGGCGCATTCAGTTTCAAGTTTAGCCATAAATGACTGCGTTATTCTAGTGATTAAGAAAGATGATTTTAACTCTGTGCTGGAAAGCACTCCGCATCTGGCTATTGACTTAAGCCGCACCTTAAGCCGCCGCCTTAAGCGCAAAGATATTCATCAGAAAAAAATCTTTGAAAGTACGGTGATTTCGGTTTTTAGTTCTTACGCTCAAGCCGGAAAAACCATTTATGCCTTAAATCTGGGTTTAAGCTTAAACCGCGAAACACATAAATCCGTAATTATTCTGGATATTCTGCCCAAAGAAAAAATACACACTTTGCCGGCTAAGCTGGGAATCCAGCAGCCGCCGATATTTGACCTGTCCTCTAGCGCCGATATTTATACCCTGCCCAAAGATTTTATTTTAAAAAGTAAA
>CAYIFW010000109.1:0-1959 GCA_964362795.1 uncultured Planctomycetales bacterium | reverse complement strand
TTTACCCAAGATAAACTTAAAAGAAAAACTCATGTTTCCGGCTCTGAGCTTGCCCTGGGGTTGCGAGATTATGCGATTAACCAGTATGGAGCTTTGGCTTGCCGGGTCCTGGCGCATTGGGGGATAAGCCAGACGCAGGATTTCGGTAATATTGTTTTTAATATGATTGAAAAAAAACTTTTGTCCAGGTCCGAAGAAGATTCTTTAGCGGATTTTAACGCGGTTTATGATTTTAAGGAAGCTTTTGCCAATGTTTTAGCTGCTAGCGTAATTGAAGGGTTAAGGGGTAAGGCATGATGAATTTAAAAGGCTTAGCAATTGGTATCGGCAGCCTTCCTTTGATTGACCCTCAAAAAGCGGTAGATTTAATTTTTCGTTATCTTCCCCAGTCTCCTTTCTGGCCGCAGCTGCCTAAGACCGGCAGCCGTGAAGCAATGATCACGCAGTTTAGCCAAAATTTGCCCGGGCTTAGGCTGGATGCCGGGACCTTACGTTTTATTCCCCAGGATAAAGAAAAAGAGTTAGAATTATTTTATGAAAAATTTATTGCCCAGGATCTGGAGTATTTTAAGATCAGCCCGGATTTTGCCTTGGGCCTGCACGCATTTTATCAGCGCCTTAATCAAGCGGATTTATCGAAAGTCGAATTTATTAAATGCCAGGTGACCGGGCCTTTTACTTTTTGCTTTGGGATAACCGATTCCGACGGGAAGGCTATTTTTCATGATGATATATTGAAACAGGCGATGGTCAAAGGATTGGGTATGAAAGCTCTCTGGCAATTAGATTTGTTTAAGAAATTCGGCAAAAAAATGATCATGTTTTTTGATGAGCCATTTCTGACCGGGGTAGGCTCGGCTTATACCCCAATTGATCGCCAAGACGTGATTGAAGTTTTTTCTGAGCTTGCCGATACCCTAAAAGATCAAGATTGCCTGATTGGCGTGCACTGTTGCGGCAATACGGATTGGTCGATGCTCACTGATACCACTGGTATAGATATCATTAATTTTGATGCTTTTGAATTCCAGGAGAGGTTTGTGCTTTACGCGGATAATCTTAAGGCTTTTTTAAGCAGAGGCGGGATTATCTGCTGGGGAATTGCCCCTACGCAGGGGTATAACGCCAGCCTTACCCCGGATATTTTGGCCCAAAAAATAAAATCCGGTTTAGATATACTGGTCAAGAAGGGAATTGACCGTGACCTTCTGTTGGAAAGGCTCATGATTAGCCCTGCCTGCGGTTTAGGCACTTTGGATGACCGCAAAGCCGAAGGGATTTTGAGCTTGCTTGACCAAACCAGCGCATTCATCCGTAAAAACCTCTAAAAATAAACCATTTGACAAAGCTAAGCTTAAGCTATATAATTAAAAAACTTTGTTTCTTTTTGAGGAGTCTTCCAGGAGCGTTATGAAAGAGATCAGAATTCATGCCCGCGCGGGCCAGGGCGCAATCACCACAGCATCATTGTTAGGGTTTAGCTACTTTAATGAGGGTAAATACCCGTATGCTTTTCCTAACTTCGGAGCAGCCAGGATGGGCGCGCCGATGAATGCTTATGTGCGCGTGGATACCGATCCGGTGCGCTTGCGCAGCCAGATCTATGAGCCTAATTATGTAATTATCGTTGATCCTACGCTGATGCGCGGTTTTAACTGTTTTTCCGGGCTAAAAGATGATGGGGTAGCCATTATTAACGGTAAAGAGGGCCTGGAGCTACCTAAATTGAAAGCTAAGCAGAAGGTTTTCCTGGTTCCTGCCAGTGATATTGCTTTGAAAAATATCGGCCGGCCTTTGGGGAATACCGCTTTAATCGGGGCATTTGCCGCGGCGACCGGAGAATTAAAATTAGATAATCTTATCGCGGTAGTTAAGAATCGCTTCAGCGGTAAAGCTCAGGAAGGCAATGTCGCCGCAGTTAAAGAAGGTTTTGAGTTTGTAACAAATAAATTAAAAGCC
>CAYIFW010000108.1:0-1983 GCA_964362795.1 uncultured Planctomycetales bacterium | reverse complement strand
AGACGCAAGGAAAGGTAAAATCTAACAAAAATTTTATCGTTTTTTATACCTCCGTGTCTTTGCGAGGAGCCGGAGGCGGACGAAGCGACCGAGTGCGAAATGCCCGAGGGAGTGCCGAGCCCATCCGGGCGAAACCAATCTCATCCCTCTTCTACTACTATACTTATCTCTTTCACTCCGGGTGGCAATCCATGTTTCTCTGTTTCATTAACCGTATATTGCCAATCGTCATAACTAAAAGCCACCGCAAAACACCGGACAGCTTCTTTCCCGTCGAACTTCACCAAAAATCCCCCATCTGCCATATTTCACCCTCCTCTAATTAGAGTCAAGCTAGTCTTCTTAAGAATTTATTCCAACAACCTTCGCGCTAAACTATGTAATTCTAAGTTAGCCAAAGCTAAAACCTTCTTTTTCACGACTCTTGAAAAATACTCTCTTTCAGTTTTTGTCATTTTCTCACGCTTAAGCTTTTTTAAAAACAACTCTTTCTGCTTGGAAGAAAAAACCTGCAATAATGAATACTCTAAACTCATCTGGTCTCTTACAGCGAGCATTTCACTCAATCTCTCCGCCGGCTTGTTAAAATAATTCTTAAAAGCTGTTTTTAAACGCTGGGCGGACATCTTACGGCCAGCGACATTAAGATCTTTATCGCTTTTTAGATTACTAAAATATACATTTGTCCACTTTTTTTTATCCTCAGTAAGAACTTTATAAAAATCAACAGCCCAGGATAATTTTAAGTTATAAAATCTATAAAGCCCAAGCGACATTGTTATAAGTGCAACTAATGTTGCCTTATCGGTTGGCTTCTTAAGATACTCCCTCACTTTACTATAATTAAATAATCCTTTTTGGGCGCTATTTGCCAATACCACCGGAAAGCCTTCCCACAGCCGTAAATCACCTGACTTAGCCATATCCGCTAAGGTTAAATCTGCATTCAGCCCTTCCTCGGTCTCAAAGAGCGGATAGCCTAAGGTATTGACTCTTTTTAGAAGATTACTATTTTCCATTGATTAAACCTTCTCTCCCAAGGACCTTTAAAAAATGGCTAAAGTTCTTATTTACTATATCATTCGAGACATCAAAAGACGCTGTTTCTTTAAAGCGCTGTTTAAGACGGTTAAAATCTATATCTTTACTTTTACTCCTAATCAATGTAAGGCAATCATCCACATCTACCGTTGTGCCTCTGAATAATTTACTTATAATAAGATCATAATAATTTAAGACCCCTAGATAAATATTCTCAAACTCGTTTGCAAACAAATGATTCCCTTCGACTAATGGAGATTCCAATAATTCCGTAGTGTGGATTGATTTACTCCTAAACAAATCAAATACAAAACCGTCTTCCTTTTCCCAGCCCCAACCGCTTGCTTGCCTGTACCCAAGCTGTTTCAGAATACCAATAAGATACTCATACTCATCTAGATTTGGCACCATTAGATCAACATCTTTTGTAGATAATTTTAAGCCTAAGAGCGTCAAGGCTGTCCCTCCACAAGCTATCAAATGGATCTTTTTATTAATAAAACTGTCCCAGGCGCCTATTCTATCTAATAAACCTTGTTTATCTAAACGGTATTCCATAATATTAATTGTATATATTTATACATCCCTTTGTATTAAAATATACAACATTTATCTTAATTTGTCAAGTGAAAATTAGGGACAGCGACTATTTTTTCCCTTATTCTGCACAAGTTTCTTTGCCAAAGCTTTTGGATTATCAATCAAATCCGTGGCGCTCCAGGCATCGCTGCAGTATTTATTAATATATTCATAAGACAGATATCCGTATCCAGTGTTTCCCCAATTTGCGCCCCAGGAATTTTTAAACTTAAAAATAGCGGATTGATCATCATAACCAACAATACAAATAGCATGCCCGCCGACTAAATCTTCTTTTGGCTTAGGCATTGGGACAAAACCGCTTCTTTTAACTTTTTCAGTAAACCATGATTTATATACTTT
>CAYIFW010000107.1:0-2024 GCA_964362795.1 uncultured Planctomycetales bacterium | reverse complement strand
AAAGTTAATTTTGTGGTCATAGGTATTGGTTTAAATGTGAATAATGATAAGAAATCTTTGATTGCTCAAGCCACTTCTTTAAAGGAGCAGTTAGGGCAAATAACCAGCCGAATACTGATATTACAGGAACTTTTGCGTCGGATGGAGGCTAATTATTTTATTTTGGAAGATAAAGGAGCCGCGCCCATAATCGAGAAATGGCGCGCTTTTTCTTTGACCTTGGGCAAGCGGGTTAAGGTGTATTGCCAGAATAAGCATGTCGAAGGATGCGCCGTAGATATTGATCAAGACGGCGGTTTATTGATCCGCAAAGATTCCGGACTAATTCAAAAGGTTTCCAGCGGCGATGTGATGCATTGCCGCTGAAATGTTAACCATTATATAGAATCAAGTTGACAATACCTCAACTCCGATTATACTAATTTTATGGAGCTGGGGTAAATTTTTATATAAAGGAAGGGATAATGGAAGAAAAAGAAATTAAAAAGCTTTTGAAGTTACCGTTAGCTGAGCTGATTGTTTTGGCTAATCAGACACGCAAGCAGTTTGCTCAAGGTAAGGTGGAATTATGCAACATACTTAACGCCAAGTCAGGAAGATGCGCCGAAGATTGTAAGTTTTGCGCTCAATCCGGCCGGCACAAAACTGCCTCTCAAATTTATCCCTTAAAAAGCAAAGCAGAAATGCTGGAAGCGGCAAAGCGCGCCAAAGCCATCGGCGCCGAGAGGTTTGATATTGTCACTAGCGGTGACAAATTATCCGAAAAAGACTTTTGTGAAATTGTCGAGGCGATTAGCGAGATAACTAAGAAGATTAAAATCAAGATGTGCGCTTCACTGGGGAGCCTGGGCGCTAGAGGATTCGCTCTGCTTAAAGCCGCCGGCCTCAGCCGTTATCACCATAATCTGGAAACCTCGCCCCGGTTTTTCCCGAAGATCGTTTCTACACATACATTTGAAGACAGATTAAAGACAATTAAAGCTGCCCAAGGTGCGGGTTTAGAGGTTTGTTCCGGAGGCATCATCGGGATGGGCGAGACCATGGATGACCGGATCCAGATGGCCCTTATCTTGAAAAAATTAGAAGTTGATTCTGTACCGCTTAATATCCTGGTTCCTATAGCCGGAACCCCGCTGGGAAAAAGAAAAGTTTTATCCGGCGAGGAAGTAATTAGAACTATTGCCATTTTTAGAATTATCTTAAAAGATAAAATAATCAAAATTGCCGCCGGCCGGGAGTCGGTATTAAAAGATTTCCAGGCCTTAGGATTTATGGCCGGAGCCAACGGTATGCTTATCGGCGGGTATCTAACGATTAAAGGAAGATCCGTGGAAGAAGACAAGAAACTGGTTGAGCAGGTGCAAAGACTATGGCAGGCCTAGAAGAATTTTTAAAAGACAGAGAAGAACAGGGGTTGCTGAGGAAATTAAAGCCGGCAACCAGCCGCCAAAACGGTAAGATTAATTTCGCCGGCAGGGAGTATCTTGATTTTTCATCCAATGATTATTTAGGGCTATCCGGCCACCCCAAACTTAAGCAAGCGGCCACTGCGGCGATTGAGGAATTCGGCGTAGCCAGTTGTGCTTCAAGGTTATTAAGCGGTGACGGCGAAATCTTCCATCAGTTAGAGGATAAAGTAGCAAAATTTAAAGGTAAAGAAGCAGCTCTGATTTTTAATTCCGGTTATCAGGCTAATATCGGCATCATCAGCGCGCTTTTTTCCAAAGAAGATTGTATTTTCTCCGACCGGTTTAACCATGCCAGCATTATTGACGGGATACTTTTAGCGCAGGCAAAATTATTCCGTTTTCAACACAATGATTGTCATCATCTGGAGGAGCTTTTAAAAAAAGAAAGGTATAAATTTAATAATGCTTTGATTATTACGGAATCAATTTTTAGCATGGACGGAGATCGCGCGCCGTTAAAAGAATTGGTGCGATTAAAAGAAAAATATCATTGTCAAATTATGGTTGATGAGGCGCATGCAACAGGGGTCTTCGGGGAGAACGGAAGCGGCTTGG
>CAYIFW010000106.1:0-2025 GCA_964362795.1 uncultured Planctomycetales bacterium | reverse complement strand
GAATTGGACCGCCGTCCTTAAGTAATCAAATAGAAGCCGCTACATGCTTAGCCTGGAAATTTGTCTTAGCTTTGCAACTTCTACCAGGCAGGATTTGCAAAGCGCAGCCTTTTCGATTTTGCCCCGGCTTGGAAGGCTAACCGCCGAGGCTATCCTACTAAGTCCCTAATCCATCCCGTAGGCAAGACGGTTAGAGGCTTAGCGTTTAATTAAACGCTAAGGCTGGTACGCCCGCTGGCATTAATGACATTGCTGTCATGGGTGCTAAACGGTTGAACACTGTTGTGTTTGCGTTTGAATTGTGCACGGGTTATTAACGCGGCTAACCATGCGTCCGCGGCATGCTGCTCTTATTCGACATATCTTAAGTCGAACCCTTTCACCCCCAAATTTTCAAATAACAATATTCTAAAAGCTTTTCACCCTCTTCTGTTCTTGATTACTCGATGCAGCAGTTTATCGGTTTCCCTGCGCTTAATACTTTCGCGTTTATCGTAAAGTTTCTTACCTTTACCCAGCGCTAACTCTATCTTTACAAAACCCCGGTCATTAAAATAAATCTTTAACGGAATTAAAGTTAGGCCTTTTTGGGTAAGCTTGCCGATGATCCTCTGAATTTGCCCTTTATGCAAAAGCAGCTTGCGGGGCCGGTCCGGATCAACATTTAAATAACTAGCCTGCGTATAATGGCTGATATGGGCGTTGTATAAAAATAATTCTTCTTCTTCAAAGCGCGCGAAGCTATCGTCTAAATTAATTTTTGCCTCGCGCAAGGATTTTACTTCCGAGCCCTTAAGTTCGATACCACTCTCGATAGACTCCAAAACCTCATAATCCCGGTAAGCCTTGCGGTTGGTTATAATAATTTTACTCATTTTAGCATAACCAGCGATAAATATAAACCTAAAAATAGAGGTATAGTAACTAACCCGATAATATGGCTGAAAAATACTCCCTGACTGACT
This sequence comes from uncultured Planctomycetales bacterium, assembly GCA_964362795.1. Taxonomy (GTDB): domain Bacteria; phylum Omnitrophota; class Gorgyraeia; order Gygaellales; family Profunditerraquicolaceae; genus UBA6249. The sequence continues at coordinate 1,060 of CAYIFW010000106.1, read as the reverse complement.
AATGCGTCTTGCCGCCTGTAACGGCGGATAATCACTGATAAAGAGGTTGCCGAAGGCATCGCCAATTGCATAACAATTAAAAAACCGAATAATTGGGGCAAGCCCAGCTTAAGCACTAGCCAAATACCCAATGCCGGTAAAATAATCAGCTTACCCAGGATAAAAAATGACATAGCCTTATAATCAATATTCTTCAGCTGCACTAAAGCCACGTTCCCGCCCACGACAAGCAAAGCTAAAGGTAAAGTACAATTCGCCACCATTTGAATAGGTTTAAATAGGCTCTGCGGGATAAATTTATTTAAACCTAAAGCAATCAGAGCCAGAGTTGCTAAATTCGCGATTACCGGCGGGCTAAAGATATGCCCCAGTTTAAACTTGGCCTTTTTTTCATAAGTGAGCATATATATTCCCAAGGACCAAGCCACTAAATCAAAACCCAGTAAAAACATGAATATATAAATAAAAATATTATTCAGCTCCTGGCCGGAAAATATCGCCGCGACCATCGCCAAAGGTAAATACCCGGAGTTTTGAAAACCTACTAGGCTTAAGAATTGTAACTTATGAGTTTTCAGTCTTATAAGTTTAAGCAACAAAAAACCTACGATTAATCCGCCAATAGTAATCACAAAACTGATCAAAGGGAAAATCCACCAGTTCGGATAAAGGCTGAAGCTGAAATTCTTCAGCAATTGAGTGAAAATTAAAGCCGGAAAAATAATCTGGATAACCAGGCGGCTTAAAGCGTCCAGGCCGGCTCCGGAAAGTATATTCTTCTTCACCAAAATATAGCCCAGAGCCCCCAGAATAAATATCTGGCCCATGGCCAGAGAAGTGATCCTAAAATGTTCTAAAAACATAGTTTTACCTTTCGTTGAATTTATTATTATAACAGCAAAAAAACGCCGCCGCAATTCATTTGTGAGCGAAAAATAAGGGGGACATCCCAAAAGGGGACAGCCTTGAGAAAGGATGTCCCCTAACAGGACGTCCCTGCTTTAGCCAGTTGACTCATAATTAGATGTTACCGGTTAGGTTAAATTACGGATTCGTTGAA
>CAYIFW010000105.1:0-2032 GCA_964362795.1 uncultured Planctomycetales bacterium | reverse complement strand
TTCAATCGTCTTTTGTTTTTGATCTTGAACAAACTGCTCTGCCCATTGTGACGTAACCGCCTCAATCCTTCTGACTCCGCTAGCTACGGAACTTTCGCTGATTATTTTTATCAAACCAATTTGCTTAATATTGCTAAGATGCGTGCCAGCGCATAACTCCTGAGAAATATCCCCGATTTTAACCACGCGGACATTCTCGCCGTATTTCTCTTGAAAAAAAGCCAAGGCCCCTGCTTTCTTGGCCTCAATCAGAGCCATCTCTTTAGAATCCACGGCATAATTTTTGCCAATATAGTTATTGGCCAACTCCTCAACCCTGGCAATCTCTTCGGCAGATAATCCTTTAAAATGCGTAAAATCAAAACGCAGTTTTTCTTCACTGACTAATGACCCCTGTTGGGCAACATGATTTCCCAGAACCTGCCGCAAAGATGCCTGTAGAATATGGGTTGCGGTATGATTTTTGGCAATATTTAAACGCCGCCCAACATTTATTTTAGCGACCACTAGATCATTCTGTTTAAAATTACCGGATTTAACTTGGCCGATATGCAGAATAACACTATTAGTTTTCTGAGTATCTAAAACTTCAAAAACATTTCCTCCATTAATTAATTCTCCGCTGTCTCCGATCTGTCCGCCGCTTTGGGCATAAAAAGGAGTTTGATCTAAGGCAATCTGCAGTTTATCACCGCTAGAAACCTCAGAGACAACTTTTCCGTCTTTAAATATAGCTAAAATTTTAGCTTCCGTGGAATTCTGGCTATAACCGGTAAACCTGCTTGCTTTAATATTTATATCCAGGCTCTTGGCGCCAAAAACATCCCCCTTCATCGCGCTGCCGGACTGCGAACGCGTTTTCTGTCGGTCCATGGCTTGTTGAAAAGTTTTTTGAGAAAAATCTATTTTTTGATTATCCAGCCACTGGCGGGTTAGCTCCACAGGAATGCCATAAGTATCATGCAGAAGAAAAACTATATTTCCCGCCTCATCAGGATCCGGTTTATTTAAAAATTCACTAAATTTATTTTTAAATAATTCCTCACTGGTAGAAAGCGTATGCCTAAAACTTTTTTCTTCGGCTAAAACGATCTGGGCAATCTCTTCCCGGCGGCTGTTTAACTCAGGATAAGGCTGCCGCATAATTTCAGAGGCCACCGGCACTAACCGGTAAAGAAAAGGCTGATTAATCCCTAAACTTTTTAAATGCAAAACAGACTTGCGGATTATTTTCCTAACCACATAACCTCTTCCTTCGTTAGAAGGGAATATACCGTCAAAGATAGAAAATACTGCGGCGCGGACATGGTCAGCTATAGCATAAACTAAGTCATTGCGAGCCCCGCAGGGGCGAAGCAATCCAGCATTAGATTGCCGCGTCGCCTTCGGCTCCTCGCAATGACTCTCAATTTCCTTAATTAACGGTTCAAATAAATCCGTCTGAAAATTATTCTGCTTACCCTGCATTACCGCCGCTAATCTTTCCAGCCCCATACCGGTATCAATATTTTTATTAGGCAAAGGCTCTAAGGATCCGTCAGCTTTACGGTTAAACTGGGTAAAAACTAAATTCCAAATTTCGGCGAACCTTCCACAGCTGCAAGCCGGCGTGCAATCCGGTTTTTTGCAGCCAACCTCTTTACCAAAATCAAAAAATATCTCTGAACACGGCCCACACGGCCCATTCGGGCCTTTAGTTTTAGCTTCAGCCGGCCAAAAATTATCTTTGTCCCCTAATTTAATAATTTTATTTTCCGGAATTTTTACTACATCCTTCCAGATGCCATAAGCCTGGTCATCATCCTGATATACTGAAACCCAAAGCTTATCCGGTGAAATCTTCAAATTTTTAGTTAAAAATTCCCAGGCCCAGGCAATTGCTTCCGGCTTAAAATAATCTCCAAAAGAAAAATTACCCAGCATTTCAAAGAAAGTATGGTGCACGCTGGTCTTGCCTACTTTATCCAGGTCATCCGTACGCAGGCAACGTTGTGAGGTGGCCGCGCGCCTAAATCCGGAGTCAACTCCCATA
>CAYIFW010000104.1:0-2045 GCA_964362795.1 uncultured Planctomycetales bacterium | reverse complement strand
TATCGTATTCACCATCGCGGTACATTCCGGGCATCTGCGCCGTTTCTCCGCCGATCAAAGAGCAACCCGCTTCAACACAACCAGCATTAATGCCCTTAACGACATCCAGTAAAACTTTTTCCTTAACTTTAGTAAAAGCCACATAGTCTAAGAAAAATAATGGCTCCGCTCCGGTGCAGAGGATGTCGTTCACATTCATCGCCACAGCATCAATACCCACGGTATCATGCTTATTGGCTAACTTGGCAATCACCAGTTTTGTCCCCACTCCATCGCTTGAGGAAACTAAAACCGGATTCTTATATTTATTTTTATCAAATTTAAAGAAGCTGCCAAAGCCGCCGATATCCGTCAAAACTTCCTGGCGGAATGATTTACGCACTAAAGGTTTTAATTTTAATTTAAAAACACTGGCACTCTTAATATCCACTCCGGAAGTTTTATAAGTTATCTTCATGTTTGCAGCTCCCCTTGCCCACAGCAGCGTTTCTCTAAAGAAAATTTACTGTGCCTCTTCTCCGCCCGTACCGCGTATTTTGCCGTCCAGCAGGCAGTACAATAACTCTCTTTAGGATGTTTAAGACAACCCAACATGCCTTCTAAACTCAAATAACCCAAACTATCTACTTCAAGATATTTACTGATTTTCTCTAAGGTTTCATATTTATTGGCAATCAATTCACTTGAGCGGTGAAAATCAATCCCGTAAAAACAGGGAAAGCGGTGCGCCGGACAAGAAATTCTCAAATGCACTTCTTTTACCCCGGCTTTACGCAAGTTTCGCACACGAATTTTTGAAGTTGTGCCGCGCACAATCGAATCATCCACAATAATAATCCGCTTGCCTTTTAAAATATCTTTTAGAATATTAAACTTAACGCGCACCCCCATATCGCGAGCATCTTGAGCCGGTTGAATAAATGTCCTACCGACATAGTGGTTACGAATAATCCCCATCTCCAGAGGAATTCCGGACTCCTGCGAATAACCTAACCCGGCAGAAAACCCAGAATCCGGGACCGGCACGACAAAATCAGCGTCTACCGGGTGTTCTTTAGCAAGTTGAGCGCCTAATTTCCTGCGCACGGTATGCACAACCTCGCCGAAGACAGAAGAATCCGGGCGCGAAAAATAAACATGCTCAAAAGTGCAAAATGCCGAATGGCTGGCAACTAAATCTTTGGGCTTAACTGACTTGACTACTCCCTCACGGTTAATAAAGACTATCTCTCCGGGCTCAACTTCACGCACAAATTTTGCCCCAATCAGATCAAAGGCACAGGTCTCGGAAGCAAAACACCAGCTGGCTCCAAGCTTTCCCAACACAAGCGGCCGATAACCGTGCGGATCGCGCATTCCCATCAAATAATCACTGTTCATCATTACCAATGAATATGCGCCTTTAACTCTTTTTAAAGCATAAATCAAACTATCCTCTAGGCTGCGTTTGTTGCTACGCGCCATCAGATGAATAATTAACTCCGAATCGGTTGTCGTCTGAAAAATTGAACCGCTTTTTTCTAATTTTTGGCGCAGCTCAAAAGAGTTCACCAAATTTCCATTATGCGCGATACAAATCGAGCCATTAGCATAATCAATTAGAAGCGGCTGAGAATTTTTTAAAATGCTTGAACCGGTAGTTGAATAGCGCACATGGCCTACCGCCATACTCCCTTTCAAACGGCTAAGCACCTGCTCGCTGAATACATCACTGACCAAACCCATATCCTTATGTATGGAAAGCGCGCCCTGATTATTGGCGACAATCCCGCAGGCCTCTTGTCCCCGGTGCTGCTGAGCAAAAAGCCCCAGATAAGTAAGCCAAACCGCCTGCTTATTAGTAGTTATTCCGAATAAACCACAATACTCTTTAGGCTCGTCATTATAAATTTTCTTTAACATATTTCACCCCATTCTTAAAGATTTGTAAGCCGTCGCCGGTTTTAGATTTTATATTCCAATTGCGCGGATGCTGCGCGCCAAATATATGTCTTTCCGGATGCGGCATAAGCCCTAAAATCCTGCCGGTTTCATCGCAAAGGCCA
>CAYIFW010000103.1:0-2055 GCA_964362795.1 uncultured Planctomycetales bacterium | reverse complement strand
CTGCCGATAGGCAGACGTTTATAAAGATGAGTATCTAAAAAATAACATATCCATCACCTTAAGTCAAACCTTTTCTTGACTTAAGGACTTTTGAAGGTATAATTATTAAGTATTTAATTTTTTTAAACTAATTTATAGGGAGATGAATATGGCCACGATTAAAAAAGTTTTAGCCCGCCAAATCTTGGATTCGCGCGGTAATCCTACGGTGGAAGTAGATTGTCTTTTGACCAACGGTATATTAGGGCGCGCCGCGGTGCCTTCGGGAGCATCAACCGGGGATAATGAAGCTCTGGAGCTAAGAGACGGGGATAAGGCCCGGTATTTAGGTAAAGGGGTATTAAAGGCTGTTGCTAATGTTAACACTATAATCAATACTGCGATTAAAGGAAAAACAGCGGATTTTGCTAAAATTGATAAACTTTTGATTAAACTGGATGGCACGGAGTTTAAGTCTAAACTGGGAGCAAATGCAATCCTGGGAGTTTCTCTGGCCGTAGCCAAGGCTGCAGCAATTTCCAAGAAGCAACCGCTTTATAGATTTTTAGGCGGAGAAAAAGCGAAGATCTTACCCATTCCGTTAATGAATATTTTAAATGGCGGAATGCATGCCGATAATAATTTGGATATTCAGGAGTTTATGATTATGCCCCAGGGCGCGCCTACTTTCTCAGAGGCTTTGCGCATGGCTACCGAGGTTTTCCATAATTTAAAATCAATTTTAAAATCTAAAAAACTTTCAACTAGCGTCGGAGATGAAGGCGGTTTTGCTCCCAGCCTTAATTCTAATGAAGAGGCCTTAAGCTTGATTATCGAGGCAATTAAAAAAGCCGGATATGTTCCAGGTAAAGATATCTCTTTGGCTCTGGATTGCGCGGCCAGTTCTTTTTGTAAAGATGGCAATTATACTTTTGAAGGAGCGCAGAAAACTGCTGCGGATTTAATTGCAATTTATGAAGGGTGGCTTTTGAAATATCCTATTCTTTCGATTGAGGATGGGCTTTCCGAACACAATTGGGCAGGTTGGCGCCAGATGACTGAGAGAATCGGGGATAAAGTACAGTTGGTCGGAGATGATATCTTTGTTACAAACCCGAAGATATTCAAAAAAGGGATTGCAGAAAAAATCGGCAATGCTATACTGATTAAAGTTAATCAGATTGGCTCGCTCTCTGAGACCCTGGAGGCGATTGCCATTGCCAAAAAGAATAAATATAACGCGATAATTTCGCATCGCAGCGGTGAAACCGAAGATACGACGATTGCGCATTTAGCGGTGGCTACCGGAGTCGGCCAAATTAAAACCGGTTCTTTGTCTCGTACGGATAGAATCTGTAAATATAATGAACTCTTAAGGATTCAGGAAGAGTTAGGTAAAAAGGCAGTCTATGCGGGGACGAGTTGGAAGAGGTAAATGCTCTCCAGATTAAGAAAGTCATTTTGGCTTTTTGGGTTTGCGGTCCTGCTTTTGTTTTTGTTCCTGCCGGGCTACACTAGGCTGCAGGAATCTAGGGTTAAAAACCGTCAGCTGGAAGAGAAGTTCCGTAAGATGGCGGTTGAAAATTATCTTCTGCAGGAAGAGCTTAAGCGGGTGGAGAATGATCCGGTCTATCAGGAGAAGATTGCCCGGGATAAGATGGGAGTGGTCAGGAAGGGCGAGATTCCCATTAAGATTTTTTCCGAAAAGAAGAGATAAATAAATTTCGCTTTTAAGCAGCTAGTGGTATAATATGAATCGTTCTTTAAAAAGTTTCGCGGGGTGGAGCAGCCTGGTAGCTCGCAAGGCTCAATTTTTCGCATATGTGTATATAGACGAGATAATGGGCTCCTCAGTCGGTAACGATTGAAGGATAATCTGTCAAATTCGGTGAAGCCTTGATTTGCCAAGGTAATACCGAGCCAAGCTCTGAATAAAACAGAGAAGGTGTAGAGACTAAACGGCAGGGGTCCTTATTTTAAGGATCAAGATATAGTCCAGACTACAAATCCACGAGGCGTGGAGCAGCGTAAGCTGAAGTAGTAAGCATAACCTTGAGGTCGTCCGTTCAAATCGGG
>CAYIFW010000102.1:0-2255 GCA_964362795.1 uncultured Planctomycetales bacterium | reverse complement strand
TTTTTGTAGTAAGCAAGGGAGTAGAGGTCTTTACCGTAAGGAGAAAGAATAACACGCCTTACGGTTTTGTTTTTATGCTCTTTTGTTGGCTATAATTTTAGTGGAAAGGAGGAAGTAAAGAAAATGGCAAAAGGTAAAGTAAAGTGGTTTTCCAATCAAAAGGGATATGGGTTTATTACTCCTGAGAATGGCGCTGATGTATTCGTACATCACACCGCGATCCAGGGTGATGGCTATAAAACCTTAGAGGAGGGCCAAGAGGTTGAATTTGAGATTGAAAAAGGCCCTAAAGGTGAACAAGCTACTAATGTAGTGAAGTTATAACCTAATCAGGAATAAATAAAGGGGACGGTTCTATTTTTTTAAGCTAAGTAAAAGAAAAACAGAACCGTCCCCTTTATTTTCTGTTATAATAAATTATGAAAAAATTTGTAGCAGTAGCTATGAGCGGCGGGGTGGATTCTTCGGTGGCCGCGGCTTTGTTAAAAGAACAAGGGCAGGAAGTTGTCGGTTTAACGATGTGCTTTAATTTAGCCGAGCATGACGGTAAGCGGCCAAGCTGTTGCGGTTTAACCGGAATTGAGGATGCCCGCCGGGTTGCTCAAAAACTGGGAATCCGGCACTATGTTATAAATTTGGATAAAGATTTTTCCCGCGACGTAATTGGCGATTTTTATCAGGAATATTTAAACGGCAGGACCCCTAATCCCTGCGTTAGATGCAATCAATTTATAAAATTCGGTATTTTACTTAAAAAAGCGCTTAATCTGGGGGCTAAATTTTTAGCTACCGGACATTATGCCCGGATTGTGAAATCCCAGCAGGGTTATCTGCTTAAAAAAGCGCGCGACCTTAAAAAAGACCAGTCCTATTTTCTCTACCGCTTAAATCAAGAGCAGCTTAAGCATTTGATCTTTCCACTGGGTAATTTCACTAAGCTCAAGGTAAGAAAAATGGCTGCTGATTTCGGGTTAAATGTTGCCGGCAAGCAGGATAGTCAGGAAATTTGTTTTTTGCCCGACGGTAAACCTGGCGCTTTAATTAAAGCGAAAAATTTAAAGACTGTCAAACAGGGTGATTTGGTGGATAAGGATGGCAATATTTTGGGGTTGCATCAGGGCATACCCTTTTATACCGTAGGTCAGCGGCATGGACTGGGGATTGCTAAAGGGTATCCCCTGTATGTCAGAGGAATTAATGCCAAAAAAAATCGGATTATTGTAGGCCCGCGCCAGGATATTTACCAGACTGAATTTATGATCAAAGAGGGGCATTTTTTAAATAAGCCTTTTAAAAAGAAGGTTGAGATAAGGGTGAGGATACGTTATAATCATAAAGAAGCCCCGGCAACTGTTTATCCGGTTGGGGATAAGCTTAAAGTTATTTTTAAAGATCCGCAGTTTGCTATAACGCCCGGACAATCTGCAGTTTTCTACGATAAAGACGTGGTTTTAGGCGGAGGAATAATCCAAAAGGTTATTGATTAGAGTGATCAAGGAAGATAAGGAATTAATCTCTAAAATTAAGGAATTAAAGAAAAAACGCAACGCCGTAATCCTGGCGCATAATTATCAGTTGCCGGAGGTTCAGGATATCGCCGATTTCCGAGGCGATTCTTTAGAGCTATCCCGGGTAGCCGCAAAAACAGACGCTAAAGTAATTGTTTTTTGCGGAGTTTATTTTATGGCCGAAACCGCATCCATTCTTTCTCCGGATAAACTAGTAATTATGCCGGATATATCCGCAGGATGCCCGATGGCCAATATGTTGACTGCTGATGATTTAAGAAAACTAAAAGCAACGCATCCCCGGGCAGTTACCGTAGGTTATGTTAATACCTCCGCAGAGGTTAAAGCGGAATTAGATTATTGCTGCACATCGACCAATGCTATCGCGATAGTTAATGCTTTAAAGAATGAGCAAGAGATTATTTTCGTCCCGGATAAATATTTAGCCGACTATGTTTCTAAGAATACCGGCAGAAAATTAATCACCTGGCATGGTTTTTGCCCCACGCATGTTAAAATATTGCCGGAGGATTTAAAGAGGGAGAAAAAATTCCATCCTCAAGCTAAAGTCATGGTACATCCGGAGTGCCTGCCGGCGGTAGTGGCTTTGGCGGATGTTGTATTATCGACAAGTCAGATGGCGAAATTTGCCAAAGAGAATCCGGCAAAAGAGTTTATTGTCGGCACCGAGGCGGGATTAGTCTACCGGCTCAAGCAAGATAATTTAAATAAAGAATTTTATTTAGC
>CAYIFW010000101.1:0-2284 GCA_964362795.1 uncultured Planctomycetales bacterium | reverse complement strand
TCTATTGTAGTAGAAAGTAATCAAACCAAGAGAAATAATAAAGAAAGAATTATCTTGACGATACTATTTTTATACATTATACTATATATAGATTATATCTTATAATATATATGGAAAATCCTATTCGACAGGTTCAGAACAAGGTGCTTAAAATATTTGCAAGGAAAAGCTCAAGCTTTGCTTTGGCAGGGGGCACAGCTTTAGAGCTATATTATTTACATCATAGATTTTCAGTCGATTTAGATTTTTTTTCTACCAGGTATAACAACCAGGAGATTAATAAGATAATTTTAGAATTAAAGAAAGATTTTAAAGGCATAAAGCTTGAATCGGAGCTGCAAATTTTAGGAAAGGCCAAAGTAAGGTTTTATTCTATTCCTATTAAGGCAAACAGGCAATTAAAGGTAGACTTTGTTGAGGATGTCATCTCTAATCGGCCTAAGATAAGTAATTTCGGGGGCATTCCTGTTTACAGCGTAGAGGATTTATATATTCATAAAATTGTGGCCATTACAGGAATGCGCCAGGATGAAGATCAGGTAGGCAGGAAAATAATGCGGGGACGTAAACAGGCAAGAGATGTTTTTGATATCTATATGCTTTCAAAAAAAATAAAACCACTGCATATTTTTATGAAAAAAATACCCGCATCCCTGCAGAGGGGGATGGTTCATTGGTATCGCAGTTTCTCGCGGCAAGATTTAAAGCTGTCTTTATTAGACTTAGATATATATGATAAAAAATTTAACGCAAGAGAAATGGTTATTTACCTGGAGAAGGAAATAAAAACTTTTATTAGTGAGGTATTAGAATGAAGATAAAAATAGCAAAATATTTCTGGGATTTAAATAGTCAGGCCTTGGCAGTAACGGCCAGTATTCTTAGGGATCCCGGGCATCCGAAATTTACTGCGCGCATGGTTACTTTTCTTTCTCGCTGCGATAAACCGGCAGAAGTATTTTCAGTGTTGAATAAGGCGAAATTCACCGAGAGCTGGCCAAAAGTAAAACAATATTGGAATAAGTTCGAGAAACAATCGGATTTTCGTGATTGGTGGCAGACTATCTATGAGGGCCTTATTGGCGATAGTAAAAAAATAACATACTCTAAAGATAGCTATTCAGTATCTTTCAAAAAGATTGGAGATGAAATAAGGGGAAATCGAATAGCAAAGCAAATGAGCCAGTCGGAATTAGCGTTAAAAGTTGGTATAAAACAGCCGCATATTTCTAAGATTGAGGAAGGTAAGATGAACATTACATTATCTACTCTGATGCGTATATGTAAGGCACTAGAGATTAGTAACCTTGCTCTATTAAAATGAGCCGGGAACTCTTGGATAAATACGCAATGCAGTATTCTTAGTCGTAGGAACTCGGGTTAAAAACAAGAAAAATATTGACAATTTACTAAAATGGTATATACTCCTAATTAGTAAGACTAATCTGGAGGGTGGTACGAATGAAGAATATCCCAAGAATCTTAGATCTACGGCTTCCTATCCATCAATCTGCGTTTTTATGGGGAGCCAGAAAGACGGGCAAGTCTACGTACTTAAAAGAAAGGTTTCCGGAGAGCGTGGTTTATGACTTTCTCAAAACGGATTTGTTTTTGGAAATGTCAAAAAATCCGTCACTTCTACGTGAACAGTTGTTGGCTAAAGAGCCAGCTGCGCTTAAGAAACCGATAATACTTGATGAGGTGCAAAAAGTCCCCCAGTTATTGGATGAAGTACATTGGCTGATAGAGAATAAAGGCTTAAGGTTTGTGCTTTGCGGTTCAAGTGCCAGAAAACTAAAACTAGGCCATGCGAATTTATTGGGCGGCAGGGCCTGGCGTTATGAATTATTCCCGTTGGTCAGCAGGGAAATATCAAGATTTGATCTGCTGCGAGCTTTGAATCACGGACTGATACCGTTTCATTATTTACAGAATGATTCTGACTGCAGGAAATCATTAGAGGCTTACGTGCAGGATTACCTGCGCCAGGAGGTTTTTGCTGAAGGCCTAACACGTAATATCCCCGCGTTTTTAAGATTTTTTGATGCATTTGGCTATGCGCATGGCGAGATTACTAATTATACTAATATCGCCCGGGAATGCGGTGTTGATTCTAAAACAGTTAAGGAGTACTACCAGATACTTATTGATACGCTCCTGGCTGTAAGAGTGGAACCTTTTAAGAAAAGACAATCACGTCAGGTCATAACAAAAGCTTCTAAATATTATATGTTTGATGTCGGTGTCGCTGGTTTCCTGACAAAAAGGAATTTAGTGGAAGAAA
>CAYIFW010000100.1:0-2419 GCA_964362795.1 uncultured Planctomycetales bacterium | reverse complement strand
CTTCTTAAAGTAGCTATCTGGCCGGCTGAATCCCCGTCGTAAACCATGACCACATTATGGGTATAACGTTTAAGTAATTTAATTTGATCCAGGGTAAGCGCGGTCCCCTGAGAAGCTACGATATTTTTTAATCCTTCTTGATAAGGCATGATGAAATCTAAATACCCTTCCACAATTACCGCGCAATCTAAATCCCGTATAAAATTCTTGGCTAAATTTAAACCGAAAAGATTCCGGCCTTTAGTATAAACCGGGGTTTCCGGAGAATTAACATATTTAGGCAAGGTTTCATCCATTACCCTGGCGCCAAAGCCAATGACGTGGTTATGAATATCAAATACGGGAAAAATAATACGGTTACGAAAACGATCGTAATACCCTCCGGTTTCTTTGGCTAAGACTAAACCCGCAGTCTCCATCAGCGCCAGAGGAATATTCTTGGATCTTAAAAAATTAATTAAACTGTCCCAGTCGCTAAGGGCCAGGCCCAAACGGAACTCTTTTACCGTTTCAGGTTTAATCCCTCTTTTTAAAAGATAATCCCGGGCTGGACTGGCTTTAGAAGCCTGAAGGTTGAGCTCGTAAAAACTTAAAGCCAATTCATTAATTTTATATAATTGACTGTTTAAGCTGGCTGCTCGGGCAACCTGCGGATTATCCCACTGCGGTAAATTGACCCCGGCTTTTTTAGCCAGCAATTCCACCGCTTCAGGAAACTCCATCCGGTCATGGCGCATAAGGAATTTAAAAGCGTTTCCTGATTCACCGCAGCCGAAACAATGATAAATCTGCCGGTCGCCTGAAACCATGAATGAGGCAGTTTTTTCATGGTGAAAAGGGCAATTAGCTTTAAAGTTACGGCCAGCTTTTTTAAGCTGGATATAACCGGAGATGACCTCAACGATATCTACGCGGCCGAGAATATCCTCTAATAGATTTTCTGGTATAAGACCTGCCATATTTACTTTCTCTTAATTCTATTGAAACCCGAACAGGCAACCACGGTGAATGTTTGTTGGGCGGATTTTTCGATATTATCCAGGAGCAAATTTAATCCTAAGTTATCGCTGGAGATATGCCCGGCGATAACCACGTTAAGATTAGCGTCTTTTACTTTTTTAAAATGTTCTTCGCTTAAATGCATGGAAACTAAAGTCCTCACTCCGGCTTTATATAGTCTTCCGAAAACATCTTTTGACCCTTCCGTACCGCCGGTCATCTCCAGTAATATCTTTCCTGCCTGGCGCTTAGGATTACCCAGAATTATACGCGGTCCGGTATTAAATTTTTGGGCAATCTGATATTCAGGGATCGTATTTAATATTTTAACAATATCTTCGACTAAACGCGGTTTTTTCTGCTTAAATTTAGCTTCTAAATACCGGTAGACGTGATTATCCGCAGGAGTATGCGCGTTCATAAAAGGCATATTCAGTAATCTGGCAGCATCTACGGGACGGGTATGATTTTGCGGCAAAACCCTGCGCTCTACCTCCGACATTCTCTCTTTAACTAATCTAGCGGCAGTCTTAGGAGCAACCCCCGCCTGAGAAAGCAAATCAATCTGCAATCGCATTACTTCATGCAACCCCGCGTAAGCTTTTCCTTCGGGATGATGCCCGAGAACCAGATCCAGGCCTTCCTTCTGACGGATGCGCTCAGCCAACAGCAACTCGGCAACTTCAATGTCAATACCGACCATTATCTTTTTTATCTCTAAATCGCCTCGGCCGAAAAGAATTGCCGAATCCTCGAATCTTTTAATTTTTTTCTTATCTTTGCGCGGATCAGCTAAACGGCCGAATTTTACCACCTGATTATAAAAATTGATTAGCTTCATTTGCGGTTGAATCTTTCTGTGACTTCATTAACCGTAGGGTTGAATTTTTCTTTAACCGAAAACTTGGAAACAATATTGCCCCATAACCAACCATAAATTTTAGGCGCAACGGCATAGCTTCTGCTGCCAAAGTAAGAAAATTTTACCGAATCATTAAGATATTTTACGCTGGAAATCATTAAAATATAAACCAGTAAACCGGTAGTAAAAAATACCCTGGCTAAACCCAAAATAAGGCCGCCGAATTGGCTAAGCCTAGGCGATGCCTCTAATTTTATAAACCTGTAAAACATGCTGCGCAAAACAACAAACCCCGGGTAAGCGCCTAAAACTAAAACAATAAAAACTAAGAAATCCAGAAACTCCAAAGGCATTTCTTTAGGCAAAAAAGACCGCTGAATAATATCGGAAAGGCTAGTGTAATAATGTAACGCGATATAGGTGGCAAAAATGACGCCTAAAAGCTTAAAAAGTTCAACCGGTAAGCCCATTTTAAAAGAGATGTAACATATTCTCAGGGAAAGGATTATAATTATAATATCAATGAAATTAAATTGCAGAATTGCGTCAAACATAGAA
>CAYIFW010000099.1:0-2559 GCA_964362795.1 uncultured Planctomycetales bacterium | reverse complement strand
TGAGAAAACTAAATGTCCGGTTAAAGAAGAACGGATGGCTAAATCCGCGGTTTCCGAATCGCGGATTTCCCCGATCATCATAATATCCGGATCATGGCGCAAAACACTCCTTAAGGCATTGGCAAAAGTCAGGCCGACTTTAGGATTAACCTGAATCTGAGTTATTCCTTCAATAGCATACTCCACCGGATCTTCAATACTGACAATTTTTACTTCTTTACGGTTAAGGCGGCTTAAACAAGTATAAAGGGTAGTGGTCTTGCCGCTTCCGGTGGGGCCGGTAATTAAAATAATCCCGTGCGGTTTTTGAATTAACTTCAAGATCGTAGCTAAATCTTGGGGGAGAAATCCAATTTTATCTAAATCCAGGAGAACCTGCGAAGGTAGGATTCGAATTACCACATTCTCTCCAAAATACCCCTGCAAAACCGAAACCCTTAAATCCACTTCTTGGCCGTCCAGAAGCCTGACTTTAGCCCGGCCATCCTGCGGAACCCGATGCTCCACCACATCTAAATGGCACATAATTTTAATCCGCGAAACAATCGCCGGCTCAATATAATAAGCATCCTGAGGCATCTTCATTTCCCGCAAAACTCCGTCGATGCGGTAGCGCAAAACCACTTTGTCCACATAAATCTCAATATGAATATCCGTAGCCCGCACCTTGATCGCTTCGCTAATAATCTGATTAACCAACTTGATTACCGAAGCTTCATCGGCATTCTTCTCAATATCTTCAACGCTCTCATCCTTAATTAATTTAGTCCCGCTACTTGCCTTACCCTCCATAATCTTATCCACCGTCCCAGCCACTGCTCCGTAATATTTATGGATCGCGCTCTCAACTTCATGCCGGCTGGTTAAAACCCGGCTGACCTGAAAACCTAAATTTATTTTTATATTCTCAGCCAACCAGACATCCATGGGATTATAAACCGCCACCGTCAACACCTGGCCCTCTAAACTAATCGGCATGAATCCGTAGTGCTGGACAAATTTAGCCGGCACGGCCTTAACCGCATCCGTTGATATACGCATGTCTTTTAGGCGCAGAACAAAAGGTAAATTAAACTGCTCGGCCAACACTTTTAAAAGATCGACTTCTTTAATATGTCCCCGGCTAACTAAGATTTTACCCAACATATCCCCGCTATCCGCGGATTCTTTTAATGCCTCATTAATTGCCTGCTGCGTAACCAAACCTTTTTTCAACAATAACTCTCCGAGTAATTTTATTGATATCATGCGATCTCCAGTTTCCCGATAGAATACAGACGGGATTCATCAAGTTTATCCGCTTGGCCCTGTACAATTTTTTCGCAACCGCTGATGGTATCTTCTATCCCCACATAAACTCCGGGCTTGCCGGTATAAACCTCAGCCGTAAAAAACGGTTGGGCTAAAAAATTCTGTAACTTTCTGGCGCGGTCAAAAATAATGCGTTCCTCCGGAGAAAGTTCTTCTTTTCCGATAATCGAAACGATCCGCTCCAGTTCATCATAACGCCGGAAGTGCCGGATTACCTCCTGGGCAACCTCAAAATGCCTGCGGCCAACCACCGCCGGGCTCAAAGAATTTGCCGAAGATAATAACGGATCAATTGCCGGATAAAGGCCGCGCTGTACCAGGCTGCGTGAAAGCACAATTAAGCTATCCATATGCGCAAAAATCGCTACAACCGCAGGGTCAGTTAAATCATCCGCCGGAACATAAACTGCTTCAATGGCCGTAATACTGGCTCCTTTTTCCGAACGGATCCTTTCATGCAGCTGGCTGATTTCGCTGGTTAAAGTTGACTGATACCCGCCCTCGGAGGGAATTCTGCCTAAAAGTGTCGACAGCTCGCTGCCCGCCTGGACAAAACGAAAAACATTATCCATAAAAAATAAAACATCTTTGCGCTGTTCTAATAAATACTCCGCTAACGCCACGGCTGAATTAGCCGCTTCAAAACGCATACCCGGGGATTCATTCATCTGCCCAAAAATTAAAATTGAGCGCTTCAGCAAATCCGCGCGTTCAAATTCATAATAAAGCTCATTTCCTTCGCGGATACGTTCACCGACGCCGGCAAAAATACAAGTGCCCTTTTGATAAGTAATAATATTATGAATGATCTCCAGGATTAAAATTGTTTTTCCGCAGGCAGCTCCTCCTAAAAGCCCGCTTTTAGAACCTTTAATCAAAGGAAATAATAGATCAATCATCTTAATTCCGGTTTGAATAACTTCGGTTTTAGTTTCCCCTTCCGGCTTAACCTCAAGTTTAGAATGGGCAACCATATTCGTAATCGGAATACCGTCAGTTAAATCAAATCCTTCCTTATGATCCACCGGCTTAATCATCGCGTTTAAAACCCGGCCGTAAAGAGCTTCAATATTGCGCGGGATTACCAGGCCCTGCTTCTCCTGCCTAACCGGCATATTTCTCCCCACCCCATAAGTAAACCCTAAAGCAATACACCGGCAAACATTATTCGTCCGGTGCTCGACAACATGCAGAAGCACCTCTTTCTCCAAATTCCCTAAAACTTTAAGCAAAGCTTTAATTTCCGGT
>CAYIFW010000098.1:0-2587 GCA_964362795.1 uncultured Planctomycetales bacterium | reverse complement strand
GGATCATTGTATTTCTTTAAAATTGCTTCCATACGGTTAAAATAACCCGGCAGTAAACCGTCATCATCGCCCATCATTAAAACATAATCGCCTTTACTGGCTAAAAGAGCGCTATTCCAATTCTCTGTTACCGAAACCGGCTTAGTAAGCCTTACTACCTTCAAACGGGGTTCGCCAAAATAGGATTTTAATATCTCTGCGGTCTCATCAGTATTGGCATTGTCAGAAACGACCAATTCCATATCTTGGTAAGGTTCATCCAAAATTGAACTTAGGCAATTTTTTAAATACTTTCCCCCGTTACGCGTGGGCAGTAATACTGAGAACTTCACCGATTCTCCTTTTTATAAACTTCCTCTACATATCCGCTTCTGACCCATGAAGCATTCCTTGAAATCCGGATAAATCCACCCACGCTATCAACGACTTCAGGCACAGATACCTGCAATTTTCCATAAACAATACTATAAGCCTCATGATTATAACTAAAAAATAATCCGGAAAGATATTTTCTTGCAAACATAATATATTTTTGTACGATTGCCTCTGACATTTCAGGCATACTATTTTCATTAATCAGTACATCAATATCATTAACGACTTCTTTCTCGATCGCAAAATTGGGTAGAATAGAAATAGTGGTAGCATTGCCAGCCGCTTCACCATATAGTTTTACAGCTGATGCGCCAAACGCCTTAGTCAAAAAATAACCTTGCAAAACATTAATCAGAGGAAGATCTAGTATAATATAATTGTTCACTTTGATTTTCCCTAATTTCATAATCCAATAAGCAAGCCCGCCAAAACCAGCTCCAATCTCAACCAGATTCAAGGGTTGATTATCCTTATCTTTCAAATAATCTCGAATAGCCTGATTAATACGTAAAGCAACATAAAGATGCTCCGGATGTTCCATCGTAATCAAGGAGTTTGCCGCTTTTATCCCGTATGGCGCGCCGATATCCGGGAAACTCATCGAAATACCGATTTTCGCTTCTATCTTTGAAACGATAGAATCCAGCTCGTCTTTCAGGGAAGCGGCTACAAACCCCTGCTAAGTAGACTCTGTACGCACAACACCAAGATACTCTGCTAAACCTATTAGATTGTCTTGATATTTCATCGACCATATTTTTGCCCCTAAGCGGCTATGCGCATGATCAATTAAACTGCCGGAGGCCAAACCATAAACAAAATCTTCCCTGAACATTCGCGATAAGACTCTAGCCAACTCTTTGGCATTACCTGAATCCATAGCAACAACCAATTTACTGCAATATTTTCTTAAGCTTTCAGACCATATCTGGCTAGTACTATTTTTAATCCTTAACTTATCCAGAGAAGCTTTACGATAAGCCGTGATAATACGCTGGCATAATTTAATATCTTCTTCCGTAATTTCTTGTGGTTGGCTATAAATAATTTTTAATGTGGGTATCTTGGTAAAATTATAAATCCATGAATAATGTTTTACATATTTCAGAAGATCATAATTAATTAAGGAAATCCCGGTTATTTTCGCCAATCTACTATTTAATATTTTTTTGATAATATTCTTTATGGGCATCTTGCCTTTTTAATCTATGCTGCCAATTTTTGAAAGATAACCGTGTAAGCGCTCCCATTGTTATTTCTATGATCAAAAAAACCCATCATTTTTGCGACACAATACCCCAGGATAAAACCAATATATTGGGGCCATTTGTTAGAGAAATGATTCATTAAATAACGTTGCCATCCAAACCTGTCCCAACTCCTGGCGCCCTTATCGTTAAAACTTATCATTACCGGCTCCAGCCCCAAAGGCTTCAAATAGCTGACCAGCCGCTCCAAAGGAATAAGCCACAGGTGACGAGGCGCATCCACATGCGGCCATTGCGCGCCTTGCAGCTTAAACTGAAAAGCTGCGGGGTTAGGGGTCGCAACCAGAAGTATCCCATTTGAACTTAATCTTTTGGAAGCGATTTTCAAAAACTCCCAGGGAAAAGTCAAATGTTCAATAACATGCCAAAGGGCGATAACATCATAGCCCTGACCCGACTCAAGCACCGTATGCGGAGCGGCACTTTCTATGGCTTTCACACCGAGATGATCAGCCAAAAATCTGCAGCACTTTTTTTCTTTTTCAATAACGGTTACATCAAAACCCGCCTTTTTGGCCTGGTATGCGAAAACACCAAAACCCGGGCCCACCTCCAGCAATCTCCCCGTTTTAACAAACTGCCTGACCATTGCCAGCTGATAACTCTCTGCTTCAGCTACTTTTTTTAATCTTTCAGGCTTAGGCGCGGAATAATAGCTCTCCCCATAGTAATGATCCAGATCCTGCGGTAGATCGGCTAAAAAAATCAGCCCGCACCTTGGGCACTTCTGATATTCAAATTCCTGCGCAGAGGCCTTCCTGTTCCAATCCTTAGTTGTAAATACCAAATCTGAATCAATACAGCAAACTGGGCATTGTTTAGGCATCACGAATTTAATCCTGTTTTAAACAATCTTTCCACCATTGGATAGTTCTATTAAGGCCCTGAGCAAGATTATATCTGGGAGACCAGCCGGTTACCTCTTTTATTTTTCTCACATCCGC
>CAYIFW010000097.1:0-2597 GCA_964362795.1 uncultured Planctomycetales bacterium | reverse complement strand
GGATTACCACCGTCAGCAAACCGCATCCTGTGCCAAAAATCAACTGCCCTTTAGCAGTTAGCGGAGTAGCCACATAATCCGTAGCCATAAAAAATGCGCCCAGGATTAAACCGCCGTTTAAAACCTGAAAAAGCCAATCACCGCTAAATAACTGCGTGCCGGCAAAAACGTAACTCAAAAAAGCTACCGTGAAAATATAAGTCACCGGTATATGCCAGCTAATATAACCCCGGATTAAAAGAAATGCCGCGCCAATCAATAATGCCAGGATGCAAACCTCTCCGATACACCCTCCGCGCTTACCCAAAAATAAATCTAAATATGAAATATGCTCCAGCAGTTTGCCTTCTTTAAGCGCTGCCAGCGGCGTAGCCGCAGTTACCGCATCTAAACTAAACGGCTTGGCAAAGGTAATCATATATTTCGGCCAAGAGGCCATAAGAAAAACTCTGCCCACTAATGCCGGATTAAAAATATTCTGGCCTAGCCCGCCAAAAACCAACTTCCCGATAGCAATGGAAAATACCGCGCCAATTAAGGGTAACCACAATGGAACATTAGGCGGCAAATTATAGGCCAAAAGTATGCCGGTAATTACCGCTGTGCCGTCAAAAATCGTAATCTTCTTCTTAGTCCATATTCCAAACATCAGCTCAGTTAATACGGCGGCAATGACTGCGACTAAGGTTACCCACAAAGCATCTAATCCGAATATAATCACTCCGGCAACTCCGGCAGGAATAATACTGGCCACCACCATCCACATAATTCCGGATACGGATTCTTTTTTATGAATGTGCGGAGAACCTGAAACAATAAGGTTACTTTTCATTTTTGATCAATTCCTTAATTTCCTGAGCTTTTTTAACCACCGAGTTCATTACCGCGCGGCTGGAAATCGTTGCCCCGCTGATTGCCTGCACTGCGGATAAATTTAAACTATTTTGGCCTCTAAACTGATCGGTAAATTTTTTTTCGGTTATACGTACCCCCAACCCCGGAGTCTCAGTTTGCGCTAAAACCTTAATTGCGCTAATCTTGCCATCGGAATCTATCCCGACTAAAGTTTGAATTACGCTGGAATAGCCTTTACCGCCGGCCTTAAAAACAAACCCGATTGTTTTATCCTGGCCATCAAATGCTTTATAATATAAAGTTTCTCCGTCCGTAACAGATTTAATCGCGGTAAACTTAGCGGCCAAAGGCATAACTTCTTTAAGCGCGGCCTGCTCTTCGGCCAAAGCCAGCGCAAGAATTCTCGGAGCGGTAAGCGCGTTAACTGCGGCCAATAACCCGGCAGCAACCAGGCAGATAACCGCCAGAATAAAACCGTAACGCAGTATCTCTTTCATATTATTTAGCTACCTCTAACTTTGCCCGTTTAATCGTTTGCAATAATCTACGGCTAGACGGACAAACATAATTGCATATACCACACTCAATGCAATCGCTTGCTCCATACTCTTTAGCCTGGCTCCAAAGTGATTTCTCCGAAGCTAAATTAATCTGACAAGGCATCAGCCCAACCGGACAACCCCGTACGCAGGCCGCGCAACGGATGCAAGGATCTTCATCCAGGATCTTCGCCTCTTGTTTATTCATCAATAATAATCCGCCGCTGGATTTTATAATTGGAACCTCGTCTGTATATTGAGCAATACCCATCATTGGGCCGCCGATAATAATTTTTTCCGGTTCTTCAATAAGCGGGCCGCAGAATTCAATTAAATTTTTTATCGGCGTGCCTAAGCGCACCAAAAGATTTTTAGGGTTTTTTAGACAACTTCCCGTAACTGTCACCAACCTCTCAATTAACGGTTTATTCTTATAGACTGCTTCATAAATCGCATACGCCGTAGCGACATTTTGCACCACCACGCCAATATCAAAAGGCAGCTTGCCGCGGGGAATCTCTTTGCCTAATACATTCTGGATTAACTGCTTCTCTCCTCCCTGGGGATACTCTGACTTTAAAACCTTAACCTTAATCCTGCCAAACTTAGAAAATAACTTTATTGCTTCGGGCTTATTTTCTTCTATCCCGATATAAATTTTTTGCACACCTAAGCACCTGGCAACTAATTCAATGCCCGCAAATATTTCTGTGGCTTTCTCAATCATTAAACGCGCATCCGCGGTCAAATACGGCTCACACTCTGCGCCGTTAATAATCAAAGTATCTACCGGTTTAGGAGGATTAAGTTTAATATGCGTGGGGAAGCTTGCTCCGCCCAGACCCACAATTCCGGCAGCTAAAACAATTTTCCGGATATCCTGCGCGGTGAGCAGGTCAATTTCTGACTGCTGCTTTAGGCTAAACACCGCTTCATTATCCTGTCCATCACCCTCAATGACAATCGCTTTAGCCCTGCCCAAAACAGGATGCGGCCAATCTTGGATAGCTATTACTTTGCCGGATAGCGTTGCGTGGATCGGCGCATAAACATTAGCCTGGATACTGGCAATTCTCTGCCCCAGGCTCACCGTATCGCCAACTTTTACTTCCGGGTTACAGATTTTTCCCAAATGCTGAATCAAGGGAAGGTATGCTTTTTGCGGAAGCGGCAACCTCTCAACCGTTTTATTCTCAGTAATAT
>CAYIFW010000096.1:0-2619 GCA_964362795.1 uncultured Planctomycetales bacterium | reverse complement strand
TTCATGCGGTTGCATTTTTTAATAATCATCTTCTGAATCACGGCTATTTCATAAATAGGCAAAGACACCCCCATATCACCTCTTGCAATCATGATTCCATCAGAAACCGTAATGATTTCATCGATATTCTCTATACCCTGTTTGTTTTCAATTTTGGCAATTATTTTGCAATCAGGGCACCTGTCTTTAACCGAATCTCTAAAGCTTAGAATATCCTTTTTGCTCCTTACAAATGACTGAGCAACATAGTCTAATCTATTTTTCACACTAAACTCTATGTCTTTTTTGTCCTTATCAGTCAAACCATTGAATCTAAGCTTTATATCCGGTATATTTATACCCTTATGTCTTTTAAGGATTCCCGGGATAATTACTTCTGTTTGAAGATAACCTTTGCTCCTGGATTTAACTTTAAGCACGATATTGCCGTCATCAATATATATGAAGCATCCATTTTTAATATCACTTAAAGGCCCTTCGTAATCAAAAGGTACCGAGCCTTTTCCACAAATAATTCCCTCATTGCCTAAAAAAAGAGTTTGCTTTCTTTTCAGAGAGATTTCTTTTCTAATATTTCCTATCCTTACCCTATAACCCTCTAAATCCCCCAGCATCCTTACATGTCTTGAATACTTCTTATTCATGGTTCTAATCAAATTGAGGACTTTCGCGTGCCTGGCTAGGTTCCCATGGGAAAAATTAAGCCGGGCTACATCCATGCCTGTTAGCATCATCTTCCTTAAGACAGAATAATTGTCACTCGCAGGCCCGATAGTACAGATTATTTTTGTCTTAACCATATTGATTTTCAGGTCTTCCAGACCCTTGTATTAATAAATCAACAAAGATGTACGATATCTTCAGAATTATATAATGAAAGAAATAATAACATGTAATCTCTCAAGTGCCTCGTGATTAGAAAATTATTTTTTATATGCTCCCTCCCATTCTCTCCTAATTTCTTGGCGTATGCCGGGCTACTCAAAAGTTGTTTTATGGCAAAACTCGCCCCTTGAACAGAATGGCACAACAATCCTGAATATTTATGTTTTATCTGTAGAGGAATTCCTCCAACATTTGAAGCTACAACAGGCTTTGCCTTCCATAGGGCCTCGGCAACCGTTAAGCCGAACCCTTCTTTTAGGGATTTTTGGACTATTACATCTGCCGCTCTTTGTAATGCATTAACCTCTAAGTCATTTTGGGGTAATAGTAAAATATGGATATCCGGGTCTTTCTTGGCCTTTTCTTTGACTTCCTCTAAAACCTTAAATCCTTCAGGATCATCCTCTGCAGTTCCGCCAGCCAAAATTAACTGACAATCAGTATATTTTTTTACCTGCAAATATGCTTCAATAACACCTACCGGATCCTTCAAACGATCAAAACGAGATATCTGTATGACAATCGGTTTATCTTTTTTGATATCATATTTTTTTAAAACCGAATTTATTATTTCCTGCGATAATTCCTTATTCTTATCACTCAAAGGGTCAATGGAAGGAGGAATTAGAAATTGTCTAATGGGTAATTTTCGAGAAAAAGCAGGAGCAGAAAATACTGCTGAATCGTATTGAACGATAAAATCCATAAGAAATTCCCAAACTCTTAGATTAGGATCAGATACGTCAATATGGCAACGCCAAAGCCATTTATTAGAAGTTTTCTTTTTTATCAGTGCTATTGGCTGTGGATCATGAATGAAAACAATATCCCCGTAGGTATCAATGCTTTCAATATTCTGCTGGCTAGTCTCCATAAATATCTCAAAGTCTCTTTTAACTATCTCCTCAGATCTACCGTGTAAGGCGTTATGGAACTTCTTTGTCACATTAAAGAATTGTTCCCCGCCTCTTATAACATCCCATTTAGTATCTACACCCAATTCTCTCAACAGCGGAACCATGCGGTTTAGTATCTCAGCAACCCCACCGCCAACAGGAGTAGAATTTATGTGCTGAACTACCTTGCCTTTTAACCGCTCACCAAGCAATCTTAAATCGTCAATAACAGCCTGCCCTACTAAAGAGGCATATTCTTCTATTTTCGCCATTTAACCAATAATCCTTTTTTCTACTATTTGAATAATATTATTTCTTAAATCCTCTAAAGTGCTCGTATAGGGATCAAAACTTGAAATCTTATTCGCTAATTTCTTATCGCCTAATGAATTTTCGATCCAAAATGCAAAATCATTAGTTGGCTTCTCAAGCCTTAAACGCGCTTCAAAAATATGGAAATAAATAGAATCGATGGTAATTTTCTTTAAAACCTCTACAAATTCATTTAAGTCATAGGCAATATAGATTGTCGGCAGGATAAAACTTACCGACTTAATAAAATGAAATTCTTCCCCGGATCTGGCAAATTTTAACTTGGACAGTGGGCTATCCTTTAAATAAACCTCAATGGTTGAAGCGATCTTTTCCCGCAGATCTCGAATAGTTGAATATTGAATTATATCAACACTAACCAACCTCTCTCCAAGCTCGTCTTCTCCAAGAATATCGGTTATCCAATAGGCAAAGTCATTCGGAGGCTCTGGTGAAATAAACTGATGTTGCTGCAGAAATCTATGCGTATGGTGATAGATGCATGAACCGGGTACTTCCTTAATAA
>CAYIFW010000095.1:1515-2678 GCA_964362795.1 uncultured Planctomycetales bacterium | reverse complement strand
AAAGCGGCAATTACATCCTGCTCCTCGACCTGGCGGCAATTACGGCCGGCGGCAAGCTTCTGGGCCTGCTCACTTACCACTGACTCAGTAATATGCCGGTGAAATACCGGTATCTTGGAAATTAAAACTTTAAACTTGCTTTGCGTCTGCGCTTCCCAAATCATCGCCTAACCTCATTAGGATTAAGGAGTTTAGCTCCAGAAGTAAAACGGATTGGAACCTGTTCCACTCATAATATAGTAAAATTTTACTATATAATTTTAATAAAAATAGGCTGCTTTGTCAAGTAATTATTGCCGTTATTTCTAGCTTTAATACTCTTTCCAGGAAAGAATCTTTTTAGTTGCCGGATAAATAACTATACTGTAGTGCAGGCCCTGGTTTCCACCGGAGCTGGGGATAACATTAAAACGCAGATATTCTGATTTAACGCTAAATACGGAAAGTAACGACAAGATATCCTGCTCCTGCCTTAAACCCAAAGAAGCAAAACTCCTTAAATTATCGAGCATTCTGTTAATATCGGAAAAGCCATAACCGAGCTCCTGGGTAGATGCCGGATCGGGGTTCTCAATTTTATGCTCCCGGCGAAAACGCAAAATTGCCCCGGAAGTATCTTTGTCCAAACCTAAAACTAAAAGCACCTCTTGGCTGACAGTATTAATGTTGATCTTACCAGCGCCGTAGACAGTAACCAGGTCTTTAAAAAGTAAAAACTTATCCTTACTCATTCCTTCAACCAGCAGCAGTTCATTAATTGAACTAAACGGGCGCAGCCCGGAGTTGACCACCGCTTCAGCTAATTCTTTATCCATACCCGGCAGGCGCGCTAAAACATCCGAAGAAACCAGATTTAAATTAATCAGAGCGCTTTCATCAATAACTGGAGCAGATGCGAATGAATTATTTTTATCGACAAAATAATACCGGTAAGAATTATTACCGCACAAACCTACTTCTTCCTCTTTGTTTAATTCTTCCCAAGTATCAAAAGCTGGAGTAGCGTCTTTTTCTCTAAGATAAAAAACTGTTTTTAATGCGCCTTGGGCTACCGGCAAAGAAATAATAATCCGGGAATAAGCTTTATTAAACCTGATCTCCTGAAAAACCAGGCCGGTGATCCCCAATCCTAGGATAGCCAGGATCATAATCGTCCAAAGGCA
>CAYIFW010000095.1:0-1415 GCA_964362795.1 uncultured Planctomycetales bacterium | reverse complement strand
AAAACGCTAATCATTAACTCAACTAAAGTAAAACCGCGCAAATTATTCACCCCAATTTACCACATCATCAGCGGTGGCAGGTTGCCCATCATTACCCATCGAGGAAAGATCATAGCTATCCGTATTATGTTCACCCGGAGCCTTATAAATATAAGCTTTACCCCAGGGATCTAAAGGCTTTTTCTTTAAATACGGCCCCCGCCAACTTTCCGCGTTAGCTCCCGAACGGATTCTTAAATCATCTAACGAGGCAGGATAGCTGCCTAAATCCATCTCATAAAGATCCAGGGCCAAAGGAATACTGGAATTAATATCAGTTTTAGCCGCCTGCGTTCGCGCCTGTTCGCTGCGTCCGGCCAACCGCGGGACAACCATCGCTGATAAAATCCCGATAATAATTACCACCAGCATCAACTCAATTAAAGTAAAAGCTTTTTTCATTATCCCCTCCAGCCTTGTTAAAAAAATTTAAGCAAAAGCGATTCCTAAAATAACTGCATCGATTTTTAATAATCCGGTGGTTTCATCCTTAAGCGATAAAGTTATTTTTTCCACCTGCAACAAAATACCTGCTCCTTCTATCTCCGAGATAAAATCTAAAAAACTTTTAAGCTGCCCCTCAGCGCTTAAATTAACCCGGTAAATCGTCACTCCGCCTTTGACCTTAGTTAAACCAGCTGAATTCATATCCAATATCTGCAATTTGGATTTTCTGGCCGCCGACTCAACCCGGCTGATAACCATGGCAGATTTATCTTCATCCGAGCCTTTAAGGCTAGAGTATCCGGCAATCTGTTTCTGAGCTTTCAGGATCTCCGCGCGGTTATGCTCTAAGGCCATATATTTACGCAAAGTTACTTTGGCCTGCTCAATCTCCTGGGAAAAGCTGGCGGTTTTATCATTGATCGGGCCTAAAATAAAAAGCTTAAGCGCCAATAAAATCAATAATCCGCCGATAGCCGCCGCTAAAATTTTTTCTTTTCCGGTTAATTTTCTCATTTTACGAAGATCTCAAAATCGATCACGTCTTTATCTTTTAACCTGCGGCGGCGCGTATAACGGTTCTGCACGCCCTTAAAGGTTTCCGAATTGCTCAAGGTATTGGTAAAATCCAGAATATCCGGAATAGCCTGAGCATAACCGCGCATGGTAAATGACTTGCCTAATTCCCAATTATAATTAGTAATCACAATATTCTCCGGACACAGCCGGTTTAAACCATTCAAAAAAGTTAACGCCGAAGATTTAGGATCCGCGTATTGCCGGGCTATTTTTAATTTACTCGTAATATCATCCAGCTCTTTAGCCTGCTTGCCTAAAGCCACAACCCTTTCTTTTAAATCGCCCGAATAAGATTGCTGCTGGATTAGCCTGACCAGGGAAATCCCGCCTAACATAATTAAAATATAAATTAA
>CAYIFW010000094.1:0-2777 GCA_964362795.1 uncultured Planctomycetales bacterium | reverse complement strand
GGCCGGGCAATCGCTTTGACTTATGCTCAAGAAGGCGCCGATATCGTGGTGGCTGATGTTAACCTGGAAATAGCTCAGCAAACCGCCTCAGAGATTGAAGCTTTAGGGCGTAAAGCCTTGGCTTTAGAGATGGATGTCACAAGTTTTGCTAAGGTGGAAGAGGGAATAAACAAAATTCTTGACAAAATGGGAAAGGTTGATATATTAGTTAACAATGCAGGAATAACTAAGGATAATCTTTTGCTTAGGATGTCCGAAGCAGACTGGGATGCGGTAATTAACGTTAATTTAAAGGGTACATTTAACTGCATTAAAGCCGTAACCCGGCCGATGATTAAACGTCGAGGCGGCCGGATCATCAGTATCGCTTCAATTATTGGTTTAATGGGTAATCCGGGCCAGGCAAATTATGCAGCTTCCAAAGCCGGAATAATCGCTCTTACAAAAACAGTAGCTAAGGAGTTATCCAGCCGTAATATTAACGCTAATGCAGTGGCTCCGGGATTTATCCAGACAGCAATGACGGATAAACTTTCCGAGGATGTTAAAAAGAAAATGCTGGAGGCGATTCCGTTAGCTAGGTTAGGTACGCCCCAAGACGTAGCCAATGTCTGCTTATTTTTGGCATCTGATGAGTCCAGTTATATCACCGGGCAGACAATTACGATTGACGGCGGGATGGTCATGGCATAAAGTAAGGTAAAACTCCCTCGCTTAACCACTTGAAAATTTCTACGAAATTTTCTGCGTAAGCTCGGGATAAATTCGCGCATTGACTTATTCACACTTCGTGTTCGTAAGTTAAGCGCTCATTTAAGGAGGATTAGAATGGCATCAGCGGAGAAAGTAAAATCAATCATAGCAGAACAGTTAGGCGTTAAGCCGGAAGAGGTTACTCCTGAAGCATCATTTGTTGATGATTTAGGCGCGGATTCTCTGGATACCGTAGAGTTAGTTATGGCCTTAGAGGAAGAGTTTGGCGTTGAGATTCCTGATGAGGATGCCGAAAAGATTACCACTGTTGGCGATGCCATCAAGTATATTGATGAGAAAAGCGCTAAATAATATAATCAGATAACAGGAAATAAATAATTTACCCCGCGATTTTTAACCTGGCGGGGTAAATTTATATTGGTATAAATATGAAAAAAAGAGTAGTGGTTACGGGTTTGGGGATAATTTCTCCTGTCGGAAATGATGTTAGCAGCTTTTGGGATTCTTTAAAGAACGGAAAAAGCGGAACCGGGCCGATTACTAGCTTTGACGCGGCTGCTTTTGATTCACGGATTGCTGCCGAGGTAAAGAATTTTGATCCTACTCATTACGGGATCTCTCTTAAAGATGTTAAAAGGACGGCAAAATTTGTGCAGTTTGCCGTAGCCGCGGCAAAACAGGCGATTGAATCCTCAGGTTTAGTCTTATCTAAAGAAGATACTACGCGTATAGGTGTAATTATCGGTTCCGGTATCGGAAGCCTGCACACAATTGAGGAAGAGCATAAGGTTTATCTTAGTAAAGGCCCTTCTAGGTTGTCCCCGTTTCTTATTCCCATGCTTATTGTAAATGAAGCCAGTGGACTAGTGGCGATTATCCACGGATTAAAAGGGCCGAATTCCTGCGTGGCTACAGCTTGCGCATCAGGTTCTCATGCTATTGGAGAAGCTTACCGCACAATTCTTTATGGAGATTCGGATGTAATGATTACCGGAGGCACGGAAAGCTGTATTGTTCCTACTGCGGTAGGTGGTTTTTGCGCTTTAAGAGCGCTTTCTACCAGAAATGACGACCCTAAAGGAGCCAGCCGGCCTTTTGACCTCGAGCGTGATGGTTTTGTGATGGCTGAAGGGAGCGGCTTAGTAGTTTTAGAAAGTTTAGAGCATGCGCAAAAAAGGGGCGCTAATATTCTTGCTGAGATTGTCGGTTTTGGCATGACTTGTGATGCCTATCATATAACTGCGCCTGATCCTGATGGCCAGGGGGCAGCTAGCGCAATGTCTGTAGCTTTGAAAGATGCGCAGATGAAGCCTGAAGAGATAGATTATATTAATGCGCATGGTACATCAACTAAACTTAATGATAAAATTGAAACTTTATCCATGAAAAAAGCATTTGGCGAACATAGTAAAAAAGTAATGGTTTCTTCTACGAAATCCGTGACCGGCCATCTTTTGGGCGCCGCCGGAGGGGTAGAATTTGTGGCCTGTTGCCTGGCAATTAAAGACGGTGTTGTTCCCCCTACCATTAATTATGAACATCCTGATCCGGACTGCGACTTGGATTACGTGCCGAATACGGCGCGCAAAGTAAATGTTGACGCCTGTATGTCTAATTCCTTAGGATTCGGCGGGCATAACGCCTCTCTGGTCGTTAAAAAGTTTAAATAAAGGGGACGGTTCTATTTTTTTCTATTTTTATAATTTAAAAAATAGAACCGTCCCCATGTTTTTAAAATGTCTTATACAATAGCCGAAAAAATATTACTAAAGCATTGTGCTCAAAAGGCAATTAAGCCGGGTGAATTTATTCAGGCTAATGTTGATGTTGCTCTAGCCAATGATATTACCGCGCCTTTAGCCATCTCTGAATTTAAAAAATCCG
This sequence comes from uncultured Planctomycetales bacterium, assembly GCA_964362795.1. Lineage (GTDB taxonomy): Bacteria > Omnitrophota > Gorgyraeia > Gygaellales > Profunditerraquicolaceae > UBA6249. The sequence continues at coordinate 179 of CAYIFW010000094.1, read as the reverse complement.
GTTTTAAGCAGGTATTTAATAAAAATAAAATTGTTTTAGTTCCGGATCATTTTGCTCCGGCTAAAGATTTAAAAAGCGCTAATCAATGTAAAATTTTGGCTAATTTTGCCCAAGAGCAGGGGATTAGAAATTATTTTGAAATCGGCCCTACACGATCAGTGCATGATTGACGATAATAT
>CAYIFW010000093.1:0-2836 GCA_964362795.1 uncultured Planctomycetales bacterium | reverse complement strand
GGGCGGATTGCGGTATTGGAAACAGTTTTAATCGATGATAATATAAGAGAGATGATTATTCGCAGGAAATCGATAGATGAGATTAAAGCTTATGCGGTTGGAGAACTGGGAATGAAAACTTTGCGCGATGATGCCTTCCTGAAAGTTAAAGAGGAACAGACTACTTTGGATGAAGCAATCCGGATTACAACTGAGGAATAATTATGGTTATGGGCGGCAAAATTCTTTTAATTTGTGACGATAAATCTTACTGTGTTTATATAAGCCAGCAGATATTGGGATTAGGGGCTTATGTTATTTCCGAAGAATCCAGCGCTCAGGCAGCGATAGCAAGTTTAAAACAAAGCAATTATGATTTAATTTTTATCAGGTATGGCTTGGCGGATATGCCGTTATTGATTCAGGAGCTTAAAAAAATCGATCCTGATTGCACAATCATTATTTTACTTGAAATCGAACAAGAGCAGAAGGCCAAAGAGTTGCTGGATGTCGGGATTTATGATTCTTTAACCCGGCCGGTAAACTTAGAGAAATTGAAATTTATCGTTGAAAAGGGGATTAAGCTGCACACTTTACTTTTAGCTAACCGTAAATTTTCTCAAGGTTTAAAAGAAGGCAATCAATCTTTAGAAAAACAAAATACGCTTTTGGCCAGAAGAATTGAAGACGCAACGACTAATTTAAGCCGGCTTTATGAAGATTTGCGTTCGACATATATGCGTACGATTAAAGTTTTAGCCCAGGCAATTGACGCCCGGGATCATTATACGCACAGCCATTCTGAAAATGTTGCCCGGATCGCGATTACTATCGCAAATTATATGAAACTTCCCACTAAAGAAATCGAGTTATTGCGTCAAGCCTGCGAATTACATGATTTGGGTAAAATTGGGATTGAAGATAGCATATTATTAAAGACATCGGCTCTTACCAATATTGAATGGGAACAGATACGTAAACATCCTATTATCGGAGCTCAAATCCTGGAACCGTTGACTTTTTTAAACGAAGTGGTAGACTTAATCAGGCAGCATCATGAGCATTATGACGGAACAGGTTATCCGGAAGGCAGAAAAGGTAATGATATCTTGCTGGGTGCCCGGATAATTCATGTTGCTGATGCTTATGAAGCTATGCGTTCGGCTCGTTCTTATAGGAAGGTGCCCTTGCTTAAGGATGAAGCCGTCCTGGAAATTAAGCGTAACAGCGGCACGCAGTTTGATCCCAAGATTGTCGATGCATTTTTAAAAATAGTGGATAACCTATGAATTCCTACCAATATAGCGCAAAAGATATAAAAGGCCAAACCATTAGCGGAATATTGCAAGCTGCCAGTGAGGCAGAGGTTGCCGATATCCTGCATCGGAAAGATTTGGTGGTAGTTTCGGTGGCAATGGCTAAATCTTCTTCGATTAAGCCTAAGATTGGCGATAAAAAAGTTAAGCTGGATGATTTAGTTATTTTTTCCCGTCAGTTAGCGACGATGATTGATGCGGGTATTCCCTTAGTCAATGCTTTAGGAATATTGGCTGAGCAGATAGAAAATGAAAATTTAAGAGGTATTATCGGCAATGTAAAAAGCGATATAGAAGGCGGGGTAAGTTTTTGTGACGCCCTGGCAAAGCATCCGGCGGTTTTTTCGGATTTGTTTGTAAATATGACTAAGGCAGGAGAAGCTTCCGGTATGTTAAATGAAATCTTGGACCGCTTAGCTACCTTTATGGAAAAGCAGGCAGCGCTTAACCGTAAGATAACCTCAAGCCTGGTTTATCCTGCGGTGGTGGTGAGTATGGCGGTTATTATTACGGCATTACTTTTGCTCAAGGTTGTTCCTACATTTAAAGGAATATTTGATTCTCTCGGCGGGACATTACCTATGCCTACGCAGGTTTTAATTTTTGCTAGTGATTTATTAAGAAAGTATTTCTTATTAACAGTTATAGTCTTAGGTGCGGGGATCTGGTTATTTAAAAATTATCTTAAGACTGAAAAAGGCAGATATCAGTTTGATAAAATGATATTAAAACTACCGGTATTCGGGCCCCTTCTGGGAAAATTGGCCGTAGCTAAATTCTCCCGGACATTTTCTACGCTGGTTAAAAGCGGAGTCAGTGTTTTAAGCGCCTTAGAGATTGTCAGTAAGACTTCCGGTAATAAAGTGGTTGAGGAGGCGGTGGTTAATTGTTCTAAAAGTGTGCGTAACGGCGAACCGATTTCCAAGCCGCTGGCTAAAAGCGGAGTTTTTCCTCCTATGGTTACGCGGATGATTAATGTCGGCGAGCAAACAGGACAGTTGGAAAAAATGCTTTCTAAGATCGCTGATTTTTATGATGATCAGGTGGATGCTGCCGCCTCAGCGTTAACCAGTATGATTGAGCCGATGGTTATTGCCTTCTTGGGCGTGGTTATCGGAGGCATCGTGGTGGCTTTGTTTCTGCCTATTTTTAAGATATCGCAACTTATGGCTCACTAGGGGAAAACAGGCCGTAATCCCCTGTAAAATTAAGGACTTAGGTGTTTAAAAAAAAAGAAAAAATAAATAAAAAAAGTTCTTGACAAAAAAGCGTTTTGTACTAAAATACGTATTCCCTTCTAAAAGGGTAAAATTATTGTGAAAATAATTAAAACGCAGTTGACAATCTCTTGTAGTTAATCAGCATCGACAATAAGGGCGCGTTAGTATAAATTTAGCGTCCCGACATTTTGTCGGGACGTTTTTTTGTCTGTTCTTTTGATAATTGAATTGCCAAGCGAGGCCAACATTAACTTAAAGTAATTTAAGTTAGTATGGTCAATTCATGAGGTTTGAAGTTAAAATGAATCATTAGAGCCATCA
>CAYIFW010000092.1:0-2858 GCA_964362795.1 uncultured Planctomycetales bacterium | reverse complement strand
GGCGTGACAACAACTACTTATGTGTTTAAAAGGTCAACTGATTTAGCCTTGACTAAAGAAGGGACCGGTATATTTTTGCGAGTAACTCCGCAGATAAATGTAGATACTAATGAGATTACGATGGTGGTTAATCCAAAATCAAGCGTTACTACTTTAAGTGATTTAAGTGCGGCTACCAGCACACAGGCAGATGTTGAGGTAAGAAGCACAAGGTCAATAGTTAAAATTAAGGATGGAGAAACAGTTATTTTAGGTGGGTTAATCCATCAAGATAAGGCAGTGGCGATAAGAAAATTACCTATATTAGGAGACCTTCCTTTTATTGGAATGTTATTTAGGCATAAAAATCAAACAGTTGGACTGGAAAGGGAAATAATAATTTTTATTACTCCCCGGATTGTTAGAGCTAAGGTAGATATTAAATTAGATGAGATTAAAAATATGCAATTGCCAGTCAGGGAGCAAGGCTCTGCGCTTGCAACGCCTCGCGATTATATCATTAACTCTAACATGAACAAATTTGATAAAAAGCGTTAATAATGGTAAAAGATAAGTATTTACGATTAGGCGAATTTCTGATTAAGGAAGGCCTGATTACTGCCGTTCAGCTGGAGAAAGCTATCAGCGCGCAAAGGCAGGAAGGCGGCCGGCTGGGTGAAATCCTGGTCAAGTTGGGAATGGTTAAAGAAGACCAGGTTGTTTCAGCTTTAGGTAAACAATTAAATATGCCCTATTTTTCTTTGGGCACGGGAATGCTTAAGCCGGCGATGGATCAGGGGCTGGAGCATCTTATTCCTCAGGATTTTGCTTTTAAAAATACTGTTTTACCGCTTTCACGCATGCTGCGTTCTTTGACTGTAGCTATGGCGGATCCTTTGGATTTATTGCTTATTGATAGCCTTAGGAAGCTTACCGGAGGAGAGATAAATCCGGTAATTGCCACGCGTTCGGATATTATGAAAGCAATTGAAGAATTTTACGGTAAGTCTTCCATGCTTCAAGATGTTGTGGATTCAAGTTATGATATTAATGCTTCGATTGCCCAAAGCTCAGAAGAAATGGGCCAGGAGCTTAGCTTAGATAAATTAATTGCCCGGGCAGAAGAAGCCCCGGTTGTAAAATTAGTGGATTTGATAATCCGTCAGGCAATTGATGAGCGGGCATCAGATATTCACATTGAACCTTTTAAAGATAGAATTTCTTTACGTTATCGTATTGATGGCAAGCTTTATGAGATCCCTCCTCCGGCAAAGCATCTGCATCTGCCGCTGGTTTCCCGCGTAAAAATTTTAGCTAAACTTGATATTGCCGAAAAAAGATTGCCTCAGGACGGGGCGATTTTAGTGCGGATTAATGATCGTCCGATCGATATCCGCGTTTCGATTATTCCGACGATTTACGGAGAAAAAGCGGTTTTGAGAATTCTAGATCGCGGCGGAGTTACGTTGAATCTGGAATTTATGGGATTTGACGCCAAACAGCTTGAACATGTGCGCAAAGCAATTTTTTCTCCTTATGGGCTGGTTTTTATTACCGGGCCTACCGGCAGCGGAAAGTCTACTTCACTTTACGCTATTCTCAATGAAATTAAAAGTCCCACGAAAAATATCGTTACAGTTGAAGACCCGGTAGAATATAAAATGGACCAGATTAACCAGGTTCAGGTTAGGCCTGAAATCGGGCTTACTTTTGCTGCGGCTTTACGCAGTTTCCTGCGTCAGGATCCGGATGTCATGCTGGTTGGAGAGGTCAGAGATTTAGAAACTGCGCAGATCTGTATCCGTTCAGCCCTTACCGGCCATTTAGTTTTAAGTACTTTGCATACTAATGATGCTCCTTCGGCTGTAAGCAGGTTAATGGATATTGGTATTGAGCCATCTCTGCTTGCGCCTTCGCTATTGATAGTTATTGCCCAAAGGCTTATTCGTAAATTGTGTCCGGATTGTAAAGAAGCTTTGGAGCCGACCAAAGCTCAACTTAAAGGCGCCTCAGTTAAGGCGGATTTGATTTATCAAGCTAAAGGTTGCGCCAAATGTAATAATTCCGGATATAAAGGCAGGACCTGCATTGTCGAGGTTATGCCGGTTACCTTGGAAATTCAGGATCTAATTAATCAAAAAGCGCCTTTTCAGAAAATTCGCGAAGTTGCCCGGGCTTCAGGCATGCAGACACTCTATGAATCCGGGATCAAGAAGGTAGAGGCCGGAGTGACTTCTCTGGAAGAGATCCTTTCTACTACTCTGGGAGTAGAATAATGCCTAAATTTTATTACGTTGCCAGGAATCGTGCTGGGGTTAAGGAAACTGGAAAGGTGGAAGCTCCCAGCCAGGATGATGCGGTAGCTATAATCCAATCTAAAAGCCTTACTGTAGTTAATGTTATTCCTGAAAGTATTGATAACGCGGCTGGTTCTGGTAGATCGGTAAAGATTAAGTCTACGCCTAAGCATGGGAGAGTGACTAGCGAGGATCTGATGCTTTTTTGCCAGCAGCTTTCAGCTTTAATCGGTGCCGGGGTTACTATTTTGGTAAGTTTAAATATTATTGCTAAGCAGGTAGCCAGCCGAAAGCTTTATGAAGTATTGTTAAGTTTAACTAAAAACATGGAAGCGGGCTTAAGTTTTCACGAGGCCATGGCGATGCATCCGAGAGTATTTTCCGATCTTTGGGTGAATCTGGTGGAAAGCGGAGAGGCCAGCGGAAATTTATCGGTAGTCTTAAGCCGGCTTGCGGCGTATTTACAAAAAAACGCCGAGTTTAAAAGCAAGGTTGTTTCCGCATTGATTTATCCGGCCATATTAACTTTTGCCGGAATGGCGGCGCTTTTATTTATGGCGATCAAGATCATCCCTACTTTTG
>CAYIFW010000091.1:0-2880 GCA_964362795.1 uncultured Planctomycetales bacterium | reverse complement strand
GTCCAGGTGATTAGGGTGGAGAAGACGGCTGAGGCGCAATATAGCATCGCAGGTTTTTTTAATTTTATTTCTCATGAGGATAGGTTGAAACTGACGATATTATTGCTAAAGTAACGCACAATAGTATAATCTAAGGCGAGATGAAAAATAATTTATATAATTTTACGGATGATGCGGGTAGTTTTAAGTTCTTAACTGCGGAGAGGATAAAAAGCCTGTATCTACCGCTGGGTAATGAAATCCTGATGTCTTCAATTTCGCCCGATTTGCACGGAGATATTAAAAGCGGCCAGAATAGTTTTTTACTTGAGCCGGTTTCCCGGTGCGATCTTTCTTTATCCAGGGCTTCTAGGAACTTTTGGATTTACATCGATAATGATAAGATTTGGTCTGCCACTGGGGTTTCTAAAAACTTAAAACAGATTAAACAGGATAAGTTTTGTCTTGAGGCCGGACAGCTTTGGCAGCGGGTTAGCCGCGAAAATAAAAGTGTCGGTTTAAAATCCGAAATTTTATCTTTTGTACCGGTAGGAACTGATGCGCTAGAGGTTATGCAAATTACGTTAACCAATATAAGCAAAAAAAGCCTAAGCTTTACTCCTTATGCGGCAATACCTTTGTATGCTCGTTCCGCTGATAATCTGCGCGACCATCGCCATGTGACTTCACTACTAACTAGAATTAAAACAGAAAAATACGGAGTTATGGTTAAGCCGACATTGCTTTTTGATGAATCCGGCCACAGGCCAAACAATACGGTTTACTATGTTGCCGCCTGTGATAATCAAGCAAAACCCGCGCAATATATTTATCCGACGCAGGAATCTTTTTGCGGAGAATCCGGGGATCTAGAAGCGCCGGAGGCTGTTTTTGAAAATAAGCTCGTCAGTAAGGCATTGATACAAGGTAAAGAGCCGATGGGGGCGATGCGGTTTGCTAAAATAAATTTATCTTCGCAAGCCAGTGTAACTTACATTGTGATTATGGGTATTACTCAGGGGGATTGTAATTTAGGCCGTTTGATAAATAAATTTAATAGCTCTAAAAAGGTAGCCAAATATTTTGAGGAAACCAAAAGTTTTTGGCAGAGACAATCTAAGGCGCTGGATATTTCAAGTGGTGATCGCCATTTTGATAATTGGCTACGCTGGGTAAATATTCAACCGTATTTAAGGAAAATCTTCGGATGTTCATTTTTGCCGGATTTTGATTATGGAAAAGGCGGCAGGGGATGGCGTGACCTTTGGCAGGATTGTTTAGGGCTTATTTTAAATAATCCACAGGCAGTGCGGCCGCTTTTAATTAATAATTTCTGCGGAGTCAAGATCGACGGTTCCAACGCCACGATCATTGGTAAAAATTCCGGTGAATTTATCGCTGACCGGAATAATATCAGCCGGGTATGGATGGACCACGGAGTCTGGCCGCTGATTACTTTAGATTTATATATTCAGGAAACCGGGGATTTAGGGATTTTGTTTGAGCAGGCTGCTTACTTCAGGAATCATCAAATAAATCGCGCTAGAGATATCGATCAAAAGTGGAATGTTTCCGCTGGGAATCGGCTCAAGACAAAATCCGGGAAAATTTATCAGGGTACGATATTAGAACATCTTTTAGTGCAAAATCTGGTGCAATTTTACAATGTCGGTAGCCATAACCATGTGCGCCTGGAAGGGGCGGATTGGAATGATGGCCTGGATATGGCTGGCGAGCATGGAGAAAGCGTGGCTTTCTCGGCGATGTATGTCCAGAATCTTGAAACGCTTGCGCAGTTATTATTTAAATGCGGTATAAAGAATTTAGAAGTAGCCGAGGAATTAAAAACATTGTTTACGGATTTTAATTATTCAAACCTAGCACAAAAACATAAAACCCTAGAGAGCTATTTTTCTAAAATCAAAGAAAATGTTTCAGGGCGCAAGGTTAAATTGGATGTTATAAAATTAAGTAATTCTCTAAAAAATAAGTCTTCCTGGATGAAAGCTCATATTCAAAAGAGTGAGTGGTTAAGCGGAGGATTTTTTAACGGATATTATGATAATTCTAAGCAGAGAGTGGACGGAAAAGAAGGTAACTCGGTTCAAATGACTTTGGCTTCGCAGGTGTTCCCGATTATGAGCGGAGTAGCTAGCGGCGGACAGATAAATAAAATTTTATCCAATGTTCAGCGCTATTTGTATGATAAATCGGTCGGCGGCATTCGGTTGAATACTGATTTCAAAAAAGAGCAGCATGATTTGGGGAGGGCATTTTCTTTTTCTTATGGTGATAAAGAAAACGGCGCGGTGTTTAGCCACATGGTAGTGATGTTTGCCTATGCGTTATATAAACAGGGTTATTCTAAAGCCGGCTGGGAAGCTTTAAGTTCGCTGTATAAAATGGCAGCGGATACTTCCAAGAGTAAAATTTATCCCTGTTTACCGGAGTATTTTGATCTGGAAGGCAAGGGGATGTATTCATATTTAACCGGCTCAGCTAGTTGGTTTATGCTTACCTTGCTTACTCAATCATTCGGAGTTAAGGGGCAAGACGGGGATTTGCTGATTGAACCGAAGTTAACGCGCGAGCAATTTAAATCTACCGGTAGGTTAAGTATCAGCCGGGTTTTTGCCGGCAGAAAATTAAAAATCGTTTTCTCTAATCCTAAGTGCTTGGAAGCAGGAAAATATTGCATTAATCGTTTTGTGCTAAATAATGAACAGCTTCCTATTAAAAAATCTCCTCAAGTAATTTTAACCAGAGAAGTTATTACTAGCCTGCCAAAAGAAAAATTCAACACAATCGAACTCCATCTAGGATAACAAGGGAGATAAAGATAAAACATGATCTTCCCCCGAAAAAGTGGACACAAAGAAGAGTTGGTGTTAGCATAAAAGC
>CAYIFW010000090.1:0-2915 GCA_964362795.1 uncultured Planctomycetales bacterium | reverse complement strand
GGGGTCAATTTACCCCGCAATTACCTCGTTTACACGCTAGATTGCTTCGGCACTAGCGTGCCTCACAATGACGCATTAAACGCAAAAAATCCAGGGAAGATGGCGCATATTTTGTGCTTAAATTGTTAAGTATAAAATAACGCGGTAAGTTTAAGTAATCGAAAAGCCCATTATCCACAGCTTAAAAACAGTCTTCGGTAACCTGTTATATTCCAATCCCTTAAGAACACTTAGCTAAGATAGACAAGTTAACATAAGATATATTATAGGAAGTAGAGCATACAGAGAAAATTGTCATTCTGAGGCCCATAGGCCGAAGAATCTCCATGCTATTAAGATCCTTCGCTTCGCTCAGGATGACGAAAATTTGCTATCTTTGATTATTGGTGTTGACAATGCATCTATGCGGGTACTGATTACGTGGTGTCCGCCCTGTATTCTTATGGCTGATCCGGTGGTTATTCCTTTAGCAATTAAATTGCGCGCCCTTCTTAATACCCGGCTAAAGGTCTGTTGGGATATGCGCATGGATTTGGCTGCCTCTTTTTGGCTTAAATTCTGGTAATCTGCCAGCCTTAAGGCTTCAAATTCATCCATCTTTAGCTCAACCTCATCCGGCCTACCCGGTCTGCCTCTTGGGCTAAATTGACTGATTTTAGGGTCAACTTTGACTATTCTATACTTCTTGGGTCTTCCGCGTGGCCGCATTGAGTTTACCTACTTTTACCTAAATTTAACGCCCCAGTTAATTTGAGTACATACTCATAATTATCACTAAAGTCGAATTTTGTCAAGCTCAAATTTGATTTGAAAAAAGGCCATTTTATTTATAAATATCTCTTCTATGGCCAAGATCAATTACATAGATTATAAGCCGGGCTTCATGGATGGTATAGATTATTCTATAGTCACTTAGGCGCAATGAATAATCTCCTGCTAGCTTGCCTTTTAAGCGTTTTCCTTGGTAGGGATTTGTTCCCAGGGTTTTAATGACAGTTATAAAACGAGAATATAATTTTTTATCTGTTTTGTAGATTTTTTCTAGTTCTTTAGCAGCTAGATGCGAAAATTCAATTTTATACATCTAATTTTTCAATTTTGCGCGTTAGATCTTCTAAGGATATTGTCTTGCCTTGAGCGATCTCTTTTTTGGACTGTTTGATCCTTTTTACGGCGTCTTTGTCAGAAAGGATTTCGATTGTTTCCAGAAGCCCATCATAATCATCCAGCCCCAGCATTACCGCTACGGGACGGCCCCTTTTTATAATAATATAACGGTCTAGTTTAGTATCAATTCCTTTTATTACTTCCGGTAAACCCGGTCGCAGCTTTTTTAATGTAATCGTATTGACCATGTTTTCACCTCCATATAAAGTATACTCATTAGTGTATACTTTGTCAAGGGAAATAAGCATTTTTGGCCCCTCCTACTCTAATTGACGTAAGAAGAAGCAAGATCTAACAAATAAATTTGGTTATTAATTATTCCGGGGTTTTGCGTAGTTGGTATTCAACGTAACCGGCAAGGACTTCAGAGGCTTTTACTGGAGGCTGGACTACAAAATAGCGGCTCATAATTGCATGGGAGATTTCATGTCCAAGTATTTCGCGCTGGAAATGCTCTTGGGATATATAGATAGTATTAAGTTCAGATGCATAAAATGAGAATCTGCCTCCTAAAGAGCTGTTAAATAGATTGGTATAAATATTATTTAACTGGTTTGTATCCAGGCAGATTTTAATTGTTCCCTGGAAGCTGTACAAGTTCATATCCAGTATATTGCTTACACTAAGAAACAGTATGTCTAACGCCTCAGCAAGCTCCAGTTGGCCCCCTTCTGCTGCGTTTGCCTTAGGATTGGTTCCAGCCAGCACCCTGTCGCTAAAGCTGATATTTAATTTCTGGGCTAAAGAGGATGTATCTATCTGTGGAGCATAATAGACCGTAAATTGCTTGGTTTGGAGTTTCTTGGCCTGCCCAAACCCGTCTTCATAACCGTAGGCGTTCCCAACAGCCATAAAAATTAAAATAATAACTGCTATATTAAATATTTTACTTCTGGGCATCAGGATTTAAAATAATGAATTATTTTATCCAATTCTTTTGAGATATTCTTTAATTCTGCTAATGCTGATTTTTTATGTTCTGCAACTTCGTCTTGCGATAAACTATCCAACTTTTCTTTAAGCGCGGAGAAATTCGCCTTTATCAGGTTCACCTGTTTCCTTGTTTTCCCGATCATCGCATTGAAAGTTTCTGCCAGGCTCTGAAGTTGGTCAAAGCAACGGATACGGAAATCTGCGGAAAAGTCGCCTTTCTCTAGCTCCTCCATAGCTTTCTTAAAGTGATACAGCGGCCCGGAGATCTTATGAGACACAAACAAGGTAACAAACACGGTAGCTATCCCCACCAGAAGCATAACAATAAACACGGTTTGGATGAGTATGGGCAATAAAAAATCCGAAGTAGCCCGCACCATCACCCGCGAATCCACAATCGTTACGGTGGTTGATTTCGATGACAAAAAATAGAGTATCCCAATGGTCAATAATGCGCCGCCGGCGACTAATCCGCAAAATTTCAGGATGAAATTAGTCTGGAATTTCTTTTCAATAAAATAGATGCCCCGTTTATAACCTCTATTCTCGCTCATCTTTGCCCCCTATTTAATAAATCGTAATCTACTGAGATATTGGCTTGTTTTTCCAGCCCGCTCATCCAATCGTTCATCAGCTTATTTTGGCTCTCTTTATTATTTTTTTCTTGTGCGGAAAGTGCTATTTCTTGCGACTTTGTCTGCAGGGCTAGTTTCAATAAAGACTGTTCCCAGAATCTTTCAATCATTTTCAAAAATTCCTTTTCTTTATCCAGGCCTTTGGCTTGCGCATCCTGCAAGATTAATTTGCGGCCAATG
>CAYIFW010000089.1:0-3051 GCA_964362795.1 uncultured Planctomycetales bacterium | reverse complement strand
ACATATTATTAACAAATTCGCCCTAGGATATCTAGGGTGAAGATTATACCAGGAGTAAGTATGTCCAGAATCGGCATTATCGGCGGCAGCGGTTTATATAAAATTGAAGGGATGGAAATTATAAAAAAGGTGGCAGTTAAAACTCCTTTTGGCAGCCCTTCGGATAAATTTACCGTCGGAAGATTGGAAAATAAAGAAGTAGTTTTTCTGCCGCGCCACGGAGTAGGCCATCGTATTTCTCCCAGCCAGATAAATTACCGGGCTAATATTTTTGCGATGAAAAAACTCGGCGTGGAGCGGATAATTTCAGTAACTGCCTGCGGAAGCTTAAGGGAAGAGATGAAGCCCTTGGATTTTGTGGTGGTGGACCAGTTTGTGGACCGCACCAATCACGGCCGGGATATGACTTTTTTCGATCAGGGTATTGTCAGCCATATTGTTTTTAGCCATCCGGTATGCCCTGAACTTTGCGCCGGTATTTATTCAGCCGGTAAGACATTAAACTTAAATATGCATAAAAGTGGAACCTACATTAATATGGAAGGCCCGCAATTTTCCACTCTTGCCGAGAGTAAACTTTATCGTTCCTGGGGGATGGATGTGATCGGGATGACTAATCTAGCTGAAGCCAGGCTTTGCCGAGAGGCTGAAATTTGTTATTCTACGCTGGCTTGTATTACCGATTATGACTGCTGGTATCCGGAGCATGGTTCGGTAACTTTAGAGATGGTGATGAGTAATTTACAGAAGAATGTTGATAATGCTAAAAAAATTATCTCTAAAGTAATCAAAGACCTGAAATCTGAACGCACCTGCAGTTGTCAAAACGCGTTGAAATTCGCGATTGTGACAGATAGAAAACTGATTCCGGCGAAAGTTAAAAAGAATCTAAGCTTGATTATCGGCAAATATATAAAATGAAACCTGAAAATCCCGGATATAAAGATACTTTAAATTTACCGAAAACGGACTTTCCGATGAAGGCGGACCTTCCGAAAAGGGAGCCGCTTTTATTGCAGAAATGGGCTCAGCTGGGCATCTATTGGCTCATTATTAAGGAATCCTCCTTAAAGCCGAAGTATATTTTGCATGACGGGCCGCCTTATGCCAACGGCAATATCCATATCGGCCATGCCTTAAATAAAACTTTAAAAGATATTATTATTAAATATAAAACTCTGCGCGGGTATGCGTCGAGTTATGTCCCCGGCTGGGATTGTCACGGCCTCCCGATTGAACACCAACTGCTCAAAGAACTTAAAATCCATAAGTCTCAAGTTTCTCAGTTAGATTTTCGCAAACAGGCATTTGTTTATGCGAATAAATATGTCCTCATCCAAAAAGAGCAATTTCAGCGCCTGGGTATATTTGCCGACTGGGAGAATCCGTATCTTACTCTAAGCCATGATTATGAGGAGAGTATCCTTAATACTTTGGCTGTGCTTAATGAAAAAGGTTATTTGTATCACGGATTAAAACCGGTGAATTGGTGTTTTAAATGCGAGACGGCTCTGGCTGAGGCGGAAGTTGAGCATGAAGACCATAGCTCGCCTTCGATTTATGTAAAATTTAAGCTTAAAGCGCATAAAGATTTTCCAGAAAATAGTTTTTTAGTAATTTGGACAACCACTCCCTGGACATTGCTGGCTAATGTTGCCGTAGCCCTGCATCCTCAGCTGGCTTATCTTTATATCAAAACCGAAAAAGGAAATTTAATTGTTGCCAAAGATTTGTTGAATAGCTTTTTAACTAATAGCGGTATTACTAATCATGAGATTATAAGAGAGCTAAATGGAAAAGAGTTGGAGGGGTTAATTTATACTCATCCTTTTATATCCCGAGAAGGAAGAGTTGTTTTAGCTGACTACGTATCGGCGCAGGATGGCACCGGATTAGTGCATATTGCCCCCGGCCACGGAAATGATGATTATTTTGTCGGGATTAAATATAAGCTGCAGATGATTATGCCGGTAGACGCTAAAGGTGTTTTTGATGCAACTTGCCAGGAGTTCCAGGGGCTGCAGGTTCATGCTGCCAATAAGCCGATTTTAGAAAAATTAGAGAGATCCGGCAACTTGCTTTTTAATTCCAATATTCAACATTCCTATCCGCATTGCTGGCGTTGTAAAAATCCGGTAATTTTCCGGGCAACCAAGCAATGGTTTTTGAATCTGGAACATAAAGATTTAAGAAATAAATTACAACAAATAATCCGTGAAAAAGTAAAATGGGTGCCCGCCTCAGGCCAGGAGAGGATTTTGGCAATGGTGGCTCTGCGGCCGGATTGGTGTTTATCCCGTCAGCGGTATTGGGGTGTGCCGATTCCGGCTTTAATCTGCAATGATTGCCAAGAAGAGTTTTTATCAACACAGGTAATCAGGAATTTTGCCTGCGCAAGCGCGAAAACCGGGACGGATTGCTGGTTTGAGCAGCCGGCGGAAAATTTTCTTCAAGGAAATGTGACTTGTCCGCAGTGTCAGGGCAAAAATTTAACTAAAGGCGCTGATATTCTGGATGTTTGGTTTGATTCCGGGGTCAGCAGTCAGGCAGTATTAAAGAAAAGGAAAGAATTGGAATTTCCCGCCAGTCTTTATCTTGAGGGCTCGGATCAGCATCGCGGATGGTTCCAGTCGTCGCTTATCTCCTCGGTGTGCGCGGAAGAGGTCGCTCCTTTTAAAAATGTGCTCACCCACGGTTTTGTGGTTGATGGGGCGGGCCGCAAGATGTCAAAATCGGCAGGCAATGTTATTTCGCCTTTTGAAATTATTAAAGATTACGGCGCGGATATTTTAAGAATGTGGGTGGCTTCTAGTGATTATAACGAAGATATCCGCATCTCGCCGGTAATTTTGACCCGCTTATCCGATGCCTATCGCAAGATAAGAAACACCGCGCGTTTTATCTTAAGTAATTTATATGATTTTAACCCGGATAGGCATAAGGCCGAAGATAAGGATCTTAGGAAAATTGATAAATGGATACTTTTGCGTTCCAACTCTTTAAGTTCTGCGGTAGATAAAGCTTATGCAGAGTTTCAGTTTCATCGGGCCT
>CAYIFW010000088.1:0-3111 GCA_964362795.1 uncultured Planctomycetales bacterium | reverse complement strand
CATATTATTAACAAATTCGCTCTAGGATATCTAGGGTGAAGATTATACCAGGAGAGATAATGATGAGTACATTATGGAGAATATTAAAAAGAATAATAATTGTAATCCTTTGTTTGATAATGATCCCATGGATTTATTATTTTCTCTTCGCCTATAAAGATTTAATCCTTTCATCATGGTCAAAGCAAAAATTGAAAGGTAAAATAGTCTATTCAGTCTTGACCGGATCCGATTTTAATATTAGGATTATTGATTTCTCTTCACGCAAAAACAAAAATGTTTATACATCTATACCTAGAGGGCAAGAAGGATATTGCTATGTTAATAGTCTTTCATTTTCTCGGGAAGGAGAAAAAATAGTCTTCAGCAGAATGGGAGAAAAAATTGAGAATTACCGATTCAAATTATACACGATGAATAGTGATGGAACAAATGTGAAAGAACTCTTAGATTTGGATAATATGAATGCAGAATATCCTTCTTGGTCACTAGATGGGGAAAGAGTATCTTTTATCGTGCAAAAACCTTATGGAAAAGGAGGTTTATTTGTTACTAACGTTGATAAGCCGTATTCTTCCTTAAAGATGATTAGTGATATCCGACCGGCAATTTATAATCCTACTTGGTCACCGGATGGGCAGAAAATTTCATTTATTTCCGATGAGCGTATTAGTAAGAGAATAAGTGAAAAATGGCGTGTAGAAAAATTTGTTGGAAAAACTTATATAATTAATAGCGATGGAACTGGTTTAAAGTATTTTAATGCAAGGGAGCCAGTTATTTGGGCTCCTGACGGTAATTTATTGCTTTACAGGGGAGAGGATGGTTATTATATTTCTGATGAAAATCAACTTAAATCAATTCTACTTATCCCTTATAAAAGAGCACCGCTTAGTTTGTTGGTAGAAGATCCAAGTCTTGTCGTGTGGTCGCCTGATGGAAAATATATTGCTTATGTTAAAGAAATCTGGCCCGGGGGAGCAGGATTAGGAATTTATGTTGTTTCTCTAGATAATCCTGGTAAAGAAATCCAAATTTCTACAGAGTGGTATGGCGTAAATGGTATGGTTTGGGTAAAATGAAATAATAAATGACCTCGTTTCCCGATTGGTTTGGAAACTGTTTCCGACGGGATGAGGAATTATAATGACTAAGAATAATTTTGATATAACGTTTTGGGTCTCAATTGCCATGATTGGCATAATGTTATTTTGTGCCTTTTTACTTTTAAAACCAAAATTCACGGATAAAAATAAAAACTTTGCCAGAAGCACAGGAATTAATAATCAGGTTTCGATTGAAACAAGAGGGTTGCCGGGTTTTATACCTAATCAAACCGATGATTCGGTGAAAGTTGATTTTTTTACTCCGGATGGGATGTTTGAAGATGTAGAGCAAGCCAGAAAAAGCGGGGTTTATAAGATGTTTAGGTCTGCTGATAGTAGGCGCGTAAGCCCTGAAAGCGTAATTTCGATATCTTTTGCTAAGAAGAGAAATAGTAAATTAGGCCTGAATGATTTTATTTTTGTGAATACGCGTAATTTGAAGCAAATGTTTCCTAATCAAAATATGACTATCGGAATTATACATTTGGAAAGGGAAGTGACTGAGAAATTTGATTTTTTAGCCATGCCCTATCAGACGGTCGCGCTTTATATAGATGACGGGTTTAACCGGGTAGGCCATAATTGCGCGATATTCTTTTTTGAAACACCGGATGGTTTCTGGTCGATTAATTGGACCGCCCCAAGAAGAATATTAAATAATGAGAAAGGCAAAGAAAGAGGCATATTTCTGGGTATGATAAAGTATATATCGATGATGATCCTTAATCCTAAGACAAAAAATGCCATAATAGTAATGCCATAATAATTATGTAGCTAGTAAAATGACCCCGTTTCCCGATTGGGTTGCCTGCTTGCCGGCAGGCAGGGAAACTGTTCCAGGAGATTAAAAAAGGTTTTTAAAAAGGTTTTGATTTGAATTAGAGGGATGAGATTTTTAGAGTTTTTATTAAAAATAATTTTAATTTAACATGTTGTACAGCAAGTAGTTATGAATAAGAAGCCCAGTGAAAAAAGACAAAATTTCACTTGATTTCTTTGATAAATAATGGCATAATTTATTTGTAACTTATCGTGGCGCAATAACTTAAGGTGGGGATAAAAGATGGATGAACGTAGATCAATGCCGAGATGGCAGATCAATCAAGAAGCTGAATTAAAAATTGAAAACGCTTTCCGCGCTATTCCTTGTGTTGTCGAAGATATCGGTCCAGGAGGTATTCGTATCTCTTTAAAAAGAAATTTATTCGACGATGTGTTTTCCAATTTTAAGTTAGCTTTATCCGGAGATTTTGAACTTAATGCCGGAGCGCAAGTGGTTTGGCACGACCAAACCAGCGAAAAAAATATTTATGGCCTCTCCTTCAACAGAATTGAAGATTCAACAAGAAGCAGGATCGGCCAATTTATTCAGGAAAAATTTCCTGACGTCTTAGTTAGACAGTGGTGGAAGGGCGCCTAAATGCAAGAACACAGAAAATTAGCCAGATGGCCCGTTAACCAGCACGCCGCGCTTAAGATTGAGCCAGCTACTAAGGAATTATTCTGCCAGATCAAGGATATAAATTCCCGGGGGGCAAAAATTACTTTAAATACCAGGCTTCCGGATGATCAGGCGCTTAAGCTAAGTTTGCGCCTGGCTGAGAACTGCACCATCGAAGCCGAAGTTTGGGCCGCCTGGCGCAAAGTCGTTAACGGCATTAACCATTATGGATTTTTCTTCAGCAAGATACAGGATGCTGATAAGGATAAAATCTATAAGTTTATTAATATGTATCGGATAGATAATCCAAAACAGAAACCGTGGCTGGGAACTGTCGAGGTAAAAACAGAGAAAGGGGATGCAGAGATGAGTGATAACCGGATATTTGAGAGGTTCAGCAGGGAATTTTCCGCCCGATTTATCGGGTTGGACGGCAAAGAAACACAAGCTCAGACTTTTGATGTCAGCGCCAAGGGTTTGGGGTTGTCAACTTCTAATGAGTTGAGATCCAACACTCCTTTGGAGATTTGGCTGGATGTTCCTAATAGCACTGAGCCTTTATAT
>CAYIFW010000087.1:0-3271 GCA_964362795.1 uncultured Planctomycetales bacterium | reverse complement strand
GAAACTTGGCAGTGGCATTAGCAGCACACGGCGAAAATCTTCGTGCCGGAAGCAAAAGACGGAAAGCTAAGGATGACAGAATTAAGCAGGAGAAAAACAAACTTTATTCTTACCGGTCTCTTTAGCTAAATACAAAGCCTGGTCCGCTAAATCTATTAAGTCTTGAATACTAGCAGCATGGTCCGGAAAAGTAGAGACGCCGATACTTGCGGTAACTTTCAGCTCTTCGTCATAAACTCTGATCACTGCCATGGCAATTGCCTGGCGGATACGCTCAGCGGCAAAATTGGCTTGCTCTCTGTCTGTTTCGGCCAAAACGATAGAGAGTTCTTCCCCTCCATAACGGCCGATAAAATCAATCTGCCTAACCGCTTCAGTTATAATTTTTGAAACCTGGCGCAAGATAGCATCACCGACCAGATGTCCGTAACGGTCATTAAACTGTTTGAAGTTATCGATATCGATCATCAGAAACGTTAAATGTAATTTATTCTTTTTAGAACGCTTTAGTTCTTCACTAAAACGTTCCAGAAAATACCGGCGGCAATAAACGCCGGTAAGAGAATCCGTAATCGTCAGGCTTTGGACTTTCTCATAGAGAAGCGCCCGCCTTAATCCGATAAGCAGTTGCTGGGCCAGGATCCCGAATTTTTCCTTATCCGCAACCGGTATCCTGTCTGCCGCTAGATATCCAACAATCTGATTCTCTTCGATATTCAAAGGTAAGATCGTATAATCTTTATATTTAATTAAATCCGCGGCTTCTTTAATATAACGGCAATCACCAATACTGATATATTTTTTCAAGCTCTTACTAAAAATAGCAAAAACCTTTTCTTCTTCCAGGCTTCTACAAATATCTTTAGTCAACTCATAAAGAGCAAGCGTATCCGAAAATTTTGCATTAAGCTTCTTATTTTCTAGATCCAAAAGCTTTTTAGAACTAATTAAACTTCTCAGCTCTTTAGCTAGCCTAGTATTCTTTATTTCCATGAATTTAAGGCGCTCTGAAAAAAAGCTACGCAAAAACATATACCATAAAACTGATAAAAATAAAAATAATGTTATATGGAGCATACCTGGTTTCTTCCCTTTTCCTTAGCTTTATACATAGCCTTATCCGCTTTCTGCACTAATTCATCTTCATCCTTGGTGTCTAGCGGCAGGCTGGCTACCCCGATGGAAACAGTAACCTTGGTATCATGGCGGCGCAATACAATAATCTCATTTTCGATTCTTCGGCGCAAATCTTCAGCTACGACCAAAGCTTTCTGTTTATTTAATCCCGACAACATAACTAAAAATTCTTCTCCTCCAAAACGGCAGAGCAAAGGATTATATTCCCTGAGGGCATCTTTAAGCAACGAACCGACCTTTTTTAAAACGATATCTCCGGCAATATGGCCAAATTTATCATTATAACGTTTAAAAAAATCAATATCGATCATCATCAATGACAAATAATGGTCAAGCCGCTGGCAGCGCTTAACCTCATCTTTTAAACGGCTGATAAAATAATGCTTGGTATAGAGCGAGGTCAGGTCATCATGAATAGCTAATTCCTGTTTCTTCTGAAAGAGCAAACTGTTTTCCAAAGCTACCGCGCCCAAATCAGTTACCAATGCCAAAAAACGCAGGTCATCCTGATTAAATGAACCACTCTTTTGGCTTTCCAACCTTAGAAGCCCAAGCAATGAATTACGGCTGATCAGCGGGGAACTGATTAAAGAAAGTACCGGACGGACATCGGCAAGACGCACGCTTTCTAAATCAAAACGAAAATCATTTTTAAGATTTTCAATGATCAGCTGATTCGAATGCCTGAGGACCCACTGATCAAAAATATCACCTTCCTTGGTAAGAACAACCAAATCGCTGTCATCTTTTAGAGTATGCACAAGATTTAGTTTCTGATAGTGATTATCTACCAGATAAAATAAAACCGTCCCCTTTCCGTCGGAAATTAATGAATAGGCCGCGAAACTCAATACCTGTATAACCGCCTCGGTTTTTAAGGATAGGTTAAGGTCTTCAATTATTTTCTTGAGATTATTATAACGGGTAATCTTAAATCTAAGAGCAACACCAAGTTCCCGGCTATTCTGAATTTCCACATTATGAATATTTACCTGCTCGGTGGCGTGCTCAATTTTCAATAAGCTTAGTAATTTTCGGTCGGAGGATAATTTAAAAAGGTAAGAAGTTATTAAAATATTTGCCAAAATAAACGCTAAAAAAACAACTAAACTTATCTTTTCATGAAAAAAGACAGCGTTAAATATCAAGAAACAAGCCAGAATGATTAGGGGGAGAAAAATAAACTTTTTCGGAGAGTTCTTCTGACGCATATTGATAGCTTAAGCTTTGAGCAAAATCTTAAAGCTTAGCAAATAGCTTCTTCAGTGCTTTTATCAAAAAAATGCACCTTACTCATATCGAAAACTACATCCATTTCCTGATTGACGCGAGGGCGATCATGGGCGCCAACACGGGCAATAAAGGTATGCCTGCCCGTATTCAGATAAAGATAAACCTCTGAACCCATCGGCTCAAACACTTCACAGTTTACTCTCACGATATTTTCCGGCGGGGCTTGCGAAACAAATAACTTATCATAGATATCTTCGGAGCGGATACCCAAGCATACTTCCAGGCCGGCATAATTAGCCATTTTTTTATACATATCTTCCACCAACTTAACCTGGATCTTTCCTTCATCAAAATACAATTTACCTTCTTTTTTAATAATTTTGCCTTGCATAAAATTCATCGGCGGGGAGCCGATAAAACCGGCGACAAATTTATTCTTCGGATGATCATAAACATCTATCGGCTCGCCTAACTGAGAAATTACCCCGTCTTTCATTACCGCGATCCTGTCCCCCATAGTCATAGCTTCCACCTGATCATGGGTTACATAAATAATCGTCGTTTGCAACCGTAGATGCAACTTATGTATTTCAGTGCGCATCTGCACGCGCATTTTAGCGTCGAGATTACTTAAAGGCTCATCAAATAAAAAAACCATCGGTTTTCTGACAATGGCCCGCCCTACTGCCACCCGCTGCCGCTCGCCTCCGGAAAGTTCCCGTGGCTTACGCTTGAACAGGCTTTTAATTCCCAAAATTTCAGCCGCTTCATTAACCCGCTGCGTAATCTCCTGCTTAGGAATATGCCGAAGCTTAAGGCCAAAAACCATATTCTCCTGAACCGTCATGTGAGGATAAAGAGCATAGTTCTGAAAAACCATGGCAATATCACGATCTTTGGC
>CAYIFW010000086.1:0-3314 GCA_964362795.1 uncultured Planctomycetales bacterium | reverse complement strand
GCTAAAGATATGGTTTTTATGAGTGATCTGAGGGTTAAATTGGAGTATAAATAAAAAGAGAGGTATTACCGCGGGACGAACCCTTTGGATAACCTCTCATCGTGATACATTAAAAGTATACAATATTATAAAAACTTGTCAAGATTTTTTTGAAACGAGGGAAGAATGGAAGAAAAGCCATTTTTAACGCCAAAGCAGCAGAAGGTGCTCGATTTTATCCGTAAACGAATAGGGGAGAGGCTCCCTCCTACGATCCGGGAAATAGGGGAGGAGCTGGGGTTTAGATCTACCGGAACGGTCAGAGATTATCTTAAGGCTTTAATGCAGAAAGGATTGGTGAGGCGGATGAATAACAAATCCCGGGCAATTGAATTAACTGAACGCGCAAGTCTCAAAATTCCTATAATTGGTACTATTATGGCTGGTAAGCCGAATTTGGCTTATGAAGAAATTCAGGGTTATGTTGATGCCGATGACCTGTTTCTTGGGCGCTTAGGTTTTGATGATGTTTTTGCTTTAAAGGTTAAAGGCGATAGCATGATCGATGCCGGAATCATTGAAGGCGATATTGCGATTATTAAGAAACGCCCTAATGCCGACAATAATGATATAGTTGCAGCACTGTTGGATAATAACGAAGTTACATTAAAGCGGCTGCGAAGTCGCGCCGGTAAGTTTCACCTGGAAGCGGCGAACAGCAATTACGCACCGATCTTTGAGGAGTTTAAAGTTATCGGTAAGCTTATCACTGTAATTAGGAAATATTAGCAAAATTTTAATTATGGCGAATTTGCCATAATTAATTAAAGATAGGCCGGAAGGTTTCTTATGAAAAATAAATCAGGGATAAGACATAAGAAGAATAAGAAAGTAGCCTGTAGGCATGATTATAAAAATGCAATTAAAGTTGGCAATATTGATTATCAGTGTCCATTGTGTGGCAAACTGTTAGATCCAAATGAATGGTTTTTTATGAATAGTTTTGAATTTATTGATGTAGAAGCTAAAGAATAGAAATTGGAGGTGTTATATGCAGAAAACTGAAAAAGAAATGCCATTTAAGGGCGAAGTAGTTATTTATCAAGCCAAAGATAAAAAGATTCAGTTTGAGGTTAAGCTGGATAGGGAGACAGTCTGGCTGACACAAAAGCAGATTTCTAAGTTATTTAGCATACAGCGGCCGGCTATAACAAAACATTTAGCTAATATCTTTAGGGACAAAGAGTTACAAGAAGATTCAGTATGTTCCATTTTGGAACATACTGCCCAAGACGGTAAAGTTTATAGCGCTAAATATTACAATTTGGACGCGATTATTTCTGTTGGCTACCGTGTAAATTCTGCCCGTGCTACTCAATTTCGTATCTGGGCCACTAGTGTGTTAAAGAATCATTTGATTAATGGATATACCCTTAACGAGCAGCGTTTAAAAGAACAAACGCAAAAATTGCATGCTTTACAGCGGGCGGTAAAACTCATTGGCAGTATGAAAGATAGAAAACAGCTGGAATATAAAGAAGCTATGGGGCTTTTGGAAGTAATTAGTGATTATAATTATGCTCTTGGGCTTCTGGATGATTATGATTATAAAAAACTTAAAATTTCTCATACTTCCAAAGAAGAGAAATTTAAACTTAGCTATCCGCAGGCAATTAAAGTTGTCCAAACTTTGGGAGAGAAGTTTGGGGGATCCGATCTTTTTGGTAAGGAGAGGGATAATTCTTTTAAGAGCTCTATTGCGACTATTTATCAAACTTTTAGCGGTAAGGAGCTTTATCCGAGTATAGAAGAAAAAGCGGCTAATTTACTTTATTTTGTAGTCAAGAATCATTCTTTTGTTGATGGCAATAAGCGTATTGCGGCATCAATTTTCTTATGGTTTTTAGAAGCCAATGGTCTTCTTTACAAGGAAGATGGAGGAAAACGTATTGCCGATAATGCCTTAGTTGCCATTACCCTTATGATTGCTGAAAGCAATCCTGTGGAGAAGAATATTGTTGTTACTTTATTGGTAAATCTTATTAATAAAAATAACTAGCTTCCAGAGTATTAGAATATGAATCAGAATAGTTTTAATCCTAAGGCCCGCTGGGACAGGTTTGAACCGGAAACCTCCGGAGGCTTTAATCCTGATGCCTTAAATGAACGTATCGAAGTTTTGGCGCTTTTTAAGCATGCCAAGATATTCCCCAAAAGTTTTACTTGGCATGATAAAGAATACCAAGTTGAAAAAATAACCTATAACTGGCAGGAACGTATTGGCCAGGCTTTGATCAATTACTTTTCCGTACAAAGTGCCGGCCAGATGTACCAAATATCCTTTGATAATTCCACCTTCCGTTGGCAGATCGATAAAATAATCCAATGATTTTACATGTTGATATGGATGCTTTTTTTGCTTCAATTGAACAGGCGATCAACCCGCGCCTTAAGGGTAAACCTTTGATTGTCGGTTCTCGCGGTAATAAGATGCACACGGTAGTTTGCGCGGCAAGCTATGCGGCTAAGGCTTTAGGGATTCATTCCGGAATGGCCTCCCGGGAAGCCTTTGCCAGGTGCCCGGATTTAGAGTTTGTGGAAGCGGATCAGGCTAAATATATCTGGACCTCAGAGCAGATATATGAGCTGCTTAAAGGCTTTAATTTACCCCTAAATTACGCCTCAATTGATGAGTTTCAAATGGACCTGACCGGCTGCCAAGACCTGATAAGTTTGGGCAAAGAAGTTAAAAAACAGATTTATGCAAACTTTAACATTACTGCTTCAGTGGGCATCGCCAAAAATTGGCTCCTGGCAAAGATGGCTTCTAAGATTAATAAGCCGGATGGCCTGACCTTGATTAATGATAAAAATTTTGAAACTATTTTACGGCAAACTTCACTGGATAAACTTTGCGGTATGGGTGGAAAAACCGGGGCAAATTTTATAGCTAGCGGTTTAAAAACCTGCTGGGATTTATACCTAAACTTACCGGCTTTTTTTGATCAAAATCCCGGTAAGTTTGATGAAAATCCCGGTAAGTTTGATGAAAATAGCGGTAAGTCTAGTGAAAAACCAAAATCAGTAAGTCATTCATACACTTTGCCGAAAGTCCAAATAAACCCCCAGGTTATCCAGGCCTGGATCAGGCTATTATCTGAGATGGTTGCTACAAGGCTTAGAGATAAGAATTTAGTTAGCCAAACGGTACATCTTTGGTTAAATGGCCCGGAAATCGGCAATTTCGGGGCCCAAAAAACCTACCAAACTCAAACTAATGACGGTTATGAAATTTACCAAAAAGCCCTTAAAATAATGGCAAATTCCAACCTTAA
>CAYIFW010000085.1:1309-3366 GCA_964362795.1 uncultured Planctomycetales bacterium | reverse complement strand
GGGTCAGGTTGACTACGGGTTTGGAAGTCACCGCTTATATTCCGGGTGAAGGGCATAATCTTCAGGAACACTCGATTGTTATGGTTAGAGGCGGCAGGGTTAAAGATTTACCGGGTGTGCGTTACCACATCGTTAGAGGTACATTAGATGCTTCCGGGGTTAACGCGCGCAGGAGAAGTCGTTCTAAGTATGGAGCCAAGAGGCCGAAAGCAACTTAAAATAAAGAAAGGTAAAGCCTGCCTACCGGCAGGCAGGGATAATCGATGAGAAGAAGAAAAGCGCAGGAAAAAGTAATTTTAGCAGATCCTAAGTATAACAGTAAAATTATTGCCAAGTTTATGAATATGGTTATGGTCGATGGCAAGAAATCTATAGCCGAAAAATTGGTTTACAGCGCTTTTGATATTGTGCTCAAGAATTTAAATGAGGAAGATATTTTAAAAGTGTTCTATAAAGCCTTGGATAATGCCCGGCCGCGCCTGGAAGTAAAACCGCGCAGGGTCGGTGGTGCAACTTA
Source organism: uncultured Planctomycetales bacterium (assembly GCA_964362795.1). Classification (GTDB taxonomy): domain Bacteria; phylum Omnitrophota; class Gorgyraeia; order Gygaellales; family Profunditerraquicolaceae; genus UBA6249. The sequence continues at coordinate 2,849 of CAYIFW010000085.1, read as the reverse complement.
TCAGGTGCCTATCGAAGTCAGGCAGGAACGCGGCACATCTATTGCCTTGCGCTGGATCAGGGATTTTGCTCAGAATAAAAAAGGCAAGCCGATGCAGCAAAAATTAGCCGAAGAAATTATCGCGGCTTACAAGGGTGAAGGAGCAGCGATTAAAAAGAGAGATGATACGCATAAGATGGCGGAGTCCAATAAAGCTTACGCGCATTTCCGCTGGTAAACAATAATGAGAAAGATACCTTTAGATAAAATCAGGAATATCGGAATCATCGCCCATATTGACGCCGGTAAAACTACAACCAGCGAGCGTGTTTTATTTTATACCGGTAAAAATTATAAGATCGGTGAAGTGCATGATGGAGCAGCGACGATGGACTGGATGGTTCAGGAGCAGGAAAGAGGAATTACGATTACCGCAGCCGCCACTACCTGTAAATGGAAAGATATAACGATTAATTTAATTGATACTCCCGGCCATGTGGATTTCACTATTGAAGTTGAAAGATCTTTAAAAGTTTTAGACGGAGCAGTGGTTGTTTTCTGCGGAGTCGGCGGAGTTGAGCCGCAGTCCGAAACCGTATGGCGTCAGGCAGACCGTTATGGCGTGCCCAGAATCGCTTTTGTTAATAAAATGGACCGCACCGGTAGCGATTTTTTTGCGGCAATTGACCAGATTCATGAAAGATTAGGCGCTAATGTTGCGGCAATTCAGCTTCCGGTTGGCAAAGAAGGCAGTTTTAACGGCCTTATCGATTTGGTTGATAAAAAATTTATCCATTACGAAGAGGATTTAGGTAAAGAGTTCCAGGTAAAAGATCTTCTCGAAGAGATGAATGCTGATTTTGAAAAGTACCGCGCTATTCTGGTAGAAAAAGTTGCCGAAGCGGATGATTTAATTATGGAGGAGTATCTGCATGGCAGGGCCGTGAGTAATGAAGCATTAAAATTAGCAATTCGGCGAAGCGTTATCGCCAATAAATTTGTGCCGGTGCTTTGTGGAACGGCATTTAAGAATAAAGGGGTGCAGATGGTCTTGGATGCGGTAAAAGATTATCTTCCTTCACCATTGGATGTCCCACCGGTGAAAGGCACTAATCCTGACACGGGAGATTTTGAAGAGATCAAGGCTGATGATAATTCTCCTTTTACGGCTTTATGTTTTAAAGTTGCCACAGATCCATTTGTGGGAAAAATATTTTTTGTAAGAATGTATTCCGGAGTTCTTACTGCAGGTACTTATATTTATAATGCTTCTAAAAGAGAAAGAGAGCGGGTAACTAAGATTGTTAAATTACACGCTAATCATCAGGAGATGACCGATAGCATTGCTACCGGAGATATTGCCGCGTTGGTAGGTTTAAAAGATACTAAGACCGGCGATACTTTATGTATGGAGAAAAATCCTATTTTGGTTGAGGCAATGCGTTTCCCGGATCCGGTTATCCAGCAGGCAATTGAACCTAAATCCAAAGATGCTCAGGAAAAGTTGGGTATGGCCATGCATAAGCTGGAAGATGAGGACCCTTCATTTAGAGTTACCTAT
>CAYIFW010000085.1:0-1299 GCA_964362795.1 uncultured Planctomycetales bacterium | reverse complement strand
GTTACCTATAATCAAGAAACCGGCCAAACCCTGATTGCCGGCATGGGCCAACTGCATTTGGAAATTATTGTGGATAGAATTTTACGCGAGTTTAATGTCGAGGCTACCGTCGGGGCTCCGCAGGTTGCTTATCGAGAAACAATTAGGAAGAGTGTTTCCAGCGTCGGGAAGTTTATTTCACAATCCGGCGGCCGGGGACAATATGGGCATTGCGTTATTGAAATGGGCCCTCAGGAAACCCCCGGTACAGGTATAACTTTTGAAGACAAAATTAAAAGCGGTTCTATTCCGCGTGAATTTATCCCGGCGGTAAAGCAGGGAGTAATTGGGGCAGCTAAAAATGGTGTTTTGGCCGGATATCCGGTTACCGACGTAAAAGTTGTTTTAGTGGACGGATCATTTCATGATGTTGATTCCTCCGAATTAGCTTTTAAAATGGCCGGCTCGATTGCTTTTCAGGAGGGTATGAAAAAAGCTAATCCGGTTTTATTAGAACCGATCATGGATATCGAAGTCGTCGTGCCGGAAGAATTCATGGGCCAGATTATCGGCGACTTAAGCAGCCGTCGGGCAAAAATAATTGCCCTGGGCCAGAGATTAAATTTACGCACCATCCGAGCCAACGTCCCGTTGTCGGAAGTTTTTAATTACGCAACCGTAACAAGATCCTTGACACAAGGCCGCGCATCGTATACAATGGAACCTTCCTTCTACAGCGAAGTTCCAGCGCAGGTAGCGGAAAAAGTTGTTTCAGGGTCAACAAATGTAAACGCAAGAAAAACTTTTTAATAAAACAGGAGGATAAAAGAAATGGCTAAAGAGAAATTTGTAAGGAGTAAACCGCACGTAAATATTGGAACCATCGGGCATATCGATCATGGTAAAACCACGCTGACCGCCGCCATTTGTAATATTTTATCAAAACTCGGGCAAGCTACTGCCAGAGATTACGCGGATATTGCTAAAGGCGGCACGGTTAGAGACGAGACAAAGGTGGTTACGATTTCAGTTGCACATGTTGAATATGAGACAACCGCGCGCCACTACGCGCATATAGATTGTCCAGGTCATGCCGATTACATTAAAAATATGATTACCGGCGCGGCGCAAATGGACGGAGCAATTTTGGTAGTTTCCGCTGCTGACGGCCCGATGCCTCAAACTAGAGAGCATATTCTCCTGGCGCGCCAGGTTAATGTACCAAGTATGGTGGTATTTATGAATAAGGTGGATTTAGTAGATGATATAGAGCTTCTGGATTTAGTGGAGATGGAAATCAGGGAACTTTTAACTAAGTAT
>CAYIFW010000084.1:0-3637 GCA_964362795.1 uncultured Planctomycetales bacterium | reverse complement strand
AAAACCACGAGTTCCGCAGCCGCTAAGCTGCGAAAGACCTTTTGCGTTAAAAAATTGACCTGAGCGAGAAACTTGGCAGTGGCATTAGTATCGAAGTAAAAGCCGGAAAGCTAAGGTTTGACGAAAAAGCAAGTCAATCCAGACGCGTAAAAATTCTTGCAATTATCAGGGGTTTATGATAATTTAATGAAACTTGCCATTATTATTAACCCTAATAAATATAAAGGATTAAGGTTATGAGTACGTTACATTTTACAGACAAAAGCTTCAAGCAAGAAGTGCTGGAATCGGAGTTGCCGGTTTTGGTAGATTTTTGGGCTACCTGGTGCGGCCCGTGCAAAATGATTGCCCCTTTGGTGGATGAATTTGCCAAGGAATACGCGGGAAAGATGAAGATCGGCAAAGTGGATGTGGACAACAATTCTAAGATTCCCACGCAGTATGGGATAATGTCAATACCGACGATAATGTTTTTTAAAAAAGGTAAGATTATGGATCAGCTGGTTGGAGCAGCCAGTAAACTTGATCTTAAACGTAAGATTGAAGCTAATCTTTAATGCGTAAAATTTTTATCGCCGCTACCAAACAAAATGATGGGAAAACCACGGTTTCTCTGGGGATAATTAGAAACCTCCAGCAGAAATTTAGTAAAGTCGGTTTTATCAAACCCATCGGCCAGCGCTATCTTGAGGAAGAGGGTTTAAAGATTGATGAAGACTCTATTCTTATCGAGGAGGTTTGCGGTATAAAAAGCGGGCTTAAGGATATGAGCCCGATCGCGGTAGAGAGAGGTTTTACCGAGAAATATATCGCCAAACCTGATAAAAATAATATCTCCAAACAAATTCAGGATTCTTTCCGTAGGATCTCTAAAAATCAGGATTTAGTAGTAATCGAAGGAACCGGGCATGCCGGAGTGGGTTCGGTGTTTGATCATTCCAACGCCACGGTGGCCAAGCTTTTGGGCTCTAAGGTAATTATTATTTCTTCCGGCGGAGTCGGCAGGCCGATAGATGAAATTATTTTAAATAAGGCTCTTTTTGAAAAAGAGGGAGTTAAAGTCTTAGGAGTAATTGTCAATAAGGTTTTACCGTCTAAGTTTGATAAAATTAACCGGCTGGTAAGAAAGGGCTTGGAAAGAAAAGGGGTGGATGTTTTAGGAGTACTTCCTTATGACCCGATGCTGGCCCGGCCGACGATTGAGCAGATTTTAGAAGAAACGGATTTTGAAGTACTGTGCGGTAAAGAATATTTAGAACGTTCAGTGGCTAAAGTAATTGTCGCGGCGATGGAGCCGCGTGATGCCGCCCGTTATATTACCGAAGACAGCCTGATGATTACCCCCGGAGACAGGCATGATATGATCGATATTGCTTTAAATTGTTTTCGGGATGCGGCTAACAAAAAATTAAAAATTTGCGGGATAATTTTGACTTGCGGGATTACCCCGGATGAGCAGATAATGGATCTTTTGGCTAAAGCCCAGATCGCGGTCTTATTAGCTAAATCCGATACTTACGATGTGGCCACTTGCGTGCACGATATAACAGTCAAGATCAGGCCTTGTGATACCGAAAAAATTGACGCTGTAGTAAAATTAATTAAAGAAAATGTGGATTTTAATAAAATTTTAAAGGGGATCTAAAATGAATGCTGTAGCCCGAATCAGGAAGCAGGCGCAAAAAAAGATTAGAACAATTGTTTTGCCGGAGTACGAAGATGAGCGCACGCTGGAGGCGGCGCGGATTATTGTGGCTGAAAATTTAGCCCGGCCTTTGGTTCTGACCCCGGAGATGATTGATAAAAATGAAGTCGACCGGTATATCCGCCAATATTATGCAATGTACCAGTCTAAGGATATTGAATTAGATACGGTTAAAAAACTCTTTTCGGATAATTTGTATTACGCGGCGATGATGACCCGCGAGGGTAAGGCTGATGGCCTGGTTGCCGGGGCGATTCATACGACCGCGGATATGGCTCGCGCTTGTATCCGTTGTATTGGTTTAGATGAGCGCTGGACGATTGCTTCCAGCTGTTTTATTATGGATGTGCCGAATTGCGAGTATGGCGATAATGGAACATTAATTTTTGCCGATTGCGGAGTAATTCCAGATCCTAACGCGCGCCAGTTGTCTTGTATTGCTCTGACGGCGGCGGAATTAGCCGGTAAAGTTTTAAACCTTATTCCGCGCGTAGCTTTCTTAAGTTATTCTACCAAGGGTTCCGCTAAAACAAAATCTGCCGAGAAAATCGCTGAAGCTTTAGCTTTACTTAAAGAACAATCTGTGGATATATTGGCTGACGGGGAGATGCAGGCGGATGCGGCGATTGTTCCGGAGGTAGCGCGGATAAAATGTCCGGACAGCCCGCTTGGAGGCCAGGCTAATGTACTTATTTTTCCGAATCTTGAAGCCGGTAATATCAGCTATAAACTAGTCCAGCGTTTAAGCGGTTGCCGGGCAATTGGCCCGTTATTTTTAGGTTTAAATAAACCGGCTAGCGACTTATCCCGAGGCTGTTCCGTCGAGGATATTGTAGATAGCGTGGCCGTCACGGCAATCAGGGCGCAATAATGAAAATATTGGTAATTAATAGCGGAAGTTCATCAATCAAATATAAACTTTTTGAGATGCCTTTACAGCGCTTGATCTCAAAAGGAACAATCGATCATATTGGCGAAGATGGCTCGAAGTTTAAAAATCATTACTCCGGTTTAAAGCTTATACTGCAGGAGATTAAATCCGTGGATGCAGTCGGCCATCGTGTAGTTCATGGAGCGGAGAAGTTTAAAAAGCCCACGCTGGTTGATCAAAGCGTAATTAAGGGAATTAAAAAGTGCTGCGCCATTGCTCCGTTGCATAACCCGGCTAATTTGGCGGGAATACTCGCCTGTCAAAAACTTTTACCCGGGGTAAAACAGGTTGCGGTTTTTGATACCGCGTTTCATCAAAGCATCCCGGAACACGCCTATATCTACGGGTTGCCCTATGATTATTATCAAAAATTAGGAATTAGAAAGTACGGATTTCACGGCACCAGCCATGAATATGTGGCTCAGGAAGCCAGCCGTATCTTGAAGAAACCGCTGTCTAAATTAAAATTGATTACCTGTCACTTGGGAAATGGCTGCAGTATTACCGCAATTGATAAGGGCTCCTCTGTTGATACGAGTATGGGTTTTACTCCTCTAGAAGGCTTGGTTATGGGAACCCGCTGCGGCGATACTGATCCGGCTTTGATTACGCATATTATGCGTAAAAAAAGAATTGATACTAAAGAGATGGATCGCATTCTAAATAAAGAGAGCGGCCTAAAAGGGATATCCGGTATTAGTAATGATGCGCGCGTGCTGGAAGAGAAAGCCAAATCCGGAAATAAACGCGCTCGCTTAGCTCTGGATATTTTTGTTTACCGGATTAGAAAATATATCGGCGCGTATCTAGCGGTATTATGCGGGTTGGATGCTTTAGTTTTTACCGCAGGTATCGGAGAGAATGATACCACTATTAGAGATAGAATTTGCCAAGGCTTGTTTACTTGCCTGGAAAAAAAGGCGAAGATCTTAGTTATACCCACTAATGAAGAATTAATGATTGCCCGGCAGACTTTTAAATTATTAAAATAAGGAGATTAA
>CAYIFW010000083.1:0-3791 GCA_964362795.1 uncultured Planctomycetales bacterium | reverse complement strand
GCCGGTAAGCTGCCGACGGATGCGCATTATTTTTCGAAAGCGTTCCATAAGTATTACAGCACAATAAAGCATAAGGAGTAACCGGAGCTTCCATCCCTCCGGCTAAAATCATATTTAATTTATTTTTGGCTAAAATTTTCCGGGCATACCCCAGAGCCATTAAAGAACTGGCCCGATCACTAACAATCGTTTTACTAAAGCCTTTTATTCCATAATAGATAGAGACTTGCCCCTGAGGAGCCGCGGGAAACCAGGCTGAAGCCATATAAGGAGAAACCCCTTCGCGGCCTTCTAAATATAAATCCCTCAATTCAGTCTCAGCATAAAGCCAGCCGCCGATAGCATTACCCAAAAAGATTCCCACCAGGTTAGGGTCTTCATTCTTAATATCAATTCCGGCATCCTGTAAAGCCATCTCCGAAGCAACTAAAGCCATATGTGAAAAGGCGTCAATTTTTTTTAAAAGGCGTTCGGAGATATGGCTGTATTTTTCCAAATCATCGATTTGTCCGGCGATATGTGCGGGATATAGCGAAGCATCAAAACGCGTAATTTCTTTAATAAATGACCGGCCGCTTTTAAGGTTTGCCCAAAACTGCCGTTTGCCAATTCCCGAAGCGCTGACTACGCCGATCCCTGTAATTGCAATTTTTTCCATTATCCACCAAACCTTTTTAAAATAAGTGAAGAATGTATCCCGGAAAAACCACTTGAGGTCTTGATAACTATATTAACTTTTTTCTGGATTGCCTGATTCGGGATATAAAACAGGTCACACTGCGGGTCTTTTTCTTCCTGATTTATCGTCGGAGGAAGAATGTTTTTTTCAAAAATCATCGAAACAATCGTTAGCTCAATAGCATTCGCCGCCGCCAGAGGATGGCCAATCATCGATTTAAGCGAGCTAATCGGCAGCTTATAAGCTCGCTCGCCAAAGATCGCCTTATAAGCATTACTTTCAAAAATATCATTCATCCGCGTGCTGGAACCGTGAGCGTTAATATAATCAATATCGCCAGGCTTGATTCCGGAATCTTGCAACGCTAAACTAATGCAGGTTTCCATAGCCTGGCCATCAGAAGGCAGATCGGTCATATGAAAAGCATTGCAGCTTGTGCCAAAACCTAAAACTTCACAATAAATCGGCGCATTACGTTTTAAAGCATGATTTAATTCTTCCAAAACCAAAATTCCTGCCCCTTCTCCGAGCACAAACCCGTCGCGCTGATTATCAAAAGGCCGGGAGGCTTTTTCCGGCGCCTCATTATGCACCGATAAAACATTGACCACATCAAATGCGCCAAAAGTAATCGGAGTAAGCGGGGCCTCCGCTGCTCCGCAGATCATCACATCCTGTTCTCCATCCTGAATACTCTCTAAACCAAAACCCAGTGAATCTGTACCGGCAGTACAGCCGGTAGAGATTGTATTACAAACCCCTTTTAAGCCATAACGCGCGCTGATCTCTATCGAAGGAGTATTAAACATCGCCGCGTCGTACAAATCCGGACGCACCAAAGCCGGATTAATCGGCTGCTTGCCGTCAGCGGTAACTAAAGCAAACTCCTCTTCCATATATTTTGTTCCGCAAATCGCGTTCGCCAAACACACGCCGATGCGTTGCACATCCTCTTGGGAAAAATCTAATTTACTATCCTCCACCGCCATTTTTCCCGCAGCTACGCCGAACTGCACATAGCGATCCATGCGCATAGCCTCCTGGTGATTTAATCCTAATTTAAAAGGATCAAAATCTCTGACCTCAGAAGCAATCTTAGTATTAAAAACCGAAACATCAAAACCATCGACCAGGCGCACTCCGCTTTTTCCGCTGGAGAAACCTTCCCAGGCATTAATTTTGCCGATGCCATTGGGTGAAATTACACCTATACCGGTAATTACCACTCTACGCTTAGCCACTTCTATTTTTCCTTTCGTCATTGCGAGCCACGCAGTGGCGAAGCAATCTCGCTTTTAGGGATTGCCGCGTCGCCTACGGCTCCTCGCAATGACAAGGGTCGTATCATTCAATAACTATTCGACCCTTGTCACTTTAAAAATAATATTCACCCCATCCGGACAAGTAACCGTATCAATCGCATCCGGATCAGGCATAAAGAAAAACTTAGCCCCGAAATTTAAAGCAAACAAAGCCGGGAAAGCGGTGTGAAATGCCGCTCCGCAAAAACCCGGAATACATTTTAGGCCCTGAGTCTCCCATTTATCTCCGACCTTATAGCCAAAAGTACATTTACCTTTTGCCTGAACTACTTCTAAAACCATTTTTTTAGGATTGGGGCCTTTATGCTCGGGATCACGCGGAATTTCTTCAAGCTTTCCAGCTTTATCTAAAATCTCAGCCTTAAACTCCAGCTTCCCGCCGTCGGGACAAGTAACTAATAAAGAGCGCTGATTATCGCGAAATCCGAATTTCGCGCCAAAGCTCAAAGCATAAATTACCGGAAAAAGCGCATGCGCTAACCCCAAGCAAAAATGTTTCGGCGCATGAGTAAAATCCTCCAGGATGATCTCATCACCGATCTTATAGCCGTGATAACAGACACCCATAACAGCCGTGACTGTAAGTTTTAAACGGGGAAAAGGAGAATTAATTTCTTCCATTTTTTAAATTAAGTCCTTAGTTTTCTGGATTAAGTCTTCTTTACTAAAAAACCTGCCCTGGTTCTCTACTTCGTGCACCATCTCCACTAAAACTTTATTTAAAGGAGCCGACAGATTATTCTCCTCGGCCAGGCGCACAAACTCTCCGTTAATATAATCAATTTCCGACAATTTACCGCGCATGATACTTTGTAATATCGAGCCATATAACGGTTCCTGACTTAAATTACTCATTTTCTGCGAAAAAGCCTGAGCCGCTAATTCCGTCGGCAGAGAGGTAAGTTTGGTAATATTTTCTACCGGAAACCCGGGCAAAGAAACCAGCCCTATCCCGATCGAGTCAATAATCCCAAAAGCTTCTCTCCAGATAGCAATACTGATCCGGCTGATCGCTGTATCGCTAAAAACCTCTTGCATACTTTTGCCGATAATCGCCGGAAGGCAATTATTAGCATTAACAAAGATCTTTAAATACTTAGCTCCCTTAATATCTTCACAGATTATCGTAGGAAATGCCTTGTCTAAAATCAGGCTTACCGAAAGCAATTCTTCGCTGAGTTTATGATTAAAGAAATTTCCCAATACCCAGCTGCCCTCAAAATTATGCACTACTTTCCCCGGCTCAAGGTTAGTTGAGCCGAACATAACAATACTGGAAATAATTTTTTCTTTGGCTAAATACTTAGCCGCCAGATTATCCGCCTGCACGCCATTTTGGATCGTTAACAACAGGGAATTCTGCAGTAAATGAGAATTACCCTGCAAAGCGGCGTTAATATCCTGGGTTTTGGTGGCTAAGATTACCAGCTCCGGAATATAATTTAAGGTATCGGAGACGCCAAGCTTAACTAAAAGATTTCCCCTGACTCCGGAGACAGAGATGCCTCTGTCTTTGATCGCCTTAACCACGCTATTATGGCCGACTAAAGTTACTTCTTCACCTTTTATTTTAAGATAAGCGGCAACTAAACAACCGATAGCTCCGGCGCCGATAACCGCAATACGCATTTAGCTTTTATTCTCTTTAGGAAAACCATACTTCTTATAATCAAAACCATTCTGCCCCAGAAGACGGACCATCATACTGTAGAATGGAGAAGGAACATCGGTAAAAAAAGCGGCAATTACATCCTGCTCCTCGACCTGGCGGCAATTACGGCCGGCGGCAA
>CAYIFW010000082.1:0-3881 GCA_964362795.1 uncultured Planctomycetales bacterium | reverse complement strand
GGCGGGTGCAGATTTTTACTAAAGACCAAGCAGGCCAACAGACAATTCTAGAGTACCTGCATCGGGGTAAATACTTTGGGATTATTTCCTTGCTGACTAATGAGGCGCATTCGGTTTCAAGTTTAGCCATAAATGATTGTGTTATTTTAGTGATTAAGAAAGATGATTTTAATTCTGTGCTGGAAAGCACTCCGCATCTGGCTATCGACTTAAGCCGCACCTTAAGCCGCCGCCTTAAGCGCAAAGATATCCACCAGAAAAAAATCTTTGAAAGCACGGTGATTTCGGTTTTTAGTTCTTACGCTCAAGCCGGAAAGACTATCTACGCTTTAAATCTGGGTTTAAGTTTAAACCGGGAAACGCATAAATCCGTGATTATTCTAGATATTCTGCCCAAAGAAAAAATACATACCTTGCCGGCTAAACTAGAAATTCAGCAGCCGCCGATATTTGACCTGTCCTCTAGCGCCGATATTTATACTCTGCCCAAAGATTTTATTTTAAAAAGTAAATTTGGAATAGATTTATTTTGTTTTTATTACCAGGAGAATAATGACGCCTGTCTTAAGCGGTTAATTGAGATAGTAAGTATTTTGGTCAATGATTACCATTACATTTTATTGGATTTACCCGCGGCTATGGACCAGGCAATTATCAGTATGCTTAATCAGTCGGATTTTATTCATATCTTAAGCAGCCCGGATCCCGTGGATTTAAAGCGCACGAATAACCTGGTCAGCCGGCTTAAAATGGATTTTAATTTTGATCCGGCTAAAATTAAGACTATTGTTAATGAATATAAATTAGCTAAGATCAATTACAGTGAAGAACTGGATATTTTGGGCCAGGATATTTTTGCTACTATTCCCAGGATAGAATTTAATGCTCCGGAGCGTTTGATTATTGATTCTCCGGATTGTGAATATTCTAAGGCGGTTAGGCGGATCGCCCGGCAGATGGGGGATTGTTTAGTCGGTTTGGTTTTAGGGGTGGGGGTAGGTTATGGTTTCTGCCACGTGGGTGTATTAAAGGTGATTGAAGAAGAGCATATTCCGATCGATGTTATTGTGGGTTCTAGTATTGGGTCGTTGATTGCCAGCCTTTGGGCTGTCGGTAAATCTAGCAGTGAGATTTTAAAGATCACCAGTGAATTTAGAGAACCCAAGCATATTTGGGGATTAATCGACATAACTTTTCCCATGCTTGGTTTTATTAAGGGCAATAAACTATACCGTTTCTTAAAGAAACATCTGGGGGATAAAACTTTTTATGATGTGAAGCTTCCTTTAAAGATTATTGCCAGTAATGTGCATAAAAAGGAACCGAAGATTTTTGATAAAGGCCTGTTGGTTGATGCTATAATGGCCAGCTGTTCCATGCCGGGAGTTTTTGCGCCTTTTAAGCTTAAAGAAGAATTGCTCTTTGACGGCGGAGTAACCTATCCTTTACCCACTGAGCCTTTAATGCAGATGGGGATTAAAAAGATTATCGCGGTAAATGTTACTCCTTCGCGGGAAGATATCTTAAAGCAGCTTAAAAAGCTCAAAGATGGCGGCTCTTTAAGTGAGGCTGTTGATATTAAGAGAAATAAACATTTAAGTTTCTTAAGCTGGCTCAAGCGCCTTTTTAGTTTTAATATCGTGGATATTATCTTTAGCAGTGTTGAAGTGTTGCAATCCGAAGTGGCCAGGCGGGAGGGAGAGCTGGCCGATATTGTTTTACACCCGGATACTACAGGTTTATTTTGGCTGGAATTGCATAAAGCTGATGAATTCGCTAAGCGCGGAGAGCTAGAGGCGCGTAAGCATCTGAATGAAATCAAGCAGTTGATTAACGAATAATTAACCAGGAGATTAAAAAATGAATAAACGTTTTGTTTTAATGGTTACCGGCTATTTATTGATCACAGTTTTATCCGGCTGCGCAACAATCAAGGAGGTGGGTAAGGGTTTTATCGGTGTCTCCACGAAGGTTTTAGAGGATAAGCGCCCAGAGGCTTTGAAAAAATCCTTTGCTTTAAGTTATCATGATTGTTATGCCAAGGTTAAGGATATATTAACCTTGGATCCAATGGTTAATAAGGATACCTTAGATAAAGGCGTGGATCTGCCCTGTATCTATTCAGAAGATTCTAAAAACAAAATGATCGCCGTTTATTTATCACAGACAGATACTACTCCGGTAGGAATATTTTTTACCGAAGAAGCAGGGGTAAATACGCTGATTGAAATATCTAGCCCAAGCATCTATGCTAAAGAAGAAATTGCCAAGAGAATATTTACCGGCCTGGACACATTACTTAAACCCAAGGTTGCCAAGGAGATAAAAACTGATGTTGAAGAAAAAATTAGCAATTAGTGATTTGATCAAAGAGTGCCACCAAGTTGCTAAAAGCAAGGGGTGGTGGGATGATCATCGTAATGACGGAGAGCTGATTGCGTTGATGCATTCGGAATTATCCGAAGCCCTGGAAGCAATGCGTAGCCATGAAAAAGAGAATAATTTGGCGGAGGAGCTGGCCGACTGTTGTATCCGCATATTTGATTATTGCGGTTCCAGGAAAATAGATTTGGAAAAAGCTTTACTGAAGAAGATCGAATATAACAAGACCCGGCCTTATCGGCACGGAAAGAAGTTCTAATCAGGAGGAATAATGCCCTACGATAGCAGCTTGGATGCGCAGACCTTTACACGTTTTTGGGAGAATGATTCCGGGAAAATTGTGGTCAGTGTTTATTCTTATAATAATGGCCCTAAAAAGATTCAGATTGTCAGAGAGATAAAGGATAAAAATGGCGAATACGCTTTTGCCAAACTCGGCCGCCTTATTAAAGAAGAGGCTATTGGAGTATTGCCATTGATTCAGGAAGCTTTAAATAATATGTAAAAGTTATGGCTCAGTTGAAGAAAAGAGATAATTGGGGTTCGCGCCTGGGGATTATTATGGCTGTGGCCGGTTCAGCCATAGGGTTGGGTAATTTCTTGCGTTTTCCGGCTAAGGCTGCCGCTAACGGCGGCGGAGCTTTTATGATCCCCTATTTTATTTCTCTGCTTCTCTTGGGAATTCCTCTGATGTGGATCGAGTGGACTCTGGGCCGTTACGGCGGGGGGTTTGGGCATGGGACGGCTCCCGGGATATTTCACAGTTTGTGGAATAAAAACCGTTTTATTAAATATTTCGGAATCATCGGAATATTCGGGCCGCTGGTTATCTTTATTTATTATACTTTTATCGAATCCTGGACCCTGGCTTACAGTTTTTTTGCTTTAAGCGGAAAATACGCTGCTTTAGGCGATCAGGTTACGATGCGCAGTTTTTTAGCCGGTTTTCAGGGTTTAGAAAAAAATCAGTATTTTAACGGGATTGGCGTTGCTTATACATTTTTCTTAGTAACTTTTCTGTTGAATATCTGGGTGATTTATTATGGGATTAAAGGGGGCATAGAAAAATTATGTAAATGGGCAATGCCGGTTTTGTTTATCTTCGGTATTGCGTTGATGATCAGAGTTTTGACATTGGGCACTCCGGATCCAAACCATCCTGATTGGAATGTTCTGCAGGGTTTTGGTTTTTTATGGAATCCGGATTTCTCCGCTTTAAAATCAGCCAAGGTCTGGCTGGAAGCCGTCGGTCAGATATTTTTTACTTTGAGCGTAGGTATTGGAGTAATTCTTACCTATGCCAGCTATTTGAAAAAGGCCGATGATGTTGTGCTCTCCGGGACAACGGCTGCGATGACTAATGAATTTGCTGAGGTTATTTTAGGAGCCAGCATTGTTATTCCGGCGGCTTTTGTATTTTTTGGCCCGACAGATATTAAAACTATTGCTAGCTCCGGGGTATTTAATCTGGGTTTTGTAACTATGCCGCTAGTTTTAAA
>CAYIFW010000081.1:0-4194 GCA_964362795.1 uncultured Planctomycetales bacterium | reverse complement strand
TAAAGATGAAGTCGCCCAGAAAGAAAACTGTATCGTCCGGCTTAACCCGCTCATTATGCTTGCGGATGATCGTATCGTTCATTTCCTCAGCCGTCTCAAACGGCCTCCCGCAATACTTGATGATATTAGCATGCGAGAAATGATAATCTGATGTCCACCAATAATTCATCTTCGTTTATTCCGTTTCTTATTCTTTGAGCCGTTTAAATCCCACATGTCTCGATACGCATAGACATAGCTTGTTGCGGCACGCTGATCAATGCCATAATAATACCTGCAAAGCTTTTTATACGACACAAGCATGTCTTCATCGAAACAGAAGTCGAGCATGCCATCAAGAGTATGTTCTATCCGCTTTTTCTCCAAGCAAGTGGAACATAAAATTTGATCAACCTCCTGCTCGTAAATAGCCACTGCCTGCTTGCCGAGACTCTGGAGTTTTTCTACAATTTGTGAAATTTCCAGATCTATCTTCCGAGCCATATTATCTCATCCCATGAGCCGTTTGAGCCAATTATGAACCAATTGCCCATTAACGCTCTTTGCAATAAATTCAGGGGCTTTCGTTCTCCACTATACCCGCATCGCCTTTAAAATAAGATCTAACTCCGGCACTTGGCCTCTCCGGTCATCAATTATTGTTTTCGAGAATTTAGTCGTATATGACCGTTTATCCATCTTTTTATATTCGGAGATATAATCGGCATGGAAATCACGCTTACAGCTAGCAGATGTGGCGCTGACTTGAGAAAATCCCGAACGTTGCAATATCGCCAAAAATACCCCTTCAATACAGGGAGTAGCTTTAAGCACTTCGACACGCGGACGCTTATTCATACGATCGGATAATTTATAATCGGTTTCGAGCGGTCTATCAGAATCAAAGAGCACATAGCACTTATCATATGCCCTGCTACCACGTAAACGTATTGCCTTTTGTACTACGCTACAAGGCGCCCCACCTGAACCACACTCAATTTTTACGGCAAATTCATAATCTCGCGCGATGTACAATTCCTTAAGATATTGCAAAAAGGCTTTCTCTGTAGGGCCTTCTCCTACTATAAGAATAGTTGTTTTTGTGTTTCTGGTCGGTTTTATTCGTCGTGGTGTCATATCTCGGCTCCTTTATAGGTTGGGAACCGCGCCATAAGCACCGGCCATATATTTAGCGTAAATATTATCGTCTCGTCGAACTCCTTTCAAATCATCAAGGCGGTAAAGCTCGCTTTTACATTCTTGCTTTTTCTCAACCAGTATAATTTGCTCTTTCTCTAAATGATTAAGCACCTCCAATGAATGCGAAGTGAAAAGAAGCTGACTGTTTTTAGGATTCGTGGCAGGGTTAGCAAATAATTCGATTATTTGCGGCACCGCATGCGGATGTAAATCAATCTCCAGCTCATCAATTACCGCAAGCCCTCCCTGCTCGATAGCGGGTAATAGAAAGTGCAGGAGCACAAACATATTTTTTGTACCACTGGATTCAAATGCAAGCGGTAGTTTATATTTCTTATCATTAACTTTGTGCACACCATAAGGCAAATAAACTTTTTTTGCTTCTCCGGTTTTAGGGTTACGCGCTTCGCCTTCTTCAATTAATACGCCTTCAAGACCAAGATCTATATCTTTTAAGAATTGGACAACCTTAACAAAAAGATTCTGATTTTTATTATAGGCTTCAGTGGCTTCAAATAATCCGCGTTCGCCAAGCGAAGATGTATCCCATGATTTTCCCATACGATTAACGTTGCTAATAATGTTCTCCCAAAATCCGGCAATATCAGTAAGAAAATCGTTTTTTATTGCGACAGATGCGGCAATTAAAGACACATTCTTGCGCAAAATCTCTTTTAGTACCTCAGTCTTTAAATTAATGCGCTGAACAATATCAGAACTCTCAGCTTGAGTATTCCAGTTTCGCTTAAAAAGATAATTAAAATGCTGGGTATCTTCTTTTCGGTATAGTTCTTCCTTTACAACATAGGTTCTGCATAAATGCAGAATATATTTGTAAACAACATCTTTATGATCAAAAACCAATTCGAATTCCGATATGGTTTCCTTATCATCTGAGAAAGCAAAATTATCTACGGGGATTGGTTCCTTCTCACCCTCCAACCCGACAAAAGAATTTCGCACAAACCAACTAAGAAAAGCTAGCGCCTTAAGCGCGCTCGTCTTACCTGAAGCATTGGGACCAACAACAATCATGACTTTACTCAAGCGATCCCCTGCGCGCGTATCGCAAAACATATTGCTTTTCGTTTCCACCCCTTTACGAATATCCTCAAATAGTATTGTGGCATTATCCGCAAAGGAACAAAAATTTTTAAACGTAAACGAATAAATCATTTTATCCCTCCTGAAATTACTATTTTGCCTTTATTGGTCAATGAAATAATACCATTTCAACGCATTATTGTCAATTCTTTTTTTTATCAGCGGATTAGTACAGCAATATAGCAACAATAACTACTTTTTACGCTAAATTCTCACTGTTAAAGGTGGTTTATTAAAATCGAGTAAAATAATCAATATCTGTCAAATTAGACTAATTTTGCGACTATATTGATGATTTTAACCACCAAAATAGCATAAGATTTCTATACCAACAATAGATATGAATAGGCTACATCTATTCTGCT
Organism: uncultured Planctomycetales bacterium; assembly: GCA_964362795.1. Classification (GTDB taxonomy): domain Bacteria; phylum Omnitrophota; class Gorgyraeia; order Gygaellales; family Profunditerraquicolaceae; genus UBA6249. The sequence goes on along the minus strand of CAYIFW010000081.1, from coordinate 1,546 downwards.
GAGGCTGGTCTTGTCAGAAAAACTATATACTTTTTCTGACAGCATTTTCGCGACCTAATGTTCACTGTTTAGTGAACATTACGAAGAAGTGAACATTAAACGTCCACTGGCCGTAAATGTCCACTCCCCAGCAGACATTTCGATTTAGTGGACATTTACGTGTCAATCATGTCACTCAAAAACGCCCTTTTTGACCATCCCTGACACCCGCAGAACACCCCAAAAAACGCCTGTTTACCGTCTAGGAACGATTGTTTGCGCCGTTCTGACCACAGATGCCTAAGATGCCTGTTGAATTGACATTGACATCGATTTTTTTGACCATAATCACTGACAACCTGCGCCTCGCCCGACCCCCCTCCCGACACCGGCTTCCAAGGACCCGCGACCGCCCGCAAGCATAAAAAAACCTATGACCACACGATACCGGCGTGACCATAGGGATTTAGATCCTTCGCCCCTGCGGGGATCAGGATGACAATGTAAAAAGGTTCACGATGACATCCCTGTTAATCCGCCCCCACCGCCGCCTCAGCAAAACTGCGCATCGTGCTACTGTTAATTGGGCAACGGCCATCCGAAGGTGGCTATATAAATTAATTTATTTTTCATTATTTTTTATAAAGGACGCTTGAAACAATAAACCCCGCGCCCATGGCGCGGGGTTTATCTATTAAACTAAAACCAAAAACATTATTTTTTCTTTAATTTCTCGACTAATTCCGCCACATACCTTCCGGCGATATCCTTGCAGCCTAAACCAAAGGCCAAGGCTAAACCCAATCCTAAAGAACCCAGGATAATGGAAATAGTCAACTCGGTTATAATAATTCCGATCTTTAACTGTTCCAATCCTATTAAAACCGCGAAAACAACAACTATCGTTTCGACAATCTGCGCTAAAAGCTTGCCCTGGTTTAAACCGGCGTTATTAGCCGCAGTTTGCACGATATTTTTTAATATTGTCGATACGAACATCCCTAAAATTAGAATAAACAAAGCTGCAATCACATTAGGGATATAAAGAATAACCTGTTTTAATAAATCAGCGGCAATGGTTACGCCTACGGCATTAATGGCAACCATGAAAGTTATCAAAAGCCCTAGCCAATAACAAATTACCCCGATTAAATCAGATAGAGGATAAACTATTCCTCCTTTACTAAGCAAGCTGTCAAGTTCAATACGTTTAGAAATCTCATCGATTTTGATCAACTTAAGAGCTTTACTGACGACAGACCTAATAATTTTGGAAAGTAACCAGCCGATAATCAGGATGATTATCACTAAAAGCGCATTCACGACAAATTGGCTGATTTGAGACAAAACTGTTCGCGCAGGTTCTAAAAGAACCACTTGCCAACTACTCATATTTCCCTCCTTGTGTAGTGACACAACACCGGCGCAGTACCTTTTAGCGCCGGGTGTTTTGTTTACTATTTCTATAATTTTAACATAACTAATCAGTTATGTCAAGAAAATTCAACTAGGCGAATTGACTCACATTAAATGTTACTCGTTTTAAAAAAATAGGCATTCGTTGACT
>CAYIFW010000080.1:0-4201 GCA_964362795.1 uncultured Planctomycetales bacterium | reverse complement strand
AGTTAATGCCGGCGTAGCTCAGTGGGCAGAGCGGCTGTTTTGTAAACAGATGGGCGGGGGTTCAATTCCTCTCGCCGGCTTAAATAAGCAGACGACTTATGGAGCAAAGCGACATAAGTCGTAGTCCCGCTATAGCGGGACGTCTGCGAATTTATCCCGAGCGTGCGCAGCAGATTTTTTAAAAATCTGCAAGCGCCTACGCGAGGGATGAAGTAAAAATTTAGGGCAGGTACCCAAGTGGCCAAAGGGGGCAGACTGTAAATCTGCTGCACCTGTGCTTCAGAGGTTCGAATCCTCTCCTGCCCATTGTTTTTTTTGAAAGTTCGTGCGGGATACTCCCGCAGAATTCTTTAACTTGATAAGTAATTTTGCGGGAGTAGTTCAGTGGTAGAACAATAGCCTTCCAAGCTATATATGGGGGTTCGATTCCCCTCTCCCGCTTAAATTAAATTAAAAATATGGCTGCCAACACAAACGATCTACTGTTTAAATTAATTGAGAATGCCGCAATCATGGCGCTTTATTTAAGCCCTGACGGAGGCGTTCTTTTGTGTAATAAAAAAACCGAAAGCGTCCTGGGGCTTAAACAAGCGGAAATTATCGGAAAGCATTGGTTAGAGCTGCTGTTTAAAGACAAAAGTAAAGCTATAAATAAAAACATGTTTAAAGCAGTAATGGATGAATGCACAACTTACAAAAGAGAGAAAGATTTTGTCTGCCAGATAAACCAGAGACTAATCTCCTGGAGCATTAATCCGGTTTTAGACAAAAACAGCCAGGTTGAGGCTGTGGCGCTATTTGGCCAAGACATTACCGCAATTAAAGAGCGGGAATCCTCGATAAAAAATATTGACGATTCTTTAAAAAATATTTTCTCCGGCATTAAAGAATACGCCTTATACGTAATTAATCTAGACGGGAACATTACTTACCTGGGCATGGGTGCTGAAACAATGTTCGGCTGGAGCAAAAAAGAAATAATTTTTAAGCATGCCGGGTTGCTGCATAATATTACCACGGAGTATCCTGATTTAGAGTTTATCTTAAAGCAGGTGCGTTTACTAGGAAGATACGAAACCGAAACGGAGCTGATCACTAAAAACAGAGAAGTTATCCCGGTTATCTTAACCGTAAATCAATTCTTAGATGCGGGCGGTAATCTTTCAGGCTATGTGTTTATCGCCAAAGACATAACTGAAAGAAGAAAATTAGAGTTTCAAATCTTTCAATCTGAAAAATTAGCAGCCCTGGGCCAACTTTCTGCCGGTATGGCGCATGAAATCAACAATCCTCTTTTTGTTATCTCCGGAAGACTGGAGATGCTTAAGGATGAGAATTGCAACCAAAAGGTTAAAACCAGCCTTGATTTAATTTCCAGCCAGACCGACCGCATCCGTAAACTTGTCGATAGAATCTTAAAATTCTCCCGCAAGGCGGCTCCGGTACTAGAGATGCTCGACATCAATGAGGTCATTGAAACAGTCCTACCGTTAATCCATTACAATAAATTACCCAGCGCTAAAATTGAAGTGAAAAAGTCATTTGAAAAGAATATGCCGAAGATCAAGGGAGACCAGCATCAATTACAGGAGGTCTTTCTTAACCTGCTTACTAATGCTTATCAGTCTATGCCGGACGGCGGAGTAATTAAAGTTACAACCGCTAACTTCCAGAACCTTTACGCGCAAATTCAAATAATTGATACCGGAATCGGCATCCCTACGCATCATCTCAAAAATATCTTTATGCCTTTTTTCTCGACCAAGAACGAGGGGATCGGGCTAGGGCTGTCCATCTGTCATAATATTATTAAGAACCATAACGGTTTTATTGAATTGGCCAGCCAGGTAAATCAAGGGTCAACCTTTACTATAAAATTACCTTTTGTTTAAAAGGAGGAAGCCGTGCTCTATAAAATTCTAGTCGTAGATGATGAGGCGCCTGTAAGAGATTTATTTGATGAGTTGCTCAAAAAAGAGAATTGCCAGACAGTTTCCTGCGCCAGCGGGGAAGCCGCGCTGGAAATCATAAAAAAAGAAAATTTTGACGTAGTTTTGTTGGATATTAAATTGCCCGGAATGAGCGGATTAGAAGTTTTAAAGAACATCCGAGAGATCAACATTAAACTGCCGGTAGTTATGATTACCGGCTTTGGATTCGACGAGGACTTAATTGCCAAAACTAAACAATTCGGCTGCTCCGGTTATATCGGAAAAAATATGCCGGTAGCGCAAATTATAACCACCTTTAAGCAATTTGTAAAAAACTCAAAAGAAAAAGGATGACCTTATGAGTGAAGATTTCCTAAAACCGGTTTTTATCGATGCTTTTGACTTGGATGACGCCTGGTTTCAAGCCTTATCGACAATACTAGATAAAGGCCATATTTATACAATTACTCGCGGAAGCTATGAGGGGCAAAAACGTTTAGAATTTGATTTTGTTTCTATTCGAGTGCGCAAACCTGCCCATCAGATAATCCCGATTATCCCTGAAGGCATGAACATACCTGCGCCAACCGATATGGATTATATCCAGGGCTACCTCAGCTATCTGCTCACCGGCGCAAAGACTGAAACCGAGGATTATACTTACGGGGAGAGGCTGGTTGATCCGAGAGTTAAAGTTAAAACAGAAAAAAACGGAAAAGAATTATTAACTGAGCTGCCGCTCAACGTCAACCAGATCGAAGAAGTAATTAAAATGTATAAAAAGAGCGGCCACGGAACAAATCAAGCGGTTATGGAGATCGGCATGCCTTCGGATATAAAGTTAATTGATCCGCCGTGCCTGAGATTAATCGATACCAGGATACGCTATGGTAAATTACATTTCATACTTTATTTCCGCTCCTGGGATCTTTGGGGCGGTTTTCCTTCTAATCTCGGCGGATTGCAGCTGGTAAAGCAATATATGGCTGAAGAGATAGGAGTCCAAGACGGAGAAATTATCGCCGTAAGCAAGGGGCTGCATCTTTATGATTATGTTTGGGATTTAGCCAAACTGAGAACAAATAAAATCAAGGACTTAAAATAAATGGGAAATAAAATACAGATCGGGATATTAGGCGACGGAGGATGGGGGACAACCTTGGCTATTTTGCTGGCTAAAGGAGGCCATCAGGTTAGCCTTTGGGGAGCTTTTGAAAAATACACACTACAGATGTCTCGGAGCCGCCGGAATCCTAAGTTTTTACCCGGAATAAAAATACCTGCGGAAATTAATATAACCAGTAATATAAAATCCGTTATTAGAAATAAGAACGTTGTTGTGCTGGCAATTCCTTCGCAGTATACAAGAACAATATTAAAAAAAATAAAAAACGATTTTTCCCAGAATACTATTTTTTTAAGCGTCACTAAAGGAATTGAAATAGGCTCTTCTAAAAGGATGTCAGAGGTAATACTCTCAGAACTCGGCCCGGTAAAACTGGCTGTCCTAAGCGGGCCGACAATTGCCCGGGAAGTAGCTCAAGGAATTCCGACTACGGCAGTAGTCGCTGCTAAAAGTAATGCCATACGCAAAACTATTCAAGCAATATTTAACACGGATAAATTCCGTGTTTATACCAACCCGGATATTATCGGTGTTGAACTCGGAGGCAGTTTAAAAAATGTAATTGCCATTGCCTGCGGCGTTTCGGATGGGCTGGGATTCGGCAGCAATACTAAGGCGGCAATTCTAACCCGGGGCCTGGCTGAAATATCCAGGCTGGGTAAAGTTATGGGCGCAAAACGCCAAACCTTTAGCGGAATAAGCGGATTAGGGGATCTGGTTACTACCTGCATCAGCAAGCAGAGCCGTAACCGTAGGGTTGGAGAATTAATCGGATCCGGCAAAAGCTTAAGTGAGATCCGCCGGCATATGCAGATGATCGCCGAAGGAGTGCCGACAGCAAAATCCGCTTACGCTTTAAGTAAAAAATATAAAACCGAGATGCCTATAACCCAAGAGGTCTATCGGCTGCTTTATAAAAATAAATCACCGCGTCAGGCAGTTAAAGATTTAATGACGCGGAAAAGCAAAGAAGAGTAAATATTCAGAGATGTAACGGGGCGTGGCTCAGTTTGGTAGAGCGCTTGAATGGGGTTCAAGAGGTCACAGGTTCAAGTCCTGTCGCCCCGACATAAATAAGGGAGGGAACATGGCAAAAAAATACGAAGGGGTGGAAAGAAGAAAGTATCCGCGCGCGAATGGGAGA
>CAYIFW010000079.1:0-4333 GCA_964362795.1 uncultured Planctomycetales bacterium | reverse complement strand
CGACGAACCGCAGACTTCGATCACCTTGTAAATACGGCGGAGGTGAGTCGTAAACTGCAGCACACGGCGAAAATCTTCGTGCCGGAAGCAAAAAACGGAAAGCTAAAGTTTGAGCGAGAAAGCAGGCTAAGACAGACGCGTAAGATAATGCAATAAAAAGGTTTGCCAGCCCGGAATTATGTGTTAAAATAAGCATTCCATAGAAAGGAAATGATGAAGGATTATCTGAAATTATTAAAGTTTGTGGGCCCTTATAAGGGGCTTTTCCTTATCGCTATAGGCTGCATGGGGTTTTCGGCCATCTTTGACGGAGTATCTCTGGCCATGATGGTGCCTTTGGCTGATAAGGTTCTGACGAACAAAAGAATCATTGTTCCTACTAAATTGCCGGATTTTCTAGCCGGTTTTATCGATAAGATCAATAATACTCCTCCGGAAGCTCTGCTTAACTATATGGTTGTGGCCGTCTTGTTGCTTTTTCTTTTAAAAGGAATTTTTGGTTTTTTCCAGAGCTATTTTATGTCGGATATCGGCCAGCGCGTGGTCCGGGATATCAAAGGGCAGCTTTATGCCAAGATCCAGTCGCTATCCTTGAGTTATTTTACGCATAAGCGCGGCGGAGAACTGATGTCCAGGATTACTAATGACGTTAAAATCGTGGAAAACGCTGTATCTTACGGCTCGACTGATCTGATTTATCAAAGCCTACAGGTAGTTATTTTTGCGGTAGTTATTTTCTTTATCTATTTTAAAATGGCCTTAGTTGCTTTTGTATTTTTGCCTTTGATAAGTCTGCCGATTATAAAAGTCGGTAAAGCTTTGAGAAAACTTTCCAAGCGTTCTCAGGAAAAGATCGCCGATACTAATTCCCTTCTTTATGAGACGATTATGGGCGCCAGGATCGTTAAAGCTTTTAATATGGAGGAGTATGAGGTTAATAAATTTAACAAGGTTAACATAGATTATTATAAACTTTCGATGAAAACAATCAAGCGCACGCTCTTGCTTAATCCTTCCACTGAATTTTTGGGAGTAATTGCCGGAGTTTTAGTTTTTTTCTGGGGAGGCCGGGAGGTTATCGCCGGTAGGTTATCTTTTGGTGTTTTCGGGCTTTTTCTGGGTTCTTTGTTGTCTTTGATCCGGCCATTTAAAAAAATAAGCCAGGTTAATGCTTTAAATCAGCAAGCGATGGCAGCCAGTGAGCGTATTCATGAAGTATTGGAAACCCAAGCCAGCGTGGAAGAGCCGGTAGAGCCAAAGATTTTGCGGGGTTTTAAGAAAAATATTAAATTTAGCGATATTTGGTTTAGTTATGCTGATGCTCAAATTTTAAAAGGAGTCAGCCTGGATATAGAATATGGCCAGATGTTGGCAATTGTCGGCCCTAGCGGCTGCGGAAAGAGTACTTTGGTAGATTTGATTCCGCGATTTTATGATCCTCAAAAAGGGAGCGTAGCTATTGACGGAGTCAATATTCGGGAGTTTAGTTTAAAATCTTTGCGTGATCAGATCGGCATCGTTAATCAGGAAACTATGCTTTTTAATGATACGATCCGTGCTAATATAGCTTATGGCAAGCCTAATGCTTCTCTGTCAGAGATAGAGGAGGCGGCCAAGAAAGCCCACGCCCATGATTTCATACTTAATTGCCCGCAAGGTTATGCTACGGTTATCGGCGATAGAGGAGTGATGATCTCCGGGGGAGAACGCCAGCGAATCGCCATCGCGCGCGCTTTGTTAAAAGATGCTCCGATATTGATTTTAGATGAAGCGACTTCGCAATTAGATTCTACTTCTGAACGCATTGTTCAGGAGGCTCTGGATCGTTTAGTTAGCGGCAGGACGGTATTTATGATCGCTCACCGGCTTTCTACAGTAAGAAATGCCAATAGAATCGTAGTTTTGGATAAGGGAATGATTGTTGAGCAGGGAACGCACAGCCAGCTGTTGGAAAAGAACGGATTATATAAGCGGCTGTATGAAGCTCAAGAGCTACAAAAATAGTTGCAAATTGATAAAATCTTGCTATAATTACCCGATTAACTTTTTGTCTTATAACCAAGGGCAAAAAACGCATACTAACCAATAGAGAAGGAGTAGAAACGTGCCATCAGAATTAATCAAGCAACTTTTAGAAGCAGGTGTACATTTCGGGCATCAGACCAAGCGCTGGAATCCGAAAATGAAAAAATTTATCTTTGGTTCCCGCAGCGGTATTTATATTATCGACCTGGAAAAAACCGAAGAATGCATTAACGCTGCCCGGGACTTTTTAACTGAGATAACCTCAAAAGGTGAGTTCGTACTTTTTGTGGGAACCAAGAAACAGGCTCAGGATGTAATTAAGCAAGAAGCTATCCGCAGCGGAATGTATTATGTCACTGATCGTTGGCCGGGAGGAATGCTGACAAATTTTGCTACGATCAAGAAAAGTATTAACCGCCTTAAGGACATCGAAAAGATGCGCACGGACGGGACATTTGAGAAATTGACCAAGAAAGAGGTTGCGCTTTTAGAAAAAGAGCTGGCTAAACTGAATAAGAATTTCTCCGGGATCGTTCTGATGGAACGCATGCCTAAGGCGTTATTTGTCGTCGATACGAAAAAAGAGGATACGGCAGTGCGCGAAGCGCGCAGGTTAGGTATTCCTATAATCGGGTTAATCGATACCAATTCCAATCCTACTTTAGTAGATTATCCTATTCCCGGTAATGATGACGCTACCAAGTCTATCCGTACGGTGGCGGCGATTATTGCCGATACGATTATCGAGGGCAGAAAGAAATTCTTGTCTTATCTTACTCAGGAAGGGGTTAAAGTAGAAGAGGCCAAGCAGGATATCGTGGCCGGTGTTCTTCCGGAAGAGGAGATTCAAATTAAGGAGATTGAAGAGATTGTTGAAGAGAGCCAGCCGCTTACTGATGATGCAGCCGTGGCAAAAAAGGCGCATTTAAAACCGGCAGTGGATATAAAATCAAAATTAAGAAAAAAGGGGTAATTTTAAAATGAAAAGTTCAGTTGATGCGATTAAAGAATTAAGAGATTTAACCTGTTCCAGCGTCGGCCATTGCAAAAAAGCTTTAGAAGATGCCAAGGGGGATATTAAGCAAGCAGTAATATTATTGCGTAAGCAGGGATTAGAGATTGCCGCTAAAAAACAGGGCCGGGCCGCTAAAGAAGGCCGAGTGGAGTGCTACATTCATCACGGTAGTAAGATCGGAGTTTTATTAGAGGTTAACTGTGAGTCGGATTTCGTGGCCAGAAATGAAGAATTTGTTAAATTTACCAAGGATCTGGCGATGCATATCGCCGCTACCAGCCCGGAATATATTAAAAAAGAAGATGTTCCGGAAGATGTTTTAAAGCATGAAAAAAGTAAAGAAGATTACTATAAAAATAACTGTTTACTAGAACAGGTTTTTGTTAAAGACCCCAGCTTAACGATTAAAGATTACTTAGGCAATATCGTAGCAAAAATCGGCGAAAATGTAGTTATCCGCAGGTTTATCCGCTACAAAATCGGCGAATAAATGGCCAAATCGGTTTACAAGAGAATCGTCCTTAAAATAAGCGGCGAAGCGCTTCAGGGTAAAAAGAATCATGGTATCGACCCGCAAGTGCTGTTGAGCATATCGCGCCAGATTAAAGAAATCCGGGATTTGGCAGTGGATGTGGCTGTTGTTTTGGGCGCGGGCAATATTTGGCGGGGGCAGGAAAATACCGACTGTCGCGGCCTGGATATGGACCGCAGCGTCGCAGATTATATGGGGATGTTAGCTACGGTAATTAACGGCCTGGCTTTGCAGGATGCTTTAGAAAAAACGGGAGTGCCAACCCGCGTTATGACGGCTATTGAGATGCAAAAGATAGCTGAGCCTTACATCCGAAGAAGAGCAATCCGGCATTTAGAGAAAGGCAGGGTGGTAATTTTTGTCGCCGGCACCGGCAATCCTTATTTTACTACCGATACTGCTGCGGCTCTGCGCGCCATGGAGATTAACGCCGATGCAATTCTCAAAGCTACTAAAGTCGACGGAGTATATTCGGCTGACCCAATGAAGGTTAAGGATGCTAAAAAGTTTAGCCGCTTAAAATATATCGATGTGCTTAGAAAGAGTTTAAAGGTAATGGACGCCACGGCAGTCAGTTTATGTATGGATAATAAATTACCCATTGTTGTTTTTAATTTAAATCGTTTGGGCAATATCCGGCGGGTAGTTTTGGGTGAAAATATCGGTACGGTAGTCAGATAACCACCCCGCGCTTATAAGGTATTGCGCGGGTGTGCCCTTGTGGGCTAGGAGGTAAATGAGATGTCTATTAAAGAAACTTT
>CAYIFW010000078.1:0-4387 GCA_964362795.1 uncultured Planctomycetales bacterium | reverse complement strand
AGCGCTGATTCATCCAGAATATTCTGCATATCTTTAATTTCTTTATGATACTGGCTATCAATAGCGCGGGAAATCTCATCCTCCGGGCTTAAAACAATATCAATATTGCTACCGGTAAAATTACCCAGATCATCTAAAGCAAAAATATTTAACGGATCCGACATGGCCACGGTAAGAGTATTACCGATTTTAGATAAAGGAATAGTATTGTAAAGTTTGGCCATCTGCTCCGGGATTAAATTAATAATATCTGTATCAAACCTGAATTTAGCCAGGCGCAAAGACGGTAGATAAAGCTGCTCGGAAAATAAAGAAAGCAAGACTTCCTCCGTAACCAGCCCCTCATCGACTAAGACCTTTCTTAAGGGCACTCCCTTTTCTTTTTGCAGGCCCAAAGCACGATCCAACTGTTCTTTAGTTAAATGCCGGCTCTTTAATAATATTTCAATTATATTTTCTTTTAATGAATGCATCTTATTCATCCGGTGCCGTTACCCGCAGCACCTCTTCAATGGTCGTTAATCCGGCTAAAACAGCCGTCAGCCCATCCTCACGTAAAGTTCTCATACCTTCAAGCCGCGCCTGTTGCTTGATAAACTGTTCCTGCGAACCGTTTAAAATTAACTCTCGAATTTTAGAGCTAATCTGCAAAACCTCGGCAATCGCGGTTCTTCCGGAATATCCGGTATTAAAACATTGCTGGCATCCTTTACCTTTGTAAAATCGCATTTTATCGGTTTTCGTCGTATCTAATTTTAAACTCGCGGCTATTTCATTCTTAAGAACGTAAGACTCTTTACAATTTGCGCAAACCTTACGCACCAGGCGCTGCGCCATAACGCAGACTAAAGAAGAATTAATCAGATACGGCTCAACCCCCATATTTACTAAACGCACCACCGCGCCGGCGGCTGTAGTAGTATGCAAAGTGGAAAGGACCAAGTGTCCGGTCAAAGCGCTTTTAATCGCAATATCCACCGTCTCATAATCACGTATCTCTCCGATCATAATAATATTAGGATCTTGACGCAGAATTGAACGCAGGGCTGCGGCAAAAGTAAGCCCGATCTCCGGTTTTGCCGTTACCTGATTTATACCCTCCAACTGAAACTCTACCGGATCTTCCACGGTAACAATATTTTTATCGGGGCTATCTACAGATTTTAAGACCGCGTACAGAGTCGTTGTTTTACCGCTACCGGTCGGGCCGCAAACTAAAATCATGCCGTGAGGAAGCAAAGATACTTTACCCAAAACTTCCAGAGCATAATCGCTAAAACCTAATTTTTTCATATCTAAATTTACCTGGGACTTATCCAAAATACGTAAAGCAACCTTTTCCCCGTAACTGGAAGGCAGAATAGAAACGCGAAAATCCACCTCGCGATTAAGTATTTTTATTTTAAAACGCCCGTCTTGGGGAATCCGGTGTTCGGCAATATCCAGCTCTGACATAACCTTGACCCGCGAAACAATCGAAGCATGCATACTCTTCGGCGGAGTTTTCTGTTCCTGCAGAATACCGTCAATGCGAAAACGCAGGCGTAATTTTTTGTCAAACGGCTCAACCAGAATATCGGAGGCTTTTTTCTTGATTGAATCCTCCAAAATCATATTAACCACCTTAATCACCGGAGCCTCATGGCTAATCCGGCCCAGCTCCTGATCGCTAGGTAATACTTCTCTTTCCTCTTTAATTAATTCGATAGATGAAACAGTCATCTCTTTAACTAGATCATCAATAATTCCCTTGGTAGTATCCGGGTAAGATGTCTCGATGGTCTGATTAATATCCTGAACCGAAGAAATTATAGGATTTATCTTAAAACCGGTGAGCGACTGGACATGGTCAATAGCGAAAATATTTAACGGGTCAGCCATCGCCAGAGTAATCGTATCCCCCATTTTTGATATAGGAATAATTTGATAATGGCGGGCAATATCGACAGAAATTATTTTTACAATATCCAGATCGATCTTAAAACGTTTTAAATCAATTAAAGGCAACCCCAGGCCTTCGCTTAGAGCAGTGATCAGCTCATTTTCTTTAACAAACTTAAGCTCAACGATAATATCGCTGAGTTTGCCGCCTTTAGCAGTTTGCACGCTGATTGCCTGCTTGAGCTGGTCGACAGTAATAAGTTTATTGTTGATTAATACTTCGGTGAGCCGGTCTTTGAGAGATAACATAAATATTTAAGATGTCAGGCCTGCAATGCTTAAGTATTACTGATTATTCGACGTCCTTATAATATTTCTCAATTGCTCTTTTAATATCAGAAGAGGTTGAAACAAAAGTCTGCACGCTGCATCCGCTAAGCAACTCCACGTCTTCAATCGCCTGGATATTTAAAGGATTAGACATGGCCAAGGTCAGATTATTGCCGATTTTATCTATCGGCACCAGTAAATACTGCCGGGCAACTCTGCCGGGAATAATGCTGGTGATCTCCGCGTTTACTTCATAACTGCCTAAAGGCAGATAAGGAAAACCGTATTGAGCAGTCAAGGATTGAGCGATATCATCTTCTTTAACAAACCCCAAATCAACTAGAATCTCACCGATTAAACCGCCTCTTTCCCTCTGGACGCCTAAGGCCTGATCCAACTGCGCCTGAGTAATAATTCCGCGGTCAAGTAGCAGCTCGCCTAATTGTTTATTATTAACTCGTCTAATCACCACGTTTAAATAATCTCCTGCTTAAAAAACCACTACCCGATCTTTGCCTGCGGCTTTGGCTTTCTTTAATAGTTCCTTAGCCTTAATAATCAGTTGCCCAGCCTCAACTCCGTCAAGAGGATTCTCGGAAACTCCTGCGCTCAAAGTAATATTTTTTGCGCTATCCTGTTCGGAAGTAAAGGCCGAATGAATCTTCTTGCGTATCTCCTCAGCTACTTCCTGAGCCTGACGTTTGTTTTTCTCCGGAAGGATCAAAGAGAACTCATCGTCATCCGTCCGACCGGCCCTGTCGACTTCACTGATAGAATTCTGCAATAAAACAGCGATTTTCTTTAAAGCTACTTCGGCGCTGATTAACCCGAACTTCTGGCGGTAACTTTTAAAATTATCGATATCAAAAATAATAAAAGCGCAAGGACGCTGGTAAACGATCGCTCTTTTAATTTCCTCCTGCAAGCGGCCGGTGATAAAGTTCTGATTAAAAAGTCCGGTAAGAATATCCTTAGTTTCTAATTTCTCGACCCGGTGCGCTAAAGTATCGTTTTCAATAGCAATAGCTATCTGTTTGGAAAATATATCCAAGAGCTCAATGTCATCCTTAGTATATAGAAAATTACTCCGGTTATTGGCAACTCCCAGAACCCCCTTAACTTTTCCTCTTAAAAATATGGGAATAGATAAACAATTCTTAGCCTCAAATTTAACCAGAAAATCAGCGGTAAGGGCGCTATCTAATAAGTTTTGTTTATCCAAAATTAAAAGCTTATTCTGATTAAAGACCTTATTATACAAAGCTTCATTTACCCCTATTTCTACCGTAATTAAATGGTCAACGCCGAAACCGTCTGCGCTCTTAACAGAGAAAGATTCCTTGTTTTCCTCTTTAAAAAGCAAAAACGCAGTCTCGGAATCAGCTAAAAGCCTGGATTTTTCAACCGCAATTTTTAAAATATCCTCAAATTTCTCTTCCTGAGAAATAAGCGAACTTACGTGCAATAAATTTGAGAGGACAAATATTTTTTTCTGAATTTCTAAATTTATTTCACTGGTCTTTTCACCGTAGGCCTTAAGCTCTTCCATATTGCCGCGGATACGGTTCGTCAGCTGATTTAATACATTACTCAGCTCCCCAACCTCATCACTATGCCGGACATCTAACTTGCGGCTGATATCTCCTGCCGCGATTACCTTAGCCTCTGTGGCTACCGCTGACAGGCGGTCAAAAATATCTTTAACGACCATCAACCCGATTAACGCCACAAACACGCTAATTGAAAGAGTTACCACAATATCAAACTTAAGCCCGAATCTGGGCAAAATATAAGTTGAGACCAGATACGCGCAAACTAAAAGCGGCAAAATTGACATCAACTCAAAAGCGACCATCAGCTTTTGTTTTATCGTGCGGGAATTTAAAGAAAGTCGATCGATTTTTTTATTCATATCCTTGGCCCTCTTAGGGATTAGTCTTAAAAAATACGTAAAAAACAACTATTTTATTTAATAATTATATCTCTTAACTCATTTTATAGCAATAGATTTATTGAATTCTGCCAGCAAATCCTGCTTGGCAATCCCGATGTCAATAAAATCCCAAGGCAAGACTGCAGAGGTCGGTTTATCAGCAAGATATGACTGCGGATCAATCCCCTCTTGAGCAAACGCCTCTTGCCACTTAGCGAATGAAAAGTAATTTGACCAGGCATC
>CAYIFW010000077.1:0-4431 GCA_964362795.1 uncultured Planctomycetales bacterium | reverse complement strand
ATGGTTGATGAGGCGCATGCAACAGGGGTCTTCGGGGAGAACGGAAGCGGCTTGGTTGAGGAAGTAGGAATAAGTGATAGGGTAGATTTAATCATGGGTACCTTTAGCAAGGCTTTGGCCGGTTTTGGCGCATATTTGGCCACCTCTAAAACAATCGCGGATTATTTGGTGAACACCTGTAGGAGTTTTATTTATTCTACAGCTTTACCTCCGGCAGTGATTGCCTGTAATTTGGCCAGCCTGAAATTAATTAAGGATGAGCCGCAGAGGCGTAAAGCGCTTCTGGCTACGGCTAAAATGTTACATGATAGATTAGAGGAAAAAGGTTTTTGGGTCAAAGGCGCGTCGCAAATTATCCCGTTAATACTGGGAGACAATTTAAGAGCGCTTGAATTTTCTCAAAAAATCCAGGACCAGGGTTATTGGGCCTTACCGGTAAGGCCGCCGACGGTGCCCGCGGGACAGGCGCGCCTGAGATTATCTTTGAGTTATTATCATAATCAGGAAACTATCAATAGGCTAATCGATGCCATCTCTGAAATCAGAATTTAGATTCCATAGCCGGGGCTTTCAGGAGACCTTAATTTTAATCCCCGGCTGGGCAACTGACTGGCGGATATTTGACGGGCTAGAATTAGATTACAATTATCTTTTAATTACTAAACCGGATGTTTCTGATTTTAATCGGCGAATTTTAGACAAAATAGATCAGCTAAAAATCAATAAAGTATCGGTGTTGGGTTTTTCTCTGGGGGGATTTTTAGCCGCGGAGTTTGCATCCGCATATCCTGCCAGGATAGCCGAACTTATCCTTGTGGGGGTGCGCAAGCAATATGAGCCGCAGTTATTAATCAATATTAAACGTGAAATTCTAAAAGATCTCCGGCCCTGGCTCTATAAATTCTATCTTAATTGTTTTTCCCGGGCGGATAAACTGGGGCTGGCCTGGTTCAGGCAGAATTTGTTAAAAGAATATTCAGATAAATTAAACGCAGATGAACTTATCCGGGGGCTGGATTATTTAGCCAGCCATGCTTTGCCTATCGAGGCGCTAAAAAGAATAGAAGCGGTCAGTATATTCCACGGCGCTGATGATATCGTCGCTTTGCCTAAAGAAGTCTTAGAGATTAAAGCAGAGCTGCCTAAGGCGAAATTTAAGTTACTCGCCGATCGAGGGCATTTGTGTTTTTTAGGCTGTAATTTTAGAGAAAATTTTTACCATGGATAAGCTAAAGATTACCGGTAATTTTTCCCGCTCTGCGCATCTCTATGATCAATATGCCGAGGTGCAGAATAAAGCTGCTTCTGTGTTGGCGGGTTCTTTAAAAGAAAATAATTTTTCCCGTATTTTGGAGTTAGGCTGCGGAACAGGCAATTATACGCATCTGCTGCGGGAAAGCTTCACCGATGCAAGTATTACGGCGCTGGATATCTCCGAGGAGATGATTGGTGTTGCGCAGAATAAATTAAAAAATAAAGCTATTGAGTTTATCGTCGCTGACGCGGAGAAGATAACTGCGGATGGCGATTTCGACCTGATTACATCTAATGCCTGCTTCCAATGGCTGGAGGATTTGAAAAAAGCCCTGCCAAGATACGCAAAATTACTGCGGAAAAAAGGAACGGTTTGTTTCTCGATTTTCGGGCCGCGTACTTTCTGGGAATTGAATACGGCATTAGCCAGCGTTCTTAAAGAAGGCCGCGCGGCTTCGGCGCATTTCTATAATCGGGATAACCTTGTGGCAATGCTTAAGTGTAATTTTAAATCCGTAAAAATCAGCGAGGTTTGTTATCAAGAGGATTTCAGCAGCCTTAAGGGCTTATTGGAGAAAATAAAATACTCAGGCATCCGGGGGAACGGTTTGAATAAAAGCGTTTATTTTAGCCGCGGGCTATTAGAAAAATTAGAAAATGCCTACAGGGATAGATTTCAGAAGATTTGCGTTACTTACCAGGTATTTTTCTGCTCAGGGGAAAATTAATGAGAGGGATATTTATTGCCGGAACCGATACCGGAGTGGGTAAGTCTGTGGTTACCGGATTTTTAGCGAAATATTTACGCGCAAAAGGTTATAAAGTTGTAACTCAGAAATGGGTGCAGACCGGCAGCCGCGTTTGCGCAGATATTAATTTACATCTTAGGATAATGGGCTTGTCTAAGTCCGGAATCAAAAACTATCTTAAGCATATTTGTCCGTATGTATTTAAGTTGCCGGCTTCACCGCATCTAGCCGCCAAAGCCGAAAATAAAAAGATCGATATCAGCAGGATTAAAAAGAGTTTTAAATTATTAGCTTCAAAATTCGATTTTGTGATTGTTGAAGGGGTGGGCGGGGCGCTGGTTCCGCTTAGCCAAAAGCGTTTAGTGATTGATATCGCCACAGAGCTTGGCTTGCCCGCATTAGTCGTGGCGCAGAATAAATTAGGCGCGATCAACCATGCGCTTATGACTATTGAAGCTTTAAAACAAAGGAAGATGAAAATCTTGGGCATCTTATTTAGTAATTGCCAAGGCCAGAATAAATTGGTTCTTAAGGATAATCCCGATATCGTCAGAAAGATTACCGGAGAGAAGATCTTAGGAGTTTTACCCCGGAATAATAATTTTAAATCGTTATATAAAAAGTTTTTACCGATAGCAAGAAAGATAATCTTATGAAAGATTGGTTGAAGGATGACTTAAAATATATCTGGCATCCTTATACCCAGATGAAAGAAGCTTTGAACCTGCCTCCGGTTTTGATCGAGAAAGCAAAAGGAATCAAGCTTTATGATACCGAAGGAAACTTTTACTATGATACGATCTCAAGCTGGTGGTGTAATGTTCACGGGCATAATCATCCGCGTATCAAAGAGGCGATCAGTAAACAGGTTAATCTTTTAGAACATGTGTTGTTTGCCGGCTTCACCCATAAACCCGCGATTGAATTAGCCGGTAAACTCATTGCGCTTACGAAAAATAAATTTAACCGGGTATTTTTTTCGGATAATGGCTCAACCAGCGTTGAGGTGGCATTGAAAATGTCATTTCAATATTGGCATAATCTTGGGTTAAAGAAAAAGACTAAGTTTATCTGTCTGGATCACGGCTATCACGGAGATACAATCGGAACGATGAGCGTAAGCGGCCTGGATCTTTTTAATAAAGTTTTTTCTCCGTTGCTTTATCCTTCATATAAAGTACCATCACCTTATTGTTATCGTTGTCCGGTAAAAAAAGATAAATCTAGCTGCGCGATTGATTGTACCAAGCCGCTGGAAAAGTTACTCCAGGACAAACACGCAGAGATCTGCGCGATCATCATTGAGCCGTTGGTGATGGGAGCAGCCGGGATGATTATTTATCCTAAAGAGTATTTAGAGCAAGTCGCGGGTTTGGCTAAAAAATATAAAGTCCATCTTATCCTGGATGAAGTGGCTGTTGGATTTGGCCGCACAGGCTCGATGTTTGCCTATGAACATGTTCCCGGGATAAAAGCGGATTTTCTTTGTCTTT
Source organism: uncultured Planctomycetales bacterium (assembly GCA_964362795.1). Lineage (GTDB taxonomy): Bacteria > Omnitrophota > Gorgyraeia > Gygaellales > Profunditerraquicolaceae > UBA6249. The sequence continues at coordinate 935 of CAYIFW010000077.1, read as the reverse complement.
CCAAAGGTATAACTTCAGGATATCTTCCGCTGGCTGTAACCCTGACCGCAGAGCAGATATTTCAGGCGTTTTACGCAGACTATGAAAAAAGAAAGACATTCTTTCATGGCCATACTTATACCGCCAACCCGGTTGCTTGCGCTGCTGCTTTAGCAAGCTTAGAAATCTTCAAAGAAGAAAAAACAATGCAAAAGGTAAACAAATTAATGCCTTTTTTCCATCGGGAATTGGAGAAATTCCGGGATTTGGATCTGGTCGGAGATGTTAGATATATTGGATTTATCGGGGCAATGGAATTGGTTAAAAATAAGAAGACCAAAGAAGGGTTTGGCCTTAAAAGAAGGCTGGGTTTAGAGGTTTATAAGAGGGGGCTTAAAGCGAATCTTGTCCTCAGGCCGTTAGGTGATATAATCTATTTGTTTTTGCCTCTTTGTACATCTAAGGCGCAGATCAAGGATATTTTAAAGAGGACTTATTCAGTAATCAAATCTTTAGCTTAAACCGGAGAGGGTATGTTTATTCACAGCGTATTATTCCAAATCAAACCTAAAGAGGCCGCCAAATACCGTAAAGACAGCTTAATGTGGGCGCGGTATGCCAAACAAGCCAAAGGTTTTATTTCCTACCGCACGATGAAGCGCTATAGGTTTAAGAATCAGTATGCTTCAGTCTATCAATGGGACAAAAAGTTTGATCATGACCGCTTTATGCGTAAATACCATGATTGGCTAGTTGGTAAATCTCTCGCCAAAGTCAAGGTTCTCGGCTACTTTAATCTTAAAACAATAGATAAATTAATCTAGATTTCAAATCAGGGCGAGCATCTTTTGTAAAGCTTGACAATGCCGAGATGGTATAGTAAACTAGTTTCGAAATACATAAACTATGAAATAATCATATATAGAGGAGTATTATGATGGATAAGAATATGGAAG
>CAYIFW010000076.1:0-4640 GCA_964362795.1 uncultured Planctomycetales bacterium | reverse complement strand
GCAATTAAACAAATCCGCATAAGCTAACCACTAATTTTTCCAAAGCAAAAGCAGGTTTAAGCCTGCTTGTTTTTATTTCAATATCACAGTTAAGCAGCAGCTTAAGTTTTTTTCTGGCATCGCTGCCGCCTTGGCCCTGTTTCTCCCAGGCATAACGCAACCCCCCGAGAATACGCTCAGGAGCTTCTCCGTTTTCCAATAACTGGTTTAAAATACGCAGGGCAAGATCAGTTTTCCTTAATTCAATCTGACGGTTTAAAACAAAGGCGTCCGGATTAACTGTTTCTTTAAAACGTATCAGCTGAGCTTGCGCCGATATTCCTTGAATAAGTTCATTCTTAGGATCATAGTGGGCAAAATCGAATACCAAGATTACCTGTTTTTGCGGATTTTTGGAAAAAGCCAGGAGAAAATCACTGGATTCCTGATCCAGGGAATGCGCGTCTTTAATCACAACAACGCGATTGGCGCTTTTTAACGGAATAGCTAAAAGGCGCTCCTGAATATCTTTTAAAGTTATCTCTTTGGCGTATAATGTATCGGAATTAAAATCTTGCAGTTCTGGAGAAAGGAATTCCTGCTTTATTTTTTTAAGCTGGGTTTCTTTAGCCTGGATATCCTGGCCGGTAAGTAAATAAACCATATTACCATTGTTCAACTGTGCGCTCGACAATGCGGCGGGCAAGATCTTCAATCGCATTAGTTACCGCTGTGTCTTCGGATACCACAATCACATTATTCCCCGGGTTTATCGTTGGAGTACGGACAAAATAAGAATAGTTGCCGTTAAAATTACTCTCCTCCCAAAGCAGCTTATTCTCTTTAGTATCCCAGAGGCTTAGTTTTACATAAATATTAATCCGATATTCGGTAATATCATCGCCGTCGGTAGTATAACTTAAAGGATCTTTACGGTATTCCAGCAATTCTCCTTTTAGCACCAAGTCCGCTTGCTCCTGCTTAATCGGTTTTAGATTTCCGTCAAAGAGGTATTTATTAATAACTTTTTTAGTAATATCGGTTTCCAGCATCGGCCGGTAAATCCGGTATTTATTCGCTGAATAAGCCTCCTGGGTTATATCTACTTTATTCAGGAAAGGAGTAATATAAATGGTTTTATATTTTCCATAGATCATCGAGCGGGTAGTATAACCGCAACCGGTTAAAACAGTAACTAACAGGCAACCTGCGGCAACTGCTAAAAATAAATTAATTCTATTTTTCATTTTTCTGCTCCATCATCTGTAATCTGGCTATGGCCTGAGAAGCCCAGGGGCTCTGGGAGTGATTATCAATTATATCATTATAATAGATTTTTGCCGAAGTAAAATCTTTTTGTTTTTCATAAAAACGGGCAATATCATAACTGGCCTGGGCCTCTTTCTCCCGGATACTATCGATATTCTTCTGCGCGTCTATTGAAAGCACGGCATCCGGATGCTCCTTGACGAACTGCTCAAATCTTTCCTTGGCATCTTGAGCTGCCCCCTGATCATAAGCGGCGCCTTTAGATAGGCTTGCCCGGCAGGAAGCAATCTGATATTTAGCCGCAGATGCCCATTCACTATCCGGATAACGGGTTACGACTTTATTAAACTCATCTTCCGCTTCGTAATAACGCAAGAGTCCTTTTAAAACCAGGCCTAATTTATATTGCGCCTGAGGCGCCAGCGGCCCGTAGGTAGAATTCTCCACTACTTTGCCGAATATCTCAATCGCCGGATTATCCACCGGCAAATCTATGCCCAAGGCTTTACGTTTCTCGCCGGACATAAATCTCTCGCCGATTTTATACTCCTTCTCAATAATCTCGCCGATACGTTCGGAAAACGGATATTTATCAATAACCATCTGGTAAGCCAGATAAGCCTCATAAGATTTACCCTGCGCCTCTTCCGTCAAGCCTAAATAATACTGGCTTTCCGCGGCCTCGGCAGATTTAGGATAAGCTTTAAGCAACTTACGAAACTCACGCTTAGCATCCTCATATTTTTGATTATCAAAATAAGACTTGGCATAGGCAAACTGTTCCTTAGGGTTATCTTTGGGCAGGTTCTTCGGATTAACCCACTTACCGCTCTTGGGAGTCCAGATCCAATAAGGATAGGCCGGTTGAATAGATAAAAGTAAAATTACTAATAAACTTAAGATTATACGCTTCATAATGTTGAGATCCTTCGTCGAGGCAGCTGCCTCTCCTCAGGATGAAAAGGCCTAAAAGTTATTTTTACAGCCTTTTCAATTTAGCATAGCAGGGGGGCTTTGTCAAATAAAACAAGGGGGACGGTTCTCTTAAGAGAACCGTCCCCCTTTATTTTAAAAGTAGATATATGCAAACGGGATCTTGATTACCACGGCGTTGATGTTCAAAAGCAGGTTAATCAACATAGAGGTAGGAACACTAATTAGATAGGCTAGAGCCGGACAAATCAGCCCGGATAAAAGCAGGGCAAACCCGCATAAAGTAATTATAGTAGCCAGCGGAACAATCAAAATATTGGCTAAAACAGTTACGGGGGCAATAATCCTAAAATTAAAAGCTATAATTCCCAGTGTGCCCAACCAGGCAGAAAAAGAAACCAAACAGCTTTGACTAATAAACCTCAATATCTTATTCCTGCAGCCCTTCAGATGGATCAGAACTTCCAGTTTCGGATAAAAATAAACAATTGCCAAAACACTAAGAAAAGACAGCTGAAAACCTATATCAAAAATCTGGCTAGGATTGATTACCAGAATAAATAATGCGGCAATCGCCAAAGAATTATAGATATCCGGGATCCGCTTAAAAAGATAAGCTGCTAAAAAAATTGCCCCCATAACTGTCGCCCGGACTACCGGGTTAGTTGATCCGGTAATCAGGCAATAAAAAAGCAAAAAAAGTATAACCAAAGTAATCCGCGCCTTACGCGGAATCCGCATAATCTTAAACAATAAATTAATAATCCAGGCGACAATTCCTACGTTAAAACCGCTAACCACCAAAATATGTACTGTGCCGCTTTTAATCATAGAGTTATTTACCAGCCAGGGAATACCGTGTTTCTGGCCTAAAACCATGGCACAAAGAATGCCCGCCGGTAAATCCGTAAGATCCCGGCTGATAATCGACTCCATCTTGGCGCGCAGCCAAAATGAATTATTGATCAATTTTGATCCGCTATTTCCCGGCCGACGGATAATTTGCCTGGGGTCATTTAAGCGCATTAGCAAATAGACACCCTGACGCGCTAAGAAATCCTTATAACTCTGGCTTGCAGCGCCAAAATTATATGGGCGGGTTAAGCTTCCGATAAGTATCAGATTATCTCCATAAGTTAGTTTTTGGCTAAAATCCATTTTAACTACTACCTTGCCGCAACAGGACAATTTTATTTTATCTTTTTGCATGGCCTGCGCGCGAAAAATAAACTGCAGATAATTATCTTTTAATTCCGGCTGACTATCAATAAATCCGCTTAAGCTACAAAGAGAATCGTCTTTATAATAGACAAAATTATTAATATGATCTTTAGGCAATATGCGGGAATTCTTCAGATTTAAGGCTCCCGCAAAAAGCGCTAGGAATAATATCAAGAACGAAAATATATATCTATTTTTTCGCAACAGTATTGCCCCGGCAAAGATTACTATTCCTAATCCCATAACTACCCAGAAATTAAACCATATGCAGCTGCCTAAAATAACTCCCAGGCAATAAAATACCGCTAATACTACCGGCGCTCTTTTCATTCAATAAAAAAAATTTCCTTTAGTTTCTCATAGCGTTTTTCACCGACACCCTTAACTTCTTTCAACTCCTCTAAACTAGAAAACTGCTTATGCAGATTGCGATATTCAATGATCCGTTGGGCTAATTTTACAGAGACACACTTAATCTTAACCAGTTCATCGGGGTTTATTTTATTAAGATTTATCTTGGCTAATTGAACTTGCGGATTGATTATTTTCTCAATATGGCTATTTATTTTGACTAAATTACTCATAATTAACCCGCAAAACGCTAAACCTAAAACAAATAAAACCACTTTCTTCTCTTCAGAAGTAAAATCAAGCATTAATTTACCCTCCTGCTGCAATAGACGCCTAAAACCCGAAAATCTAACTATTTTCTTTGCACTTTACGAGCTTTTTAGTGTATACTTTAGTTATGCTCAAGATCCTGATTATTGACGATGATTATAATATCGCCAAGAAAAGTAAGGAAGAGTTGCTCCAAGCAGGCTATGCAGTAGTGATCGCCTATAGCGCCAAAGAAGGAATAGAAAAGTTAAAAGCTGAGAAACCGGATTGTATACTTCTGGATTTAGTACTGCCGGATGAAAGCGGATTTAAGGTTGCTCAAGATATAAAAAACCTGCCGGATTTTATTCATATTCCGATTATCGCTACCTCGCTTAAACACGAAGAAATCGACAAGCATATCGCAGCCAAAAGCGGAATCACCGTCTATGTCGAAAAACCCCTCAATTACCCAAGATTACTTTTCAATATTAAAGACGTCCTCGGTCAATAATTATTCTCACGCATCTGTCTTGGCTATATGAATAATATAATGCCACTGCCAAGTTTCTCGCTCAGGTCGATTTTTTAACGCAAAAGGTCTTTCGCAGCTTAGCGGCTGCGGAACTCGTGGTTTT
>CAYIFW010000075.1:2870-4672 GCA_964362795.1 uncultured Planctomycetales bacterium | reverse complement strand
ATTATATCGCCGGTATGACTGACCGGTATGCCTTAGATGAATACAAAAAACTATTCAACCCCTACGAAAAAGTATAGGTTTTTAATTTCAGCGGTGCACAGTATTTACCGCCTGCTTAATTCTACTTATACGGTCAATGAATTGATCTGCCGCATGGGCAGGTTATTTTGTCAATTCTTTAATGCCCAATACTGTCAGATTATTTTACTGGATGCGGATAAAGAATATTCTATAATTAACTGCACAATCAGCGATAATCAAAAGTGCGTGATTTGCAAGAAGACTAAAATCGGCGGCACGGTAGAGAAAAAAATTATTAAACGCGCAGCGGTGGTGATGCGGGACAATCTTTTAGGTATCCCGCTGATCAGCGATGATCTAATGGGGCTGATCATTATCAAGCGAGCCAAAGCCGGCCGGGCATTTGATATCTTTGACCAAGAAATGCTGATGACCATGGCCGAGCAGGCGGTTATCGGGATTAAAAACCTGCAGCTTTATGAAGAACAGCAAAAAATTGTTTTTGGCAGCATTAAGTCTTTAGTCACTATTTTAGATACCAGGGTTTCCAGGGATTATACGCATTCACCGCAATTCAGTAAATTGGTTTGCGCCTTAGGTTGTGAAATACATTTAAGCGAGAAACAGCTGGAAAGCCTTAAATATGCCAGTCTTTTGCATGATGCCGGAAAAGCCGGGATTCCGTCTGAAATTTTGACCAAAACTACCAAGCTTACCGCCGCCGAGTATGATATCATTAAGAAGCATCCGGTTCAGGGGGCGCAAATTTTGAGGCCGTTGCAGGTCCTGCGGCCGGTTATTCCGATTATTATGTATCATCATGAGAAATATAACGGCACAGGATACCCATCTCGTCTTAAAGGCGCGCAGATTCCTTTGGGCGCCCGGATTATGTCGGTGGCGGATGCTTTTGAAGCCATGGTCTACGGGCGGCCATATCGTCAAAGAATGAATATTGCTTCGGCTATACGGGAGATTAAAAGAAAAAGCGGAACGCAATTTGACCCTAAAGTAGTTGAGTCTTTTTTAAAGGTGATCAAAAAGTTTAATAAACGAATTTACTTGAAACAAGATAGCGTTAAGTAATTAATAAATTTTTATGGCAGAGAAACAAGATTATCCGCAACCCGAACTTTTTACGCAAAGCCCCGATAACGGTAATTTTAAACCGTATTCTGCCAGGGTCCCGTTTTTTTTGCGTATTCGGGGGTATGAAAAAGCTATTCTTTTGGTTATGGGTTTAGTTTTGACCGGTATTATTGCATTTTCTATCGGCGTAGAAAATGGTAAGCGGGTTATTTTAACGGAGAATAATAGCGTTGGCGCGGATAGTTATACTATTCAGGTAGCTGCTTTTACAAATAAGGCGCTGGCCTTGCGCCATGCGCAGTTATTAAGCAAAGAAGGATTGTTTCCGCTGGTTTTTACAAAAGGGAAGTATATTATTTTGTGCGTAGGCAAATTTTCTAATCAAGAAGGCGCGCAACCTTTGCTGATTCAGCTGCAAAGAACCTACGCCGCATGCCGCATAAGGAGGTTGTAAAAATGTCAATACATCCGTCATTAACTATTTCGGAAAAAGACAAGAAGGTCCGTTCAGTATTAAAGCGTTCTGAACGCATAAAACAGATGCAGGAAAAGAGTAAATGGAAGCAGGGGGACTCAGTTTATGGTTTACCTAAGCTTAAGACTTTAAGGATCAAGATTAAGAAAGAGAAAGTTGAAAAAGCGGAAAGCGCAACCGGAGAAGCCGCAGCAGCGCCTGCAGCTGCCGGTGCTAA
>CAYIFW010000075.1:0-2770 GCA_964362795.1 uncultured Planctomycetales bacterium | reverse complement strand
GCTGCTCCTAAGGCTGCTCCTAAGGCTGCTGTTAAAGGGCAGGAAAAGAAATAAAGAGAGAGTTAATATTGTTAAAGCTCAAGTTTAGGATAATACCGGTTTTACTTATAATCTGCTTTGTCTTGGTCGTAGTTGCCTTTGCGGCGGCCGCAGTTAATTTTAACGGCCAAATTAATGCGGATAAAATTAATCTGCGGGTTGATGCTACGATAGGTTCGGCTGTAATTTGCAGCCTCACTAAAGGAGAGCCGGTAGAGGTCGTCTCTGAAGCCTATGATTGGTATAAAATCCGCTTGCCCAAAGAAGCCCCGTCGTATGTAAAAGAGAATCTGGTTGAATGCCTTAATTCTGATCCTGTAACCAACCCGGGAAAATGCCTTAGCGCTAAAATAATTAAAGACAGGATTAACATCCGTTTGGGTCCCAGTGAATCCGCCTGGATTTTAGGTAAAGCCAATAAGTTAACCGTGGTTAGTATTTTGGCTAAAGAAAGCGGTTGGTATAAGATTCAACCGATTTATCAGAGTTATGGCTGGGTTAATAAAAAGTTTGTCAGTAAGGCGGTAATTTTGCCTAAAAAACAAGAGGTTGCGGTGTTGCCGGTTAAGGATGTTCAACCATTGCCGCCTAAAGTTAGTTTACCGGTTGAGCCTTCCGGCCTTTTGGTCGTCCAAGGCACGGTCAGTCCGTACGGAATAGTTTTATGGCGCCAGGCTACGCATAAATTGGTAACGGTTGAGAATAAGATTTATTTTCTTAAAGGCAATCGTAAAAGTTTAGACAGCCTTAATTATCATAAGGTTAAGGTTAGCGGAAAATTAATCAGCCCGCAAGATAGTAAACATCCTATTCTACAGGTCAATATTATTGAGGCTTTAAGTTGAGTTTCTTAAGCCTGGTTATTTCTTTTGCTGTATCTTTTGCGCTGCTGTTGATTGCCATGACCGTGCATGAATTTGCGCACGGCTTGACGGCTTATCTGCGGGGGGATTCTACAGCCAAATTAAGCGGCCGGCTTACCTTGAATCCGCTGGCGCATATTGATTTGTTTTGGACACTGCTCTTGCCGTTCATGCTTTTTATTACTACCAGCGGCCGTTTTGTTTTTGGCGCGGCTAAGCCTGTCCCGATAAATTATTTATCCTTAAAAAATCCTAAAAGGGATATTATTTTGATTGGTTTAAGCGGCCCGCTTGCCAATTTTATTTTGGCTGCTCTGATTGCCGCAGTATTAAAATTTGTTCCGCTTTCAGGAATTTTAGCCTACCTGCTTTTTCAATTATTGACCATCAATGTGGTTTTGGCGGTATTTAATCTTATCCCGATTCCTCCACTAGACGGTTCACGCGTTTTAATGGGGTTATTGCCGAGAAGCCTGGCAACCCAATACGCTAATTTTGAGCGTTACGGTTTTATTATTCTTTTTGTATTTATTTGGCTGGGGGCGCTTGACCGGATACTCTGGCCGTTAGTTGGTTCAGTTATTAGAATGCTGGGGGTAGGTTCTTAATATGCAAAAAGTTAAAGTTGATTTAGGCAAGCGTTCGTATCAAATAGTTATTGGTAAAGGCATTCTTGCGCAACTAGGCGCATTTTTAAAGAAGTTAAACCTCGGCTCGGACGCTTTTATTATTACTAATAATTTTTTAAAAGATAAATATGGCGCTCAATTATCCAGGGCTTTGTTAAAAGAGGGATTTAGCTGCCATTTTCAGGTTGTGCCGGATAGTGAAAAAAGTAAATCAATCCGTACGGCAAGCGTGGTGATCAAGGAGCTGGCTAAATTTGATAAGCAAAAAAAGATTTTTATTGTTGCTTTCGGCGGAGGGGTGGTTGGGGATTTAGCGGGGTTTGTGGCTTCAGTTTACCGGCGCGGGACTAGTTACGTGCAAATTCCCACGACTTTACTTGCCCAGGTAGATTCGGCTATCGGAGGAAAAACCGCGCTGGATTTAGATTTAGGTAAAAATCTGGTCGGAGCAATTTATCAGCCAAAATTGGTGTTTAGTGATGTTGATCTTCTAAAAAGTTTGAATCAAGAGCAGCTGGCTAGCGGGCTGGCCGAGGTTATAAAATACGCGGTCATCAAAGATGAAAAACTTTTTAACTTCCTGAAGAATAACTTTAAAAAAATAATTTCTAAAGATCTCTTGGCGCTGCAGAGGATAGTTAAAGATTGCAGCCGGATTAAGGCCAAGATCACAAGTTCTGATGAAAAAGAAACCCGGGGCTATAGAACAATCCTTAATTTCGGCCATACCATTGGGCATGCTATTGAGGCGGCTAGCGGCTACTCGGGATATAACCATGGCCAGGCAGTTAGCCTGGGGATGGTCGTGGCTATTGATTTAAGCAGCAGGTTAAAATTAATTGATCATAAATTGGCGACAAGAATCGAAAATTTAATTAAGCTTTATGGCCTGCCGGTTAAATTAAAGATAATATCCATTAATAAGATTATTCAGGCGCATTATCATGATAAAAAGTTTTCGGGGAAAGAAAATAAATTTGTGCTGATCAGCGGAATCGGCAAGACTAAGATTGTCCGCTGCGTTAGTTTAGAGCTAATCAAAGAATCAATTAAGAAACTATCCGGTTAAATCCTACCTACGCGTTGAAAGATTTATCAATTTTCCGTTATTGTCCAGCTCTACGGTGTTTTCGGTAATTTTAATTACTTTGGCACCATCAACTGAGTCATTTTCTCGGATAATTTGGTTATTCACTAGCGCATAGCCATCGTTATCGGAAAAGAAAATCCCGTTTAAAA
>CAYIFW010000074.1:0-4971 GCA_964362795.1 uncultured Planctomycetales bacterium | reverse complement strand
CAGCTGTTTTAAACTCAGCGAGATCCGGCGCGAATCTTTTTCCACGCTCAAGATCTGAGTTTCAACCATATCTCCGACGGCAAACAACTCACCCGGATTATTTACGCGCTTGGTCCAGGAGATCTCCGAAACATGGATCAGGCCTTCAATGCCTTTTTCCAGTTCCACAAAAACTCCGTAAGGCAAAATATTCACTACCTTACCTTTTATCTTGGCGCCAACGGTAAACTTGCTCTCAATCTCTTTCCAGGGGTCATCCAGCCTTTGTTTAAGGCCTAAAGAAACTTTACCCGAAGCCTGATCAAGATTTAAAATCATAACTTCGATTTTATCTCCGATAGCCACGATCTCCGAAGGATGGCTAATCTTCGACCAAGACATATCCGTGATATGCAACAGGCCATCAACTCCGCCTAAATCAATAAAAGCTCCAAAATCAGTAATCGCCTTAACCAAGCCGGGATAAATATTACCGATCTTTAATTCACCCCAGATCTTGCCTTTAGCGACATCGCGATCCGCCTGCACTGCCTCACGGCGGCTGACGATAATCGAGCGGCGCAAATTATTCACTTTGACAATTTTGAACTTAAATATCTTATATAAGATATCCTTGTCGGCAATATTACGAAAGGAAGAAAGCGAACTAGGCAGGAACCCTTCGATTCCCATAATATCGACGAGGAATCCGCCTTTAACCTTCTTAACCGGCTTACCTTCAACTAAAGTGCCGTCATTGGAAAGTTTGACGATTTTGTCCCAACCCTGCATACGCATGGCTTTTTCGCGCGATAAGGTCATGACGCCTAAATCATTTTCCATAGTTTCCAGCAAAAACTCCATCTCTTTCCCCAGCTCTAAATCAGCGGCGCTAAACTCAGTAATCGCCACAATTCCTTCGGACTTAAAACCCACATCCACTAAGACTTCTTTGCTTTTAATCTCGACAATCTTGCCGCTGACAACCTGGCCTTCTTTTAAAACTTTAATACTTTGATTATACATCAACTCTAATTCTGCTCTAGTATCTGACATTTCTAATTACTTCCTTTCTTATAGTTTTATTATTAATATTCTGTCATTGCGAGGAGCGAAGCGACGAAGCAATCTAATAACGAGATTGCTTCGGGCACTTCGTGCCCTCGCAATGACTCTATTTTAATTATTCAATAATTGTTCAATCTCAGCCAGATCATATACCAAATTGCATGATTTGGCTTCCCCCTTTCCCTGTGAATTTGTTCGTAGTATAAATATATTAATTTTATACCCCTTCCTTTAAAATTATCTCTTTGCCCAGCGCTAGCAGCTTCTTGGCCTGAGTGAGGCTCTTGGCCTCCGCATAGGTACGCATAATCGGCTCGGTGCCTGAACCGCGGAACATCAGCCAGCTCTGGTCCTCACAAATAAGTTTTATACCGTCGTAATCTTTGATATCTACAACTTTTTTACCTAATAATTCTTTCGGTAAACTTTCTTTCTTTGGTTCAACGCGCCTATCAATATGAAAATCCTGGCGCACATAATAAAATTTACCGAATTTCTTTTCGGTTTCATTTAAAATCCTCAACATATTTTTATTGCGATAAACCATCATCTCAATTAAAAGCAGCCCGGCCATTGTGCCGTCGCGCTCCGGGATATAACCTTTAACCCCCATGCCGCCTGCCTCTTCGCCGCCGGCAACGATATCTTGGGTAGACATAAGATCCGAAATATATTTAAAACCTACGGGAGTCTCATACAATTTAATCCCTAAAAATTTGGCGATATTATCCATCATCGTTGTTCCGCAGATAGTTTTAACTAAGCCACCGCTAAAGTGGCGATCCTGATTCAAATGCAGTGCCAGAAGCCCTAAGATTTTTTGCGGATGAATAAATACACCGCCGGGGGCAACCGCGGCAATCCTATCGGCATCACCATCTAAGGCGATACCTAAATCGAATTTTTCTTTTTTTACGCGCGCTTTTAATACCGCTAAATTATCCTCGACCGGTTCCGGCCTGCCTCCGCCGAAAGATGGATTGATCGTATTGCGCATAAACTCTAATCTAATGCTCGTGCCTTTAAGCACTTGAGCCATAAAACTATCCCCTGAACCGTACATCGAATCAACTAAAACTTTGAATTTTTTATTTTTAATCTTTTTTAAATCAATATAATTACGAATAAATTTGATGTAATCTTTAATAATATCTACTTTTTGAATTGAACTAGCCGCAACGTTATCTTTCACCGGAGTCTTAGCCAGCAGCCCTTCGACTTCGTGAGTCAACTCCGAGCTAGCTCCGCCGCCGCTGGAGTTTTTAATCTTAAAACCGTTGTATTCGGCCGGATTATGCGAAGCCGTAATCATAATCCCTAAATCCAGCTTACGCATTTTAACCGCAAAACTTAAAGCCGGAGTAGGCGTGGGCTGGTCCGAAAGAATTACCTCCAGGCCATTACTCTTTAAAACTACTGCCGCAGCTAACGCAAATTTATCCGACATAAAACGCGTATCAAAACCCACCGCAACCTTTTTACCTTGGCCTAAATAATCGGCGACAGCCTGAGTAAGAATCTTAACATTCTCTAAAGTATAGGTGTCGGCGATAATCGCGCGCCATCCGTCGGTACCAAATTTTATCTGCGAAACGGTATTACTCATCGAAATCTCCTATTTTATCTTAAACTGTTAATTGCTTTTCTAGTATTCTTTGCCCCAAAAATATATGAACCGGCTGCCAAAACATTGGCTCCGGCATCCTTGACCAGTTTCGCCGTAAGTTTATTTATCCCGCCGTCAACCGAAATATCTTTCTTAAAAATTGCCCGCAGCTGTTTTATTTTATTGATTGCCCCCGGAATAAAGGCCTGTCCGCCAAAACCCGGATTAACTGACATAACTAAAACGAAATCTACCAACGGCAATGCTTTCTTAATCTTTTCTAAAGCTGTACCCGGGTTTAAAGAGATCCCCAGTTTAACTTTCCTCCCCTTTAATCCCTTAGCCATAGCGGCTAACTCTTTTAAGCTAACGGTTTCAATATGCACGGTAATCATATCCGCCCCCGCGTTAACAAAAGCGCCGAGATATTTAGCGGGGTTCTCAATCATTAAGTGCACATCCAGTGGAAGCTTGGTCACTTGACGCATGTATTTTACCACCACCGGGCCAATGGTAATATTCGGCACAAAGTGGCCATCCATCACATCCACGTGGATTAAATCCGCTCCCGCCCGCTGGACCCTCTTAAGTTCAGCGGCAAGTTTAGAAAAATCTGCTGATAATATCGACGGAGCGATCTTTATTTTCATTTATACAGTTTCCTCTTATTTATATAATCAAAAACCCTATCCGTCACCAAATACTTAAAAGATTTATTTTCTTTAATACACTGCCGGACTTCAAAACCCGAAATATCCACCGCCCGGATAGCCAATGTCTGAATATAAGCCGGTATCTTCTCCAGCGGATATCCCGGACGCGTAGCCGCCACAAACTTTACCATTTTATTTATTTCGTTAAGATCCTTCCACTCATTTAAGTACTTAAGCAGATCAGAGCCAATAATAAAATAAAGCTCATCCTGAGTAAATTTATGCTTTAACTCTTTTAAAGTATCAATTGTATAAGAACGGCCTTGGCGCTTAATTTCAATATCGGACACCGCGAAAAACTTATTCCCTCTAATTGCTCCTTTTAACATTTTTAAACGGTCAACTGCCGGAGCAATATCCACATTATCTTTATGCGGAGGCAAAGCCGCGGGAATAAAAATAATTCTATCCAGCCCTAACTTTTCCCTGGCTTCCTCAGCTAAAATCAAATGGCCGATATGCACCGGATTAAATGTTCCTCCCAGGATGCCGATCTTCATTGCCTGATTTGGCCTGAGCCAAAGACCATATATTTATAACTCGTTAATTCCGCCAAAGCCATTGGCCCACGGGCATGCAGCTTATCCGTAGATATACCAATCTCAGCCCCCATTCCAAATTGATTACCATCGGTAAAACGAGTTGAGGCGTTCAGGTAAACACAGGCTGAATCCACGCTTTTTAAAAATTTCTCGGCATTTTCGGAATTATCCGTAATAATACTATCTGAATGGTGCGAACCATAATCATTGATGTGCGCAATCGCCGCATCCAAATCATCAACCACTTTAACCGATAAGATTAAATCAAGATATTCGGTACGATAATCTTTTTCCGTGGCTGCCTTGGCCCATTTAGCTATTTTGCGGGTAAAAGCGCATCCGCGAATCTCTACTCCTGCCTCTTGGAATTTCTTCAGCATTCCCGGCAAAAATCTTACCGCGACATCCCGCTGCACCAGCATGCTCTCCATGGCATTGCAAACTCCCGGACGCTGCAGTTTGGCATTAAAACAAATTTTTTCCGCCATATTTAAATCCGCCCACTCATCGACATAAACATGGCATATTCCTTTATAATGTTTAATCACCGGTATGCGCGAAGACTTAACTACCCTTTCAATCAGAGCTTCTCCGCCGCGAGGCATCACCAGGTCAATATAGTTATTTAATTTTAATAAAATATCCACGGCTTTACGGTCGCTAGTTTTAATTAGGTTAATCGCCCCCTCGGCTATACCGTGCTCTTTTAGCACATCAACCAGCAGATTATAAATCGCCAAATTTGAATTCAGAGCTTCACTTCCCCCGCGTAAAATTACGGAATTACCGCTTTTAAAACCCAGCCCGATACAATCGCTGGTAACATTCGGACGCGACTCATAAATTATGGCAATTACCCCGATCGGACAACGCACCTTTTTAATTTGCAGTCCGCTAGGCACCTTCCAATCGCGCAAAATTTCACCATTGGGATCTTTTAGCTTAGCAATATCCAGCAGCGAATCTGCCATCTGCTTAATTCTTGCCGGATTTAAAGTAAGCCGGTCGATAAAAGATTTACTTTGCTTAGAAGAAGCGGCAACATCCTTCCGATTAGCTTTTA
>CAYIFW010000073.1:0-5112 GCA_964362795.1 uncultured Planctomycetales bacterium | reverse complement strand
AACCCGTAGTCAACCTGACCCTGGCGATCTTTCTTAAAGCTGAATTGGGTTTCTTCGGCGTCATCGTACGCACCTGAATACAGACCCCTCTTCTCTGAGGACAAGCCTTTAAGGCCGGTGACTTACTTTTCTTTTTCTTAGAAATTCTACCGAATCTGATTAATTGTGCAATTGTGGGCATAGATTATTCCTTCTCTTGGCTTTTTTCTGCGCTATCTTCAGCGGCTGTTTTTACTACCTCAATATCGCGATGGGCTCTAAATCCCGTACCTGCCGGGATTAAATGGCCAACGATAACATTTTCTTTTAAACCAAATAATTCATCATGTTTACCGCTGGTGGCTGCCTCGGTTAATACGCGAGTAGTTTCCTGGAAGCTAGCCGCGGAAATAAAACTCTCGGTCGTCAGCGAAGCTTTAGTTATACCTAAAAGTAAAGGCGTGGCTTGAGCGGGTTTGCCGCCTTTTTTAATTACCCGAGTGTTTTCTTTTTGGAAGACCCATTTATCAACCTGCTGAGTAGCCAAAAATTCCGTATCACCCGGATCTTCAACTCTTACTTTTTTAAGCATCTGACGAATAATTACTTCGATATGTTTATCGTTAATCCGCACGCCCTGTAAACGATAGACCTCCTGAACTTCATTCACCAGATATTCCTGTAAAACTTTATCACCGCAAACACTCAAAATATCCTGTAAAACTACCGGGCCGTCAGTAAGCTGCTGGCCGGCAGTAACTTTGTCACCTTTATAAACATTCGGATGTTTACCATGAGGAATAACATACTCTCTAGCCATCCCCGTGGCAGATTTAATAACGATTACCCGTTGATTCTTTTTGGTTTCGCCAAACTCTACGAATCCGTCAATTTCGCTGATAACCGCAGGATCCTTCGGACGCCTGGCTTCAAAAAGCTCAGCAACGCGCGGAAGGCCTCCGGTAATATCGCGAGTTTTTACAACGGTACGCGGAATCTTGGCTAGGAGATCTCCTCCGCCTACCCGCTCCCCGTCACGAACAATAATATGGGCGCCGATAGGAATAGGATAGATACCTAAAACTTCTTTTTTATCATCAAAAATAACTACTTGCGGATGATATTCCGGTTTATGCTCAACGACTACGCGCTCGCTTAATTTTGTAACCGGATTAATTTCTTCACGCATCGTTACATTTTCACGCAGATCTTCAAAACGCACTAAACCGCCGACTTCAGTAAGAACCGGCAAGGTATAAGGATCCCAATGCACAAAAGACACGCCCTTGGTTACTTCTTTACCATCGGCAATCGGAATGAACGCGCCCTGAGGAAGAGGATAACGCTCTAGTTCTCGTCCTTGAGCATCATTAATACTAATGGCGCCATTTCTATTTAAAACAACATTCTCTTTATTTTTCAGCGTAACCCTTAAATTATGGTATTTAATAAAACCTTCGTTTTTGGCCTTAATAAATGACTGCTCGATAGTTCGGGAAGCCGTACCACCGATGTGGAAGGTTCTCATGGTTAACTGCGTACCGGGCTCGCCGATACTCTGAGCAGCGACCACACCGACCGCTTCTCCTAACTCAATTAACCTGCCGGTAGATAAATTACGGCCATAACACTTAGCGCAAACTCCGCGTCCGGATTCACAGGTTAATACGCTGCGGATACGGATCTTTTCAATCCCTAATTTATCAATCCGCTCAGCCATATCTTCGGTTATTTCGCTAGCCTGCTCGACAATAATTTCATCGGTAATAATATCGACAACGTTATCCAGGGCTACTCTTCCGATAATCCTATCCTTAAGGCCGACAACTTCTTCATCGCCCTCAACAATAGCGGCAACCGTAATCCCGTTAAGCGTACCGCAATCTTCTTCACAAACAATTACCTCTTGGGCAACGTCCACCAGCCTGCGGGTTAAATATCCGGCATCGGCGGTTTTAAGCGCGGTATCAGCCAAACCCTTGCGGGCGCCGTGGGTAGAAATAAAATACTCTAAAACATTCAAGCCTTCACGGAAATTTGCCGTAATCGGTGTTTCAATAATTTCACCACTCGGCTTAGCCATCAGTCCGCGCATACCGGCTAACTGCCTGACCTGCAAACGGGAACCACGGGCGCCTGAATCGGCCATCATAAAAATAGGATTAAATGAATCCATACCCTTGAATAGCAAATCTGAAATCTTATCCGTGGCATGCGTCCAGATATCAATTACTTTTGATTTACGTTCGCTATCGGTAATGATACCTTTACGATATTGATCCTCAACCTTAGCCACCTCTTCTTTAGATTCCTTTAAAACTTGCGGCTTCTCCAGCGGAATAGTCATATCATCAATACCAATAGAAATACCGCCGAGTGTGCCCATCTCAAAACCCAATCTTTTAATATCATCCAGCAACTTAATCGTGGTAGTATGCCCAAACCTCTTATAACAACTAACCACAATATCGCTGACTTTACCTTTATTTAGGTCACAATTAACAAATCCAAATTCAGCCGGTAATTCCTGATTGAATAATATTCTTCCGACAGTAGTGGTAATCATTTGCTTGCCTTCAACGGCTTTTTTCTGATCAAAATTATATAAACTATTCACCCAAATCTTAATCTTAGCATGTAAAGCAACTGCCTTATCATCATAAGCGGTTATAACTTCACTGGGGCTGGAAAACATCTTGCCTTCGCCCAGAGCGCTGGCTTTTTCACGGCTCAAATAGGCCAGGCCCAGGATTATATCCTGAGTCGGAGAAATTACCGGACGTCCATCAGCCGGAGAAAATATATTATTGATGGCCATAATCAAAACCTTAGTCTCTAACTGTGATTCCAGAGATAATGGCACATGCACAGCCATCTGATCACCGTCAAAGTCAGCGTTAAAAGCAGTACAAACTAAGGGGTGAATTTTTATGGATTTTCCTTCAATTAATAACGGCTGGAAAGCCTGGATACCTAAACGGTGCAAAGTAGGAGCACGGTTCAACATAATCGGATGATCCTTAATTACCTCATCCAAGATATCCCAGACTTCGATCTTTCCACGCTCAACCATACGGCGAGCGCCTTTAATAGTATGCACAAAACCTTTTTCTCTTAATTTTTTAATGATAAACGGCTCGAATAACTCTAAAGCCATCTGCTTAGGCAGGCCGCATTCATGCAGTTTTAATTCCGGGCCGACGACGATTACGGAGCGTCCCGAATAATCAACGCGCTTACCCAGAAGATTCTGACGGAATCTTCCCTGTTTTCCTTTAAGCATATCGGAAAGTGATTTTAAAGGACGGTTATTGGCTCCGTTAACAGCTTTACCATGACGCCCATTATCCAGGAGAGCATCCACCGCTTCCTGAAGCATCCGTTTTTCATTACGGATAATAATCTCCGGAGCGCTTAACTCCATTAATTTCTTTAAGCGATTATTGCGGTTAATGACCCTGCGGTATAAATCATTAAGGTCGCTAGTAGCAAACCTTCCGCCCTCTAAAGGAACTAGAGGACGCAAATCCGGAGGGATTACCGGCACGATCTCTAAGATCATCCATTCCGGCTTATTTCCGCTTTTCTTAAAATCCTCGACAATCTTTAAACTCTTAATCGCCTTGCGATTATTTAAGACATCTTTGGATTTCTCTAAATCTTTTCTAAGTTTACGGCAAACAACATCTAAATCTAATTCTTTTAAAAGTTCACTGATTGCTTCAGCGCCGATTTTTGCTTTAAACCCTGATCCGTATTTATTTACTGCTTCCTGATACTGTTCATCAGTAAGCAACTCTTTTTTCTTTAACGGTGTTGAGCCCGGATCAACCACCACATACTCTTCATAATAAATAATTCTTTCCAGGTCACGTAAACCGATATCTAAGAGCGCGCTCATTCTGCTAGGCACAGCCTTAAAGAACCAGATATGCGTAACCGGTGTGGCTAAATCAATATGCCCCATGCGCTCACGCCTGACGCTTGAGCGGTCAACGGTAACTCCGCAGCGGTCGCAGGTGATGCCTTTAAATTTTATGCCTTTGTATTTACCGCAATTACATTCCCAGTCGCGTACCGGGCCAAAGATCTTTTCACAAAATAGCCCGTCTTTTTCCGGCTTGAGCGTGCGGTAATTAATGGTTTCGGCTTTTTTAACGTCACCCTTAGACCAGCCTTTAATTACCTGCGGGCTGGCAATTTTAATTGAAATACTATCAAACGATACGATCTCTTCCATTATTTAACCTTTTCTGTCCTGATATCAAGGCACAGGCCTTGGAGTTCTTTGATTAAAACATTAAATGACTCGGGAGTTCCATGGGTTAAGCGCTGCTCGCCCTTAACAATCGCTTCATAAATACGCGTTCTTCCGCTGACATCATCACTCTTAACCGTAAGCATTTCCTGCAGAGTAAATGCCGCTCCATACGCTTCCAGAGCCCAAACTTCCATTTCTCCTAATCTTTGGCCGCCGAATTGCGCTTTACCGCCCAATGGCTGCTGGGTAACCAATGAATAAGGCCCGATAGAACGAGCGTGAATCTTCTCATCAACTAAATGGATGAGTTTTAAAATATACATATAACCTACGGTAACCTTTTGATCAAAAGGCTCTCCGGTATAGCCGTCATAAAGAGTAATTTTACCATCCTCCGGCAAGCCGGCTTTTTTAAGTAATTCTTTAATCTCGGCTTCTTTAGCCCCGTCAAATACGGGACAGCTGACATTAATACCTAAAGCTTTAGCTGCCCAACCTAAATGGCATTCCAAGATTTGACCGACGTTCATACGCGAAGGAACACCTAAAGGGTTTATAACTACATCCACCGGAGTACCATCGGGCATATAAGGCATATTTTCTTCAGGAATAATTCTGGCAACCACGCCTTTATTACCATGACGGCCGGCGAGCTTATCACCTTCAGAAAGTTTACGTTTAGTAGCAACATAAACCACAACTCTCTTTAAAATACCGGTGGGTAATTCATCTCCGCGGCGGACTTTCTCAATCTCCTGCTCCTCTTCCGCCAATAACTCCTGCATCTGCTCATCAAAAGATGCCGCTAAAATCTTAGCCTCCTCATGATCACTCAAATCAAACTTCTCGACTTTTTTCTTATCTATTCCTAA
>CAYIFW010000072.1:0-5168 GCA_964362795.1 uncultured Planctomycetales bacterium | reverse complement strand
GTCTGCACTATCGAGCCGCTATTCATCATTGATTTGATGAGGAGCGCCTTTTTTGTTTTGTGTTAAAATGGTTTTGTGAATAAAGATTTCGACCAGTGGAATAATCAAAAGAAACAAACTCACGAAGCCGAGGAGGAGATGATGGTAAAAAAATTTGACGGATCGGAAAGAAGAAAGTACGCCCGGGCGGATGGCCGGTTCATTGTTTCTTATCGAGTTATTCCCACCAACAGCAACGCCGACATATCGCAAACTAAAAACTTAAGTTTAGGAGGAATGCTTTTAACCACCAACTGTCAATTTGACGCAGGAACAAATCTGGCTCTAGAGATCCGGCTGCCTTTTGATCCCAATCCGATTATGATCATTGCCAAAGTTTTAGAATCAAAAGAAGTCACTAAAAACATAATTTACGATACCCGGCTTATTTTTCTGGCAATTGACGAAAAGCATCGGCACATAGTCGGCGAAACAGTCGATTACTATCTTAAGAAAGGCTAACCTATGCGCAAGATCAGTGTCGGTATAATTGGTTTCGGCAATATCGGTTGCGGAGTCGTAAAAATCCTGCAACAAAGAAAATCTTTATTATCTCAGAAGATCGGCGTTGAAATTATAATCAAAAAAATATGCGACAAAGACATTACGGCTAAAAGAGATGTGGCGGTAGATAAAAGCCTGCTAACTTGCGATGCTAATGAAATCATTAACGATCCGCAAATCGACATCATCGTGGAATTAATGGGAGGGATTAATCCGGCAAAAGAATTTATTCTGGCGGCTTTAAAAAAAGGCAAGCACGTAGTAACCGCCAATAAAGCCCTGTTGGCTGAATGTGGCAGTGAATTATTCAGCCAAGCCGCCGAACGCGGAAAAAATATTTATTTTGAAGCATCCGTGGGCGCAGGCATTCCGATTATTAAATCAATCAAGGAAGGCCTAGTGGCGAATAAATTCAACTCAATTTTCGGTATTGTCAACGGAACAAGCAATTACGTGCTTACTCAGATGTCTAAAGAAGGCTGCACTTTTGCTAATGCCCTAGCCGCGGCCAAAGATAAAGGTTTTGCCGAGAAAAACCCTACCTTTGATATCGAAGGAATTGATTCGGCGCACAAGCTGGTTTTGCTTACTTATCTGGCTTTTGGCCGGATTGTAAAGATGAAGGAGATATTCATTGAAGGAATCTCCAGGATATCCGCAGCGGATATCGCTTATGCCAAAGAATTAGGCTATGCGATAAAATTACTGGCAATCGCCAAAAAAGAAAATGACTCTCTGGAAGTACGCGTGCACCCGACTTTATTACCGGTGAATCACTTACTTTCTTCCGTAGACGGAGTTTTTAACGCTATCTACGTATCCAGCGACTTAGCCGGAGACCTGATGTTTTATGGCCCGGGAGCCGGACAATTACCGGCGGCTTCAGCGGTTGTTTCTGATATCGTTGACCTTACTCAGGATATTAAAGCTGGGTTATTCAAACCTACTTTAAATTCAATCCCGGACAGTTCGATAAAAAACTTACGCCAGATTGATGAATTCGAAAATAAATATTATATCCGCATTACAGTAGTGGATAAGCCGGGAGTTTTGGCCAAGATCAGCGGAATACTGGCAAAATTCGGTATCAGTATCGCATCGGTAAACCAAAAAGAAAAATTAAGGGCTCAGATTGTGCCTGTAGTGATGGTAACTCATGAAGTAAAAGAAAAAAATCTGCGCAACGCGCTTAAAATAATCGATCAACTAAAAGAAATTAAAGAAAAATCAGTTGCCATAAGAATCGAGGAGGTCTAAGTGAACGAGCAGGCATACCAGGGGATAATTCAAAAATACAGAAAATTTTTACCGGTCAGCGACAAAACTCCGGTAATTACTCTGAATGAGGGCAATACTCCGTTAATTTATGCCGGATATTTAAGTAGGCTTGCCGGGGATAACGCAGAAGTCTACCTGAAATATGAAGGCGCCAAT
This sequence comes from uncultured Planctomycetales bacterium, assembly GCA_964362795.1. Lineage (GTDB taxonomy): Bacteria > Omnitrophota > Gorgyraeia > Gygaellales > Profunditerraquicolaceae > UBA6249. Next base: position 3,191 of record CAYIFW010000072.1, on the reverse strand, counting down.
CCTACCGGTTCATTTAAAGACCGCGGGATGACTTTAGCCATATCTAAAGCCTGTGAAGAAAAAGCTACGGCGGTTATGTGCGCTTCTACCGGAAACACTTCCGCATCGGCAGCCGCCTATGCCGCGCGCGCCGGAATAAAATGCATTGTTTTAATCCCCAGCGGGGCAATTGCTTTAGGAAAACTTAGCCAAGCATTAATTCACGGCGCGAAAGTTTTAGCGATTAAAGAAAATTTCGATGCGGCATTGGAGCTAGTCAAAGAAATTACTAAACAATATCCGATAATACTGGTAAATTCATTAAATCCCTACCGCATTGAGGGGCAGAAAACTGCCAGTTTTGAAATTTGCGATTATCTGGGAGATGCTCCGGATTTCCAAATCATGCCGGTAGGCAACGCCGGCAATATTACCGCCTACTGGAAAGGCTATAAAGAATACAAAACTCAAGGGGTAAGCGGTAAACTCCCGGTAATGCTGGGTTTTCAAGCCGAAGGAGCTGCCCCCATTGTCCGGGGAAAACCGATTAAGAACCCTGAAACTATCGCTACCGCCATACGCATCGGAAACCCGGCAAGCTGGAAAAGCGCCGCAGAAGCCAGAGATGAATCCGGTGGATTAATTGACATGGTTTCAGATCAGGAAATACTTGAGGCTTATAAAATTTTAGCTGAAAAAGAGGGGGTCTTTGCTGAGCCGGCTTCCGCCTCATCAATTGCCGGACTCTTAAAATTAATTAATCAACAGTATTTTAAAAAAATAAAAACTAATCAAAAATACAAAATTGTTTGTATTTTAACCGGCCATGGCTTAAAAGACCCTGAACGGGCGATTAAAACAATTAAGCCGCCCAAAGTGACGCGGGCTTGCCTGAAAACAATAATTAAAGAAATTGGCTATTAAGAAGAATATTTTAATTACAGCCGGGCCGACCTGGGTGGCTCTCGATAGCGCCCGGGTAATCAGTAATATTTCCAGCGGTCAAACGGGATTTATCCTGGCAAATAAATTTAAAAGGCTAGGGGCCAAAGTTACGCTTTTACTTGGCCCGGGTTATTTTTGCGGATCTCAAAAAGGAATAAAAGTAATTAATTTTAAATATTTTGCCGAACTGGATAAACTTCTAACAAATGAATTAAAGAAGGGCAAATACGCAGCAGTAATACATGCAGCTGCAGTCAGTGATTATAAACTCAAGGAAATGATCCGTGGAAAGGTTAGTTCGGGCCGGCTTAATTGGCAAATTAAACTGGTACCTACAAAAAAACTTATAGATAGTTTCAAAAAGTATAAACCGGGTTTATTCACCGTTGGATTTAAGTTTGAGCCGGCTACAACGAATAAGAAACTTATAAAAAATGGCAGAGAGCTGCTTAAGAGAGCGGATTTGGATTTAGTAGTAGCCAATTCTAATAAAAATAAGTCCTATCGAGCATATATTTTAGATAAAGCACATAAGCAAGGGCCTTTTTTAAGTAAAACAAAAATGGTTAGTTGTTTATCCAAACTAGTGGAGAAGAATATATGAAGAATTTGTCATTACCTCCTAAGTTAAACCGGGAAATTGAAACATTGATCCTAGAGTTAAAAAAAGTCTACAGCGGAGACTTAATAAGTATAGCTCTTTACGGTAGCGCTGCCAGCGGAGAGTTTATCTCCAGTAATTCAAACCTAAATCTACTAATACTTTTAAAATCAACATCTCTGACTGATCTTAAAAAATCATCAAATATAGTTAAAAAATATAAGAATCTCACCCCGTTATTTTTAACCGAAGAATTTATTGCTTCCTCTTCAGATACGTTTCCGATTGAATTTTTAGATATGCAGGAAAACTATCAAATATTATACGGAAAAGACATCATAAAAGATATCCGCGTTGACTTAAAGAACTTAAGATTTCAATGTGAACAGGAACTAAAAATAAAATTATTAAATCTAAAGCGGATATATCTGGAAATGAGCAATCGTCCGGCTGATTTAAGAATACCTTTGTTTAAATCATTTAACTCAATTTTGCATATCTTAAGAAATATTTTGCGCCTCAAAGGCATAAAGCCGCCTTACAAAAAAGAAGAGTTACTTAAAGAGCTGTCTGGGCATTTTAAAATTAACGATTGGGATAAAATTCTTGCAGCTAAATCAAAAAAGATTATGCTAGGAAAAAAAGACATTGAACATCTATTTATTAATTTCGTAGATAACCTGGAGGAAATTGTTAAGACAATAGATGCTTTATAGGTTAATATGTAATACATCTTTTATTTTTGTTCTTTTATTCAGTAGGCAGGTTTTCTGCGACGATAGAGTGCCTAGCCCGCAAGGCTGGGTCAGTGATTTCGCGGGCGTAATCAATAAAGGTTATACAGATAAACTAAACAGCCTGATCTCTGAGTTGGAAGAAAAAACAACTGCGGAGATCGCAGTCGTTACCATGAACTCGATCGCGCCTTACGGAGAAAATGAATATGCGCGCATGCTCTTTGACAAGTGGAAACCCGGGAAAAAAGGAAAAGATAACGGCGTATTGATACTTTTAGCAATTAAAGAAAGGCGCTGGCGTATTGAAACCGGATACGGCATTGAGGGAACCCTGCCGGATGGCTTATGCGGAGAAATCGGCCGCAATTATATGGTGCCGTATTTTAAAGAAGGAAGGTATAGCGAGGGTCTTTACTATGGATCATTATCTATTGCTAAGGTTATTGCAGAAAATACTCATGTCCGTTTAGAGAATTTAGAAGATACGAGGCTGAAGCAGAATAATGAGCATTCTCCGGTATTTCCTGAACTTATTTTTCTCTTTGCTTTTAGTACGTTTCTCTTTACCTCCTGCAGCTTTATTATAAAATTATCTCTTTTGGGTGGTTTTTTGATAACAGGTGCGATTGCTTTTTCTGTTATAGTTTGGCTTTGCTCGACCTTTCGTTTTTTTAACTTTTTTCCTCTAGTATTATTAGCTATAGCAAATTATCTTTTTTGTTTGTTTTTAAGATATATTTCTTGGCTTACAATTCCATTAGCGATACGAAAAGGTTTTTTTAAAGAACAGGATTATAGTGATACACATTATGAGGATCTCAGTGGTAAGCGATATGGCGGTTCCTGGGGAAGTGGGGTATTTGGCGGTGGCGGTTTCGGAGGCGGAGGTGGCGGGGGCGGTTTCGGAGGAGGAGGTGGGGGCGGAGGTG
>CAYIFW010000071.1:2276-5237 GCA_964362795.1 uncultured Planctomycetales bacterium | reverse complement strand
AATACTTTCATAATTTTATTTTGTGAGGATTTTATTACGCCGCTAAATTCAGACGCAAAAAACGCTCTTTAATAATATTAATAAATCTCTCTTGGGCCTCTTTTTTAATTGCTGAATTTGTAATTATTGTTTCCATTAAATTTAAGTTTGCAGCGAATTTTTCATAGCGAATTTTTATTGGTATATTTAAATAATCCGCCAACTTATCAAAATCTTCTTTGGTTAATTTGTTCTTTCTGCCGTTGATAGGCAAAGCGGAATCCTCTTCTTCCAAAATCACTAATTTTGAACAAACAATATCATATGCAGGTGTTAAGCGGATAGTTTCTTTATCCCTATAGCAAACAGAATAATTTTTTAAATGCGCATCACCATTTCCAATAATAAAATTAAAAACGACTCTCTCGAAAAATAATTGCGCGTCATACCCTGGCGCTGTAGATATTTCTTTTAATTTGTGCCCAATTTGTTCAACCGAACCTTGATACTTGTCTCTTAACCCCAATATTTGAGCAAAATCCTCCTGGTGGATTTTTACTCCCGATTCTCGATCAAACCTTTTCACAATATATGCCTTGCTTCCATCCTTTAAGGGTAATAAACAATGTGCCGGGACATCTATCTTAAACTCCGAGGCGATATCCATACAGCATTGCTCATTCTCAGGAATATTAAAAAAAGCTGCAGTTTGCGGTTTTAAAATATATTCTCCGCCTTCGGCAACAGAAATTAGCGAATTATTTTTTTTATCAAGTTTCAGGGATAATTTTGGTTGAATTCCGGAAATAGATAACTTCCCTGTTGTAGCTTGAGCTTTTTGAGAAACATCTTGCAAACCAAATTCAATTATGGGCAATTGGAAAGTACTAAACATATCTTTTATAAGTTTCTTATTCATTTGCGGGCTCATTTATCCTTGCGCACAGTTACAGCGCCAATTGTATCTACGCTCGTAGTGCAAAGCAGAAGGCCAAACAGGTCTTCTCGATCGACTTTTTGGGTAGCAGTAACAATATCTAAATACCAACCTTCAGGTAAAAGGCCCCTAAAAAAAGGAAATAATTCTCTAGATTCATAAGGCTCTTTCCTGGGAGGCAGGGATATCGAGATAGGTATATTCTTTTTTAAGAATTCTTTATTGTATTCAAAAGAATATCCCTCTGTTGTTTCGCTGATATACCCGGCCAGGTCATCATTATAAAAAACTTGCGCATTTCTAGGTTTTGCCATAATTCTATATAAAATTTAAATTTTTATCCTTATTGCACATAATTCATGTTTTCATTACGCACTAATTCTAGATGAACCCCTAAGAAATCCAAAACTTGATTAAGCTTATCTAGCCGAACAGTAGTTTTTCCTTTTTCAAGCTCTCTTAAAAAACGCAAACCAACTCCCGCTCTTCTGGCAAAATCAATTTGGGTTAAATTCAATTTTTTTCGCAAATTTTTGATCTGGATATTAATTGAGATCTGTGCCATGATAAGAATATAACACCTTTCGGGTATAATTACAAGTATTTTTTTGATTATTATACCTGAAAGGGACAATAATTGAATAATTGCTCCCTTAAGGGTACGCTATGTCAAATATTGCTTCTAATTATAAATTTAGCTGCCACGAGGAGATCTTTGAATATAAAATCAGGTTGTACTTCCCAATTCTTTTGATTTTTCAGTTTTTCTTTTCCGGTCAATACCAATATTGATCTGGCTCCGGCAGCCTGCGCGGTAAAAATATCGCGCGTAGTATCACCGATAAAATAAACACCTTTTAAATTAAATTTAAATTTCCGGGCCGCCTGCTTAAGTAACCCGGGCTTGGGCTTACGACAGGAGCAACCTGCATCTTTACGATGCGTACAATAATAAACTTTATCGATCCTACCCCCTGCTTTCTGAATATCAGCCAGCAGCTTAGCAGTTATTATATCTAAAGTTTTCTGGCTATAAATTCCTCTTCCAACTCCGGCTTGGTTACTGGCTACAAATATCTTGAAACCTCTCTTGGCCAATAGGGCAATTGCTTTTTTGGCATTAGGCAAAAACTTAAACTTGCGCAACGAAGTAACGTAGAGCTTATCCCCGGGATATTTATTGATGACTCCATCTCTATCCAAAAATACAACTTTCATTTCGTCATTGCGAGCCCCGCAAACGGGCGAAGCAATCTCACTTTAAAGCTGTTAACCTTTTCTCTGCATCTCTCTAAACTTTACATAACTTAATATTTGATATAATGAATCAAAATAAGCAATAACAAACCCGTACATTCCGTCCTTATACGCTTTTTTCCCGAAATATCTTCTAAAGAAACGATCCACCGTCCTCCAGGTAGCCCAGAGTAACGTCATTTTACGGCCGGTTTTAATCCATTTCACCGCCTCAAGAGTCGATTGACGGTTCACGCTATTTAAAAAATGCTCCAAATCCGGATATCCCCGGTGAATAATATCGCTTTTCAAATGCCCGCATGCACCGTCAGCAAAGGCCCGCGGATGCACCTCTGCCTCTTCATACCTGAATTTATCTTTTTTAAATAAGCGCACCTTTGAGGCCGGATACCAGCCGCCGTATTTAACCCAATAATTACTGATAAAATTACGCAGCGGTATGTCATAAGCAACAAATTCATCTGACTCGATTGCCTTCTCTGTCTCTATCTTTAACTCCGGAGTAACCGTTTCATCGGCATCCAGGCTTAAAACCCAGGCATTCCTTGCCTGCGCATATGCCCAATTCCGGTGCTTACCTTCAATATCCATTTTGCGATGGAGAACTTTAGCGTTATACTGTTTAACGATTTCAACCGTCTTATCCGTACTCTCATCATCTACAACAATAATCTCATCTGCCCATTTCACCGACTCAAGACAAGCAGCAATACAACTCTCTTCATTCTTCGTCAAAACTACAACCGATAATTTAGCCATTAATTTTCTCCCGTGTCATTGCGAGCCCG
>CAYIFW010000071.1:0-2176 GCA_964362795.1 uncultured Planctomycetales bacterium | reverse complement strand
GAATAATATAATCTTTTTCTTCTCCGGTCAGCTCCGGATAAATAGGTAAAGTAAATATCTGCTTTGCCGCTCTTTCCGCTTCAGGAAAATCTCCATTTTTGTATCCGAGATATTTAAAACATTTTTGTAAATGTAGAGGCACCGGATAAAATACCCGCGAATCAATACCTTTTCCCTGTAAATAATCTAAAAACAGCTTATTTGAACCATTTGACCTTAGAACATATTGGTGATAAATATGGGTTGTATAATCCGGGACAAACGGCGCTTTTAACGGCAGGCCGGCTAGATTCCTATTGTAATACTGTGCCACCTCCTGCCTTTTTCTATTCCACCCATCCAGGTATTTTAACTTAACATCCAATACTACTGCCTGAATTGTATCCAGCCGATTATTACGCCCTAAAACTAAATGGTAATATTTATTTTCATTCCCCTGGTTGCGTAAAATCTTTAATTTTTCTGCCAACACTTTGTTATTGGTAAGAATTAATCCAGCATCGCCAAATGCGCCGATGTTTTTCCCCGGATAAAAACTTACCGTGCCACAATCACCGAGTGTCCCGGCTTTTTTTCCTTTACCTTGCCTGCCGGCAGGCCCGCCTGCCGGACGGGCAGGCAGGTATTCTGCGCCGAAAGCTTGCGCGGCATCTTCAATAACTTTTAATTTAAATCTTGCCGCTAACTTCAAAATTCCTCCCATATCCGCGCACTGGCCGTAGAGATGCACCGGAATAATTGCCTTAATTTTATTCTTTCTGCTTAATATTTTCTCTATACTTTTAAGCGAAATATTGTAGGTATCGCAATCAATATCCGCAAAAACCGGACGCGCCCCGACAGCCGATACTGCGCCGGCTGTCGCATAATAGGTAAACGCCGGACAGATTACTCCATCTCCAGGCTCGATGCCCAACGCTAACAAAGCCAGGCTTATCGCGTCAGTGCCATTAGATACACCAACAGCATATTTTGCTCCGGAATATTCAACAACGTGCTGCTCAAATTTAGCTACCCCGCCTCCCAATACAAAACTCGTATTGTCAATTACTTCCTTAATCGCCAAATCGATTTCCTGACGAATCGGAGTAATCTGTTTTTTTAAATCTAGTGCTGAAATTTTCATTGCATTGTCATTGCGAGGCGCACAGCGCCGAAGCAATCTCCTTAACTTAATAACCTACTAGCCGACTCAAACACCGCGTCTACGCTTACGGATTTTAAACACTCCCTGTCCTTATCGCAAGATGGCAGCCTGAAATTATTATAGCAAGGCCGGCAAGCAATATCCCATTTTAAAACTACATGCTGGCTGCTAGGCGGAAACGGCCCGTAAACTAACTCACTTACCGGGCCAAATATCGAAACAGTTTTAACCCCTAAGGCTACCGCCAGATGCATTGGCCCGCCGTCATTAGTAATCAGCATATTGCAATTTTTAATTACTGCCGGTAAAATTTCCAAACCGGTCATGCCTGTCAAATCTATCGGCTTATTACGCATAACATGCGTCATGACTTCGGCAATCTTATGTTCTGACTCATCTCCTAAAATTACGATTTTTGCTTTGAATTCAGCAGCAAGCCTATCGGAGGCTTGGGCAAACTTTAACGTCGGCCAATGCTTATAGACAGCATCCTTCCCCCAGCTTCCTCCTGCGCCGGGAGCAATGCCGATGACCAGGTCATTTTCTTCAATTCCTGAGGCAGCCAACAAATCTTGCGCCTTCTGCCGGCTCTCTTCGGAAACATTCAGATATAAATTCTTATCCACCACAGGAATACTCAGAAATTTTAAAAGCTCTGAATAATATTCAACTACATGCTTATCCTGATAACCCGTCAAATCGATACGGCTGGTCAAAAATCTTCCCCTGCCCTTATAATTGAATCCGCTACGTTGCCTGATACCGATTATTTTGGCAAGTAAACTATAGCGGTGGTCGAGAGAAAAATCAAGGCAAATGTCAAAATTCTCTTTTTTTATCTGGTAAACTAGCTTCAGCGCGCTCCATATTCCCTTAAAGAATGACTCCTGATAAATCTTCTTAAGATCACCGCGAGATAAAGCAAAAACTTTGTTTATCCGGGGGTTACTTTCAAGGACCGGCTTAACCCGGAGATTTGACCAATAGCCGATGAAGCAGTCCGGATATTGAAGTTTGAGCGCTTCAATT
>CAYIFW010000070.1:0-5445 GCA_964362795.1 uncultured Planctomycetales bacterium | reverse complement strand
CGATTGCTCTTTGAAAATCTATTAAAATTTATCTTTACTCTTTATAGGATGTCTTCTATTATATTCAAAGTGACAATTACTTTAGTTCCCTTGCCCTCTTGGCTCTCCATCTCCAGGCGCCCCCCGTGCATATTCAGGATATTCGTCGAAATAGACAACCCCAAACCCGTGCCCTGGCCCGGCTCTTTGGTAGTAAAAAACGGTTCCAGAACCTTCTTTAAATTCTCTTCAGAGATACCCTTACCCGTATCTTCTATCTCGATCACCACAACCTGATCACCTTGCTTAAAATGATTCTTTTCTAGAACTTCCACACTGATATCTGTTTTGTCGAATTGTTTCTGATAAGTGCGCAAGAAAATATCCCCGCCTTCAGGCATCGCCTGAATCGCATTCAATAATAAATTAATAAACACCTGCTCCATTTTACCTTTATCCACAGAAACCCTGGGCAAATCTTTAGCCAACTCCCGGATAATCTTTATATGCAGCGTGGATGCCCTATGCTGGATTAAAACCAAAGAGTTCTCTAATATAACATTGATATCTTCCAGCTTTCTATCCAGCTTCGTTACTCTGGAAAAATCAAGCAGCACCCGGATAATATTATCGGCCCGTTCAATATTATCCTGAATCATCCGCAGGGCTTCCGGGGCATTTTTAGCCGTGGGAAGTAATTTACCGTTTAGATATTCAGCGCTTTGTTTAATTATGCCCAGCGGATTTTTTACCTCATGCGCCACCCCACTGGCCAGCCGGCCGATAGCATTTAATTTCTCCGCTTGAATCAGCGCATCCTGTAATGCCTGTAATTTTCCGTAAGCCTCTCTTAATTCCACTGCCTTCTGCTTCTCCATCTCCAATAAATGCTTAATCTCACGGATATCCTTAGAAACAATAATCATATCCGGAGTATTATTAAGCGCCCCTCGCATTAATGAAACCGAGAAACTAACCGCAACGCCTTGGCCTATTTTAGTTTTATAAACTGCCTCATGATTTTTGGTCAGCTGCTCCCCGAGTATTTCTTTGATCGCGGATTCACTAAAAACTTTAGCTGTTTCTGCATCAAATATCGAAGTAACCGGCTTACCGATAAGCTCATCCTGGCTATAACCCAAGAGTTCAACTAAAGCCGGGTTAATCATCTTTATTTCTCCGCTGGAATCAGCTACGATCAAAGTATCGCTCATGGAACCGATAATATCTTCCGTATAACTCTTGGCCTTTTCTAAATCCTTAGTCCGCTCCGTAACTCTTTTTTCCAGAGTCTTAGCCCAATCCTCTAGTCCATCTCTTGATTTCTTAAGATCAGCGACCATCTCATTAAAAACAATACCCAGCTGGCCGATCTCATCATCCGAGATTACTTCAACCTTTTTCAACAAATCCTGTTTTTCGATAATATGCTGCGCCGCCTTAGATATATTTATAATCGGCCTCAGCACTATTTTACGCAATGACAGATATAACGCGGTCAAAATAAAGATAAAACCCAGGATAAATAGCAATATATTATAAATTGTCCGGTTCTTAATTACCTGATAACCCTTCTCTAAAGAAATCAGCGAGAAAAATGCCCCTAATGTCTTACCAACTTTGGTGTCATGACAGGCAAGGCAGCTTTTTTCTACTCTAATCGGGCTGCCATATCTTATAAAAGGCTGCTGCTTTCCGTTAACATTAATTAAAATTCTATCCTCAATTACTTGGCCGGAAATTAATTTCTGTTCTATTTCATTCTGCGGCTCGGAATCGCGCATCACTTTATATTTTTCCGCAAACTGTTTGTCCATGAATGTTGCCGCTAAATCCGGCGAGTGGATTAATTTAATCGAGTAAACATCCCTCTCATCCATTCCCTTCATAGCGTCTTTTAAAACATTTTCAACATCCAGAATACCAAAAGTCACCATCGTTAACAGCAGGCGTTCGATGCTTTTATTTAAACTCACGGCCTTAGCGTGCGCCTCTTCGAACAAAATGGCTCTTTCTGTCCTAATAAAATACACGCCCGCCAAAAGCATGCTCAAGAGTAAAATAATACTCACAATAACAATTATCTTTAAGGAAATTTTATTCCAAATATTATTCACGTTGAATTTTACCATCCAAACTCCTAATAATGCGATAAAGCCTAAAAAATTATTTACTTCTTTAATTCTTTAACTATATAGACACACAGAGGACAACGGCAGAAATGCTCGGCTCCAAAAGGCGTTGCGAACATGCACTCCTTGGGGTCTTTCTCCAGGCAATCAATATACATCACCAGACCTCTATCTTTAGCTTTGCAAATATTATCTAATCCTGCCTTATAACATTTAAAATTTTTAGGGCATTTAAACTCCGCCATAATACTTTCTATTTTTTTCTTACTCTCCTGGCTTATCTCCATATCCTTAACGCCTTTGACTATTTAATTCTTTTCCAACTTTAAACAGGCCTCTGTCTCGGTAACCAGCTCAGAGATCAATTCTTTAACTGAGACTATCTTCTTAATCCGGTAGGCATTGCTGCCGCACATAGCAAAACCCTTATCCAGATCTCCCCGATAAGCATTCAACAATGCTTTAGCTATGCAATAATTAACTTTTTTAGCGTCACAAGTATACAGGCATTGATATTCACATCCAAAATCTATACGTTCGCCCTTAGAGATCTTCTTTACAAATTCATTAAGAATAACCCTTCCCGGCAGCCCTACCGGGCTTTGAATAACGACAATATCCTCTTTTTTGGCCGCAAGATAAGCCTCTTTATATTTCATAGAAACATCACATTCATGCGTACAGACAAACCGCGTAGCCATCTGCACCCCGCTAGCGCCTAAACGCATAACCCTGGCAATATCTTGGCCATCAAAGATTCCTCCGGCGGCAATAACAGGAATGCGCGTTTTGTCGTTTTCAAAAGTGCGCATAACTGCCAATACTTCAATCAAAATATTATCTAGAGAAAAATGCGCCTCATCGGCAAGTTCGGCTAGGCTATAACCCAAATGCCCACCGGCCAGCGGGCCTTCCACCACAATTGCATCCGGCAAGCGCTTATATCTCCTGGCCCAAGTACTACAAATAATTTGCGCTGCCCGCGCGGAAGAGACAATCGGAACAAGCTTAGTCTTAGCATTCTTAATCAAAGAAGGTAAGCGCAGCGGTAAGCCGGCCCCGGAAATAATCACATCCACCGATTCAGCTTGGGCTGCTTCAACCAGCTCATCGTAATTAGTCAGCACGCACATAATATTTACGCCGAAAGGATTTTTAGTCAGGCCTTTAGTTTCCCGGATGATATTGGTTAGCTCCATCCGCGAACGTTCTTTATAATCGCGTTTTTCATCACCACATTCCTCCCCCAACCCTACCGCGGCAATCACCCCCAGCGCACCGGTATTAGATACTGCCGAAGCTAACGAAGAAGAGGACACGCGCACACCCATTCCACCCTGAATAATCGGCAATTTTATTCTTAAATTACCTATATCTAAATTCTTAAACTCTAGATTCATAAATACTCCCTAATTTTGCTTTATTCTGTTGATTTAAATAAAAACCTAAATATTACTGCAGATTTAATCTTAATCGTAAAAACATAAAATCTACCAAAAATGTTTCTCTGCCCAACGTAGCTCAAAATATTATAACATAACTGTCTTATAAACAAAGCACTAAGGTTATCCTGGATAATCTTAAGCTAAGCCTAATCTAACAAAACTTTCTCAAAATGCTGGTAATCTTTCAAAGATTTCCAATTACCTCCCCAGGTCCAACCCAAGCGTATAAATTTTATTACAACCGGAGAATTGCGCCGGAGCGTTCCCGGCTTATTTACAGCATATACTGCATCAGGAGGCAATACGATATTTCCTTTAATGTAAGGATTTTGCACTGGATTAATATCAATAGCCCAACCATAAGCATGTTTAGAAAGAGATTTCCCCCCGGTTACTGTCCTGTAATTAAATGCGGAGGTATTATTAGCCAACATAGACTGATTATCCCGGTTCCACTCTCCATCCTTAAAAAACCTATCCGAAGAGATTGGAATAACTAAAGCAATGGGAAATTTGTTTTCTAAAGCCACCCGAAATACTTCCCGGATATCTTCTATCAACCTTCTATCAATAACCAGCTGGCCCTTGTGTATTTTACCGTCGAATGAATAGTATAACAATTCTACCAACCCTTGCTTTTCTTTAAATTCAGGCGGGGCATATTTCTTTAAAGCTTCCGACAATTCAATACTACTGTCGACAATCGGATTCTGCAGAGAGCCGGATACAGGTTGCTCGAGCTTTATCGACGGTGCCCTCTCTACGTCGCTAATCCACGTAGCACAACCGGATAAAAGCGCAATTAAATACAAGAGAAAAAAAACTAAATATTTATTTAACAAATTTAATTCAAATGAGCCTAATCCGATATCTACCATTTCGAGGATATCCTCGAAATGGTCTCTAACCGCTTTTTGTCCATTGATTTTTCTTAATACACTCAAAAACAGAACTATACCTCTGTGTCATTGCGAACCCACTTTACCCAAGCTATTATTATCTATGGCTTTTATGTCTTTGGGCGGTAAATAGCTTTCTTTAGAAATCACTTTTTTACCGGTTTTTGATTCAAGTTCCATCCTGGCTTTCTTAGCAATTCTTCCACCTTTTATCCCTGCAATTTTGTTTTCTATCATTCCTTTAGCTTCTATAGCTTCCGCTATCTGCCTGGAAGATAATTCTGCCAAAGCGGTAAAAATAAGCTCCGCTTCTGTCATATGATCCCTTAAATTTTGCGTTTTTAACCCCTTAAGGCTTTTATGTTCTTTTACGCTAACATCTGACCATTCCTGATGTATGATATTAGTAAGTATCGCATACTCATCTTCTTTAGTTACTTCATGCTTGCTCCAATAGTCAGTTAGTTTATTGCGTGTTTCCTGCCCCATCATCCTTTGTTGAATCCACTTTTGGCTTCTTCCGTGTTTCTTCCAGTTTTCCCTGGCCCTGTTTAGCGATTTTTCAGGATCCGCCATTTCCTGCATTCTTTCATACCCAACCTTTGCAAGCCATAGCTTAATCGGCTCAGCCTTAGGGCTCGGCACTGACTGAATAAGCCTTAACAGGGTTTCCGAATCAGCAACATCAGTTAGGTATTTTTTACCGTCAGCTGCCCCTAATTTCAGTTGGTGACAATTTGTCACCGACTCGCTTCCCTCTTTTTTTAATCTTTCTTTTAACTTATTCCAATATTTTCTTGCGGTTTGAAAATCCTTTTGTTGGATTAAAACCCCGATAATATCAACCACCGAAAAATACCATATTTCTTTTTCTTCATCGTAAATTCTACGGATTTTAAAATCTTCAAAAACAGCTAAGGTGTTTTTCATAATATTCTCCTGGTATAATCTTCACCCTAGATATCCTAGAGCGAATTTGTTAATAATATG
>CAYIFW010000069.1:0-5450 GCA_964362795.1 uncultured Planctomycetales bacterium | reverse complement strand
AAATTTTGGCTCTTGACTGTTTACGCAAGATCAAATAAAGGGCGACATTAACCAAGAGAACTAAAAAACTCACTCCCCAGGCTCCGGTGATATCGGCGATTTGGATAACCGGCAAATTTTTATATTGCGAAAACCCCATTAAAGCCCAAGGAAAACCGGTAAATAAATGGCTGCGGATATATTCTAATAACACCCAGACGCTCGGTATAAAAAACAGGCCACTCTTAGCAGAAAAAAAACGCAGGCAAAAAACTGCGCAACCAAAAAGGCCGAAATATACGGATAGGTATAAAATTAAGACGGCTTGCCCGATTAAAGTAACATGCACCAGCCAATATATCGTCAAACTCCAGAAAATAATTCCACACAGATAAGCAATAATAAAAGCCTGGATCAGAGATTTTTTTTCCAACGCAATAAACAGCGGGATAAAACCGCACCAGGCAAGCTGCCAAAGATTAAAGCTTGAAAATGAAAGGGATAAAAATAAACCAGATAGAAAAGCTAAAGAAATATTTTTTTTCATTGCTTAATATTTTACCATATAAAAATTTTAAGCGAAGTTAAATATTAGTAAAAAAGGGGCGCTTTTTTAAGATGGGCCTTTATGCCGGTAGACTCATAGGTAAGCAAAAACAAGGCTAAAACAGGGGGTAAAAAGAAAGGGGTTCCAAAATGGCTGCTTGGCTTAACGTAAATATTAACAACGTTTTATATATTTTTAATATTCAAGAAATGTTGTTGACAGATTAAAATAAAATGTGATAATAAAATTGTGCCCAAATGTTTAGCGAAAGATTGTAAAAAATTTACACGGCATAAAAATACAAAAGAAATCTATTGCTCTATGCATTTGGCTCGAGTTAAACGCCATGGGCATCTTGGATTACAGACAGGCTTTCATAAATTAGAAAAGCTCCCTCATGCTATTGTTGATGATTACATCCGGAAAAATTACAGTAAGTTAATTGATAAAGATATTGTTGAAGAATTAAAAAAGAGGGGATTCACAAAGGCCAATCAATGGCTCGTAAGATACCGAAGAAGAAGATTAGGAATTAAAAAATATCTTTATGGGGAAGTTAAAAAACATAGGGCATGGATTCGTATGCAAGCTATAAAAAAATACGGAAATAAATGCGAATTATGCGGGTATAGGCTAGTCGTTGAAAGCCATCATATTTTAGCTAGAAAAGATGGTGGGCTTCATGCAATTGACAATTTAATGGTACTTTGCCCTAACTGCCATACACTCATAACTAAAAGGTATCTTAATTTAAATAACAGGAAAAATATACCGGAACTTCAGAAAAAACTTATTGAATTACAAAAATCTCCCTAACCATATTTAGGATAACAGCATTTTTTATATTTTAATACCCTACCCGTTGCAGAATCTATTTTTCCACAAGGACAAAAATCATTACGCCCCACTTTGGGCTGATGAGATTGCCTAGGTTTGGATGGCTGCGCCGCAGGATTGATAGATTCTATTACATTTTCTCCTGCGGAAGGAGGCTGAAATTGCTCTGCCTCAGGGTGAGAAAATTCCTTGGGCACAGAGCTAAAAACACCGTGAAATCTATCCGACTTGGCAGGTTGCAATTTAAAAATAGTCTGCACCGCGTCTTCTTCGATTAAAGCGATCATCTGACTGAACATTCCAAAACCCTCGCGCTTATACTCAATCAAAGGATCCTTTTGCCCATAAGCGCGTAAACCGATACCCTCACGCAAGCTATCCATGGCATAAAGATGGTCTTTCCATTTACTATCGATAATCTGCAAAAAAACCATACGCTCTAAATGGCGCAAAAGAGAAAGCTCAATATCCTTCTCCTTGTTTTCATAAGTTTGAAGCATCTGATCAGTTATTTTATCCTTTAATTCCTGAGCGCTTTGATTAATAAATACCTGCGCATCCAACTGCAGGCCGAAATTTAAAACTAGCGAATTAATTAAACCGGTGACATCTATTCCGGAAGGATCTCCGTGATCATAAATCTTTAAATAATCATCAACCAGCTTAGGAATAATTTCAATAATATTTTCTCTTAAAGAAAACCCTTCCAGGATCTGTTTACGCTGGCCGTAAATAATCTCTCTTTGTTTATTCATTACATTATCATATTCTAACAGCTGCTTCCTGATTTCAAAGTTATGCTGTTCCACCCGGCGCTGGGCAATTTCAATCGAGCCGCTAACCCAGGGATGCTCAATAACCTGGCCGTCCTCCAGGCCCAATTTATCCATTAAGCCGATAATCCGGTCGGAACCGAACAAACGCATAAGATCATCTTTAAGCGACACATAAAAACGACTGGAACCCGGATCCCCCTGACGGCCGCTGCGGCCGCGCAGCTGATTATCAATGCGCCGGGCTTCATGGCGCTCCGTACCTAAAACATGCAGGCCCCCAACATCCACAACTTTGTTATGTTGGATTGCCGACTCCGCTTTATAACGCTCCAGAATCTTCTTATATTCACTAGGATAATTCGGATCTTGCGGGTCTAATTTTTGTTTAGCGACATTTTTAGCGGTAAATTCAGGGTTGCCTCCTAAAAGAATATCTGTGCCGCGTCCGGCCATATTGGTGGCAATGGTTACGGCTTTGTATCCGCCGGCCTGGGCAATAATCGTGGCTTCCATTTCATGATATTTGGCATTTAATACCTGATGCGGAATCCCCCGGCGTTTGAGCATTTCCGAAAGCCTCTCGGATTTATCAATCGTAATCGTACCGACCAATACCGGCTTTCCTGAATTATACAACTCAGAGATCTCCTCAACCACCGCGTCGAATTTTTCTTTTTCACTTTTATAAATACGGTCGGGATAATTTTTACGCACTAAAGATTTATTCGTAGGCAAAACCACCACATCCAATTGATAAATGCTTTTAAATTCATTAGCCTCGGTAAAAGCGGTTCCGGTCATTCCGGCAAGCTTTTCATACATCCGGAAATAATTCTGAAAAGTCACGGTAGCTAAAGTCTGATTCTCCCGCTCAATTTTAAGGCCCTCCTTAGATTCAACTGCCTGATGCAAGCCATCGCTCCAGCGCCTGCCGGGCATCAGGCGCCCCGTAAATTCATCGACAATAATTACCTGACCGTCTTTTAAGACATAATCCACATCGCGCTGGAAAAATTCTTTAGCCCGCAAAGCCTGGATCGTATGATGCCGGTATTCAATCGTTTCTAAAGAATGCAGGGTCTCCACGCCCCAGAGCTTAGAAGCTTTAAGCTCCCCGGCTTCAGTCAACGCTACGGTCTGAGCCTTCTCATCGGCAACATAACCAAAACCCTTGCCTAAATCTATGCCCTTATATTTCGCGTCAATCTCATCGCGCTCGGTAACCCTGCGGCCGTCTAACTGCTCAACGATCTTTTTAGCGGTATAATATTTATCCGTAGATTCCTCCGCCGGCCCGGAAATAATTAAAGGCGTGCGCGCCTCATCAATTAAAATAGAATCGACCTCATCAACAATAGCATAATAAAACGGCCGCTGCACCAGTTCAGAAATAGAATACTTCATATTGTCGCGCAGATAATCGAAACCAAATTCATTATTAGTGCCGTAGGTTATATCGCAAGCATAAGCAATTTTTCTTTCTTCATCGCTCATATCATGTTGAATAGTCCCTACGGATAACCCTAAGAATTCATAGATCGGCCCCATCCATTCACGGTCGCGCCGGGCAAGATAATCATTAACCGTAACCACATGCACGCCTTTATCCAATAAAGCATTAAGATAAGCCGCCAGGGTGGCCACTAAAGTTTTTCCTTCTCCGGTAGACATCTCAGCAATCCTGCCTTCATGCAGAATAATACCACCGGCAATCTGCACATCAAAATGCCGCAATCCAATTGTCCGCTGGGAGGCCTCCCTGACTACGGCAAAAGCCTCGGGCAAAATACCGGTAAAGATCCGGTTGCGGCTAAGTTTTAGCTTTTCTTTTAATTTTTCTTTCTCTTCCGGAATTGCCACGCTAAGCATAGCCTGATGTAACTGGTCCAGTTCACCGGCGATCTCTTCAGATCTACGTTTTAGATGCTCTCTAAATTCATTGCTCTTGGCAGCAAGCTCCTCATCGCTAAGTGAGCTGATTTTTGGTTCTAAAGCATTCACCGCGTTAACTAATCCGGCTACCTCAACCATTTTATTCATCGAAGGGCTGGGCATCTCAGAATGCAAAGTCAGATTTAATTTAGGGAACCTACTCCTGATGGCATTCTGTTTATTCTGCAGAATAATTTTTTTAATTAATCCTAACATACTTTTCCCTTATTTTTTAGCCTTAAACTTAAGGAACGCCTCAATAAACTCATCTAGGCCGCCGTCTAAAACCTTCTGGCTATCCCCGGTTTCAAAATCGGTGCGGTGATCTTTTACCAGATTATACGGATGTAAAACATAAGAACGGATCTGGCTGCCCCACTCAATCCTTTTTTTATCCGAATCCGTTTGCCTTAACTCTTCGTTTTTCTT
The DNA here is from genome assembly GCA_964362795.1 of uncultured Planctomycetales bacterium. Classification (GTDB taxonomy): domain Bacteria; phylum Omnitrophota; class Gorgyraeia; order Gygaellales; family Profunditerraquicolaceae; genus UBA6249. The sequence goes on along the minus strand of CAYIFW010000069.1, from coordinate 950 downwards.
TTCCTGCTGGGCTTCATAGATACGCGCTTTGAGTATTTTAAAAGCCGTTTGTTTATTTTGAAACTGCGAGCGTTCATTCTGGCACTGCGCCACAATTCCCGTGGGCAGATGCGTAATTCTCACCGCCGAATCCGTGGTGTTCACGCTTTGGCCGCCTGCGCCCTTAGACCGGTAAACATCTATGCGCAGGTCTTTCTCATCAATTTTTATATCCAGTTCCTCTTCTACTTCAGGGATCGCATCCACTGAAGCAAAAGAAGTATGCCGGCGTGAATTTGCGTCAAAAGGCGAAATACGCACCAGCCGGTGCACTCCGCGTTCGGCTTTTAAATAACCGAAAGCATACGGCCCTTCGATTAGAATCGTAACGTTCTTAATTCCCGCTTCTTCCCCGGGAAGGATATCAATCGTTTTTACGCTATAGCCATGACTTTCGGCAAACCGGCTATACATCCGAAGCAGCATTCCTGCCCAATCGCAAGATTCCGTGCCGCCTGCTCCGGAATTGATACTTAAGATCGCGCTATTCTTATCCAGCGGCCCGCCCAAAAGAACCTGGAACTCAAGCTTATCAATTATCGTTAACAGGCTATCGGCATTACGGGTTAAATCTAAAACCAGATCCTGATCATTTTCTTTAAGTAAAGGGACCAGCTCGATTAGCTCCTGATATTTCTTAGAGGCCAGCTCCCAGGGCTCAACCGTAGTTTTGAGATTTTTTAATTCTTTAACTATTTTAGTGGAATTCTCCGTATTATTCCAGAACCCCTCAGAAGACATCTTCAGGGATAAAACATCTATCTGTTCTTTTTTATTAGCAACGTCAAAGATAACCTCTTAAATTTTCTAACCTTACCCCGATTCCATTGAGTTTATTCTTAATCTCCTCAAGCATGCTCATCCCCCTATTTGATTTATGATTTCCTGATTCCTTTAAAAGCTAACATAAA
>CAYIFW010000068.1:2988-5489 GCA_964362795.1 uncultured Planctomycetales bacterium | reverse complement strand
TTCCGCCGCAGGCAACCTTGCCGCCCTCGGCTTTTGATTTGTCAATATAAGCAATGACTTTCTTGCGCTGGGCGTCGCTAATTAACGGGCCCATTTGAGTTTCAGAGTTATCGGCTAATCCTAATTTTATGCGCTTGGCTTTTTCTAGAAAACTAGCCAAAAACTTATCGTAGATACCCTCTTGCACAAAAATCCGCGACATCGCCGTACACATCTGGCCCTGATTTAAAAATATAGAGGCCAACGAACTATTTACCGCTACTTCTAAATCAACATCATTAAATATCAGACTGGCTGATTTCCCGCCCAGCTCCATAAGTAACTTTTTCACATGCTTAGAAGAATACTGCAGAATCTGCTTACCGGTCTCATTGCTGCCGGTAAATGAAATCATATCCACGCGCTTATCGGCGCAAAGCTCCTCCCCGATCTTTGCCCCGGCGCCGTTAATTACGTTTACCACTCCGGCAGGCAGCCCGGCATGATGGATAATTTTAGCAAGTTCCACAGCCGTAAGCGGAGTAAGGCTGGAGGGTTTGAGAATAACCGTATTTCCGGCAGCTAAAGCCGAGGCCAATTTCCAACAAGTAATTAAAAGCGGATAATTCCAGGGAACGATCAAAACGACCACCCCCAGAGGTTCAGGAATTAACATCGCTTTGGCATCATCTAAAATGCTCAGCTTTTCATCACCTAGATAATCAATAAAATTATTGGCCATAAACTCAAAGGTTTTGGCGCTAGAAGGAATATCCATAAAAGTAGTTTCTTTAATCGGCTTGCCGGTATTCTGCGTCTCTAATTGCGCCAGTTCAGAGGCGTTATCTAAAATGCCTTGGGCGATTTTAAAGATAAACTCTCTACGTTGGAGTAAAGAGAATTGCGGCCAAGGGCCGTGATCGAAAGCCTCCCTGGCGCTAGATATAGCCAGCTCCACTTCTTTTATGGAAGCAATGGAAGCCTCAGCAATTACCCTGCCGGTTGAAGGATTAATAATATTTTGTTTTTCAATAGTCTCAATAAACTGGCCGTTAATATAAAGCGGGCATTTTAAATTCATTTTATCTTCACCTCTTTAAAAATAGCGAACAAACGGCTAAATGGAACATACCATTTAGAGAGCTGGCCTAACTGGCCGCTTAATTTCATCTTCCCCTGGGTTACCGCCACAAATGAATCCAGCTTACCTAAAAATACCTGCTCCCAAACTAAAGCCGGAGCGGAAATGACAAAAGGAGCATCGCTATCCGCATCAAGTTTTACAATTTTACCTTGCTCGAAATTAAATTTGTAGACAGCACCGCTATCATCAAGCTTAATCGCTAATTTTACAGTCAGATCCAACTCTTTACCTTTCTGGGCGATAAATTCATCCTGATTAACCAAATCTACGATGGCCTGGATATGTTCACGGCTGAACATACTGTGAGCTAAATCATTCCGCCTTAAATCATCTTTTAAAGCAACATCTAAATCATCTAAAATGTTCTTATCCCAGAGGCGGGCAATGGCTGCGCTTTTCACAGATTCCTCCAGGGCTTCAGTAAGGCTTAAGGCAACTTCAAACTTATCGCCAATCGCCACCGTTCCGTGGTTTTTTAAAACCACGAGATTGTTTGTTTTTAAAGCAGCGCTAACCGCTGCCGGATCGGTAACTGTAGGGGTTTCCTGAGGAATTACCGGAATATCTCCGAGATAAAATTTTGTTTCAAAACTCATCGCCTTAAGAGTTTTGACTACCGCAAAATACCCGTTGATTAAAGGCGGGTGACAATGAATTACTACTTTAGCGGTAAAATTTTTATAAACCAGGCTATGCAAAGGCAGTTCTGAGCTAGGATTTAATCCTGCCTCTGATTTACCGCTGGATAAACTTACCTTAACAATATCGCTTTCTTTTAACTGGCCCAAAAACGTGCCGGAACCGGTAATTAAAATATTCTCATCATCAATCCGGGCGCTTAAATTCCCGGATTTAGCTACCGCCAATCCGGCGGCATAAAGCCTCTGGCCTACCTGAATAATTTCTAATTTTAATTCCTGCTCGGACATTTAAACTCCTAAATAGATATGCTTAGTAATTAATTTCGCCGGAGTAACATCAAAAGCCGGATAATACGCTTTAACCTCTTTAGGCGCTAAGTATAGCCCCTGATAAATCTTTAATTCATCCGGCGGGCGGATTTCAATTTTAATCTCCTTACCGCTTTTTAATTTCGATGCGGGTGGACAAATTACATAAAAAGGAATTTTAAAATACTTAGCCACCACCGCAATTTGATAAGTGCCGATTTTATTGGCAATATCGCCGTTTTGAGTCAAATGGTCCGCTCCGACGATAACTTTAGTCACCTTGCCTAATGATAATAAATAGGCCACCATATTATCGGTAATAATCGTGACGTCAAAGCCGGCGCGCATAATCTCCCAGGCAGTAAGCCGGGAGCCTTGAAGATACGGACGGGTTTCCGTAACATAAAATTTAATTCCCTTGCCCTGCT
>CAYIFW010000068.1:0-2888 GCA_964362795.1 uncultured Planctomycetales bacterium | reverse complement strand
CCCATCTCTCCGGTAATCACATTATCGCTTACCGCTAAGATTGAACCGGCTTTAATATTATAAGTTTGACAAATTGTAAGCAGAGTTGAAGAAACCATATCCACTGCTCTTGCCCCTTCTTTACGCTTGGCTTCCACAATTTCGCGGGTCTCGCGTAAAAGCGCATCCGTAGTCCAAGCTTTCCCGCGATGCACAGTTAAACCCATATTTTGAGCAATCTCAAAAAGAAGGTCAGAAATCTTTTTATCACTGACTGTTTTAAAATCTTTATCCACATAATAAGGAGTTACTCCGTCGCCGCGGATAACCTCATCCACCACAAACAAATCACCGACTTTAATATTTTCATCAAGCGAGCCGGCTGTGCCGATACGAATAATATTTTCTATTCCGGCATTGCACATTACTTCGGTGGTAATGGAAGTATCAGTTGAAAACCTGCCGCCATTAATTCCGGTAACTTTAATTCCTTCATAAGTGCCGGTATACATCGTATACTCCATGAATGAAAAATTACGCACCGGGTTCTCAATTTTCTTCATTAACACATCCAGGCGGTCGCGCGGCCCGGGGACAATGGCGTATTTGCCCACATCCTGCTTCCTTAACTGCACCATCTCAGTCAAATCTCTTCCTGTTAAATGAACATTCTTCTGCATCTGCATATCATTACTCTCCTTTTATAATTGCTTAACGCGCATATTTTATTCTAAGCCAATCCAGCCGCTAAATTATTATAGAACAAATAATTTCTCTAAATTTCCCCCTAAAATACTCTGCTTATCATCTGGCGATATATCCAGGTCATTAACCGCTTTAATGCCTGCGGCAACATCCTGTTTTGCCGGCCAATCAGAGCCCCACAAAATATGCTTGGCACCCATTAAATCCAGGCTCAACAGGAAATTTGCTTTCGTGGTATCACCGCTGGTATCAACATAAATATTCTTAAAATACTCCGACGGCAGGCCCTGCAAGTCTTTGACAAAGTTCATCGCGCGCAGCATCTGATAAGTTGCGTCAAATCTCTGTTTAAGATAGCAGATTGCCCCGCCAAAATGAGCAAAAATAAATTTTACTTTAGGATACTGCCTTAAAACATCCGACATTAAAAGTTTGCCGATAGAAATCGTCGTATCAAAAACATACTCGACTACCGGGGTAAGCAGGGGGTCCTTAACCCGCTCAAAGCCGATAGGATTAACAATCTGCGAATGCACAAATATCGGAATATTTTTCTCTTGAGCTTCTTTATATATAGGTAAAAACATTTTATCATCTAAATAAATACCGTTATAGCTAGAGGCCAGGGAAATAGCCTTAAAGCCTAGCTCATCTGTCGCCCGCTTTAACTCTTCTCCCATATCAATAGAATTATCAACCGGCAAAACTGCAGCTCCGATAAATCTCTGAGGATAAGTTTTTAGAATTTGCCCAACCTTATCATTATAAAGATGCGCAACTGTGCTTATGCTGCCTAATTTTAAATGCGCATCCGTTGTAGGATAGCTTAAAACTGCCCGATTAATCCCGGCCGTATCCATAATTTTAAGCTGGCCCTCGATATCTCCCCAGCCCTTATGGAAAAAGTGGGCATTAGAAATTATATCCGCCGGCAGCCAATGGCTATGCGCGTCAATCAACATTAATGTTTAACCCGTTAGAAATATAATTTCTAATGGGTCTCCGTATTCTTTAAGATGCGCTCAGTCATTTCTTTCTCATAAAGGGATTTAATCTCTTCTAAACCCCTGCGGCCTAATTCCTTAACCATGACTTTCTCAATGGCATCCAATTTTATCTCCAAGAAAATAAAATCCGGATTGATCTTTTTATGCTGATCTCTAAATTCCGAACAAGCCTTCTCTTTATTTTCGATATATTTTTGAAAATCATTAATATGCCTCTGGATTGCTTCTTTCTCATGCGGAAGATAAGCGCCTAAGAGCTCTTTCTCCATCTCAACTAAAATATCTTTATCAATATCTACCTGGGTAAACTTACGCTCATATTTATCAAAGATTTCTTTGGCGCTTTTATATAACCAGATAAAATAACGTTTCTTTAAATTCTTAACATCCTGATTATTCATATTCCCTCCCTGGTTAAATCATCAATTCTGCCCTAAGCGCCAAGCGCTACTTCCCGGGATGCTGCTGTTTAAACGGTATTACCGGAGCAGTCCAAGGAGTCTGTTGATTAATTACAGAAATCTCTAAAGGACAGACATTTGCCGGAACGGTCAAAGCAAAACGCACGGCATCTTCGATTGCCTGCGTGCTCATTAAACGCGAAGTATCGCTGGTAATATCTTTAAGTTTTCCGGTTAGATCCGTATCCGTAACCCCGGGCAAAATAGAGGTTACTTTAATACCCTGGTCGCGCAACTCCCAGAAAAGGCCTTTAGAAAAAGCGCGTAGGCCGACTTTAAGCGAACTGTAAACAATAAAATTTCTCGGAACTGGATCGACCAAAGTGGAACCGGAAACAATATTGATAATTGCCCCATATTTTTGCTTAATCATATCATTGATTACTAGGCGGATTAAACGCACATAACCCAGGTAATTCGTCTGCGCTAATTTTTCAAAATCTTCAATCGGCTGCTCCTGAAAAGGATACTGTGAAGAAACTCCGGCGCAATTAATCAAAATATCAACTTTGGTGAATTTTGCCTTGGCCTTATTGACTAAATTCTCTAAATCTTCTAACTTGGTAACATCACAAGGCACAGCTAATACTTCGACCTTATATTGCTTGGCAATTTCATCCGCAGTTTCTTTTAAGGGTCCTTCTCCCCGGGCAGCCAGAACTAAATTTATGCCCAAGCTTGCTGCTGTTGAAGCCATAGCTTTACCTATACCGCGGCTAGCTCCGGTAACAATCGC
>CAYIFW010000067.1:0-5516 GCA_964362795.1 uncultured Planctomycetales bacterium | reverse complement strand
CGACGCCAGCCGACCCGAGCGCAGTTTTGCCACGCAGGGGCAAAACCAGCGTCCCGGAGAGAAAGCAAGACAAGACAGACGCGTAAGCTTAATATCTAATAAACAAAAAAAATCCCGCTTCAGCAGCGGGACTTTTTGAAAAATTAATTTTACAGAATAGTCTCTTTTACCTCTTGGTCCACTGGAAGCGTTTACGCGCTCCTTTTTGTCCGTATTTCTTACGTTCCTTCATGCGCGGATCGCGGGTTAAATATCCGTTTTTGCGAAAGATATCCCTAAAGCTCTCATCGACATTTAAAAGCGCGCGGGAAATACCTAAACGTAAAGCGCCGGCCTGGCCGGTCAATCCACCGCCGGTAAGCTTGGCAGCGATATTAAATTTAGCCTTACTCTCGGTAACCGCTAAAGGTTGTAAAACAATAATTCTATCCGTTTCACGTAAAAAATATTTCTCAAAAGGGCGCCCGTTAATCGTAATTAGGCCGGTGCCCGGTACCATACGCACTCTAGCCGTTGATTCTTTGCGCCTTCCCAATGCTATAATTTTATTCGCTGTTTCAAGCATTTATTTCTTAACCTCCAAAACAATCGGCTTTACACCGGTCAATCCATGCTTGTCATCAGCATAAACTCTTAACTTTTTAATCATATCTCGGCCCAAAGGCCCGCCGGGTAACATCCTTTCTACGGCTAAATGCATTACCGTAGTCGGTTTCTTGGCTAAAAGCGCCTCTAATTTTATTTCACGCTGCCCACCGGGATAACCCGAATATCTGCGATAAACTTTCTGTTTAAGCTTACGTCCGGTCACCCTGATTTGAGCGGCATTAATCACAATCACCCCATCACCCGTATCTAAATGCGGAGTAAAAATCGGCTTATGCTTGCCCCTTAAGATAGTGGCAATTCTAGCTGCCAGCCTTCCCAGTATCTGGCCTTTAGCGTCGGCGATATACCACTTCATTTTAATATCTTCTGGTTTGGCAACGTAGGTCTTTTTCATAGAAAGGTAAGTATAACAGAATAATAAGTAAAGTCAAATAATTTTATTAATATTTTACCTTAACCAAACACAGCCCTTTTGCCGGCAAGGTCGGCCCGACAAGCTTACGATTTCGCGATTTCATAATCTTAGCCATGCTCCCCTGAGGGAACCTTCCCCTGCCGATCTCTAATAACGTTCCCACAATACTTCTGACCATATTATATAAAAAACTATCGGCCTGAATATCGATGTCTATAAAATTATTCTTTTTTATAATCTTAATCTGCTTAATCGTGCGCAGGGGATTTCTCTGCCTTATTTCCGTAGCCTGAAAAGCTTTAAAATTATGCCTGCCGATAAGCAGCCTTGCCTCCCGGCGCATCAAGCTGACATCTAAAGGGTAGTGAAAAAAATACACTCGGTTGGCTAAAAGAGGCGCAGAGTATTTCCGATTTAAAATCGTATAACGATAGGTCTTGGATTTGGCGCAAAATCGGCTATTAAAATCCAATCCAACCTTACTAATCCGCGTTACTTTAATATCATCAGGCAAAAGACAGTTTATCGCCCAACTCAATCTCGAAAGCGGTATCTTTGTATAACTTTTAAAATTAGCCACCTGAGCCAGGGCATGCACCCCTGAATCCGTGCGTCCGGCAACGGTAAGCTTAATATCTTCCTGAAGGATTTTTCTAAGGGTTTTCTCTAGGACAAACTGGATGGTTTTATTCGCCTGATAACTAACATTCTTGCCATTCTGCACCTGCCAACCATAATAATGCGTGCCGTCATACTCTATTTGGAGTTTGAAATTAGGCATTCGGCAATTTGCACGGCATTAGTGGCAGCGCCCTTACGTAGATTATCCGCAACCACCCATAACCATAATCCTTTTTTATTAAAAGCATCCTGGCGGATACGGCCGACAAAGGTTTCATCCCTGCCTTCGGCATCCTTAGGCATAGGGTATAAATTATTTTTCGGATCATCGATAAGCACGACTCCCGAAGCGCTACCGAGAATCTTTTTAGCTTGCGCCGGAGTTATGGGCTTTGCGGTTTCAATATACACTGACTCTGCGTGGCCGGTTCTGACCGGAACCCGCACAGTGGTCGCGGAAATCTTAATCTTCGGCGCATGCATAATCTTATGTGTTTCGTGAACCAGCTTCCACTCTTCATTAGTATAATCACCTTCGACGAAAGAACCAATATGCGGAAAACAATTATAAGCTAACTGCTGCGGCATAGATTTATTCACAGCTTTAACCTGAATATTTTCAAATCCGCCTTGAGCAATTAAATTTGTTTCCTCTTTTAATTGCTCAACCGCGCCTTTTCCCGCGCCGCTGGAAGCCTGCAAAGTAGTTACGATAATTTTCTTTATGCCCACCTTCTTATGAATAGGGTTTAAAGCTACGACCATCTGAATCGTTGAACAATTCGGATTAGCAATTATCCCTTGATGTTTTTTGACATCACTAGCATTGACCTCCGGAACCACTAAAGGAACTTTGGGGTCCATCCGAAAATCCGCGCCATTATCAATAACCACCGCTCCTCTTTTTACTGCTTCAGCCGCATAAGTAACTGCCGCCCCTTTTTCTCCTTCGGTCCCAGCAAATAATGCAATATCAATACCGTTAAAACCATCCGGCGTAATCGGCTCAACCGAATAAGTATCACCGTCAACCTTAATATCGCGCGCCGAGCGGGCAAAAACTTTTAAGGAATTAATAGGAAAATTACGCTGTTTTAAAACCCGTAGCATCTCAATCCCAACCACCCCCGCTCCGATGACCGCCAGATTATATTTTTTCATTTCCTTTACCTCTTTTCTTGTCATTGCGAGGAGCCCATTGGGCGACGCCTGCCTGCCGGCAGGCAGGAAGCAATCTCTAAAACCGGGATTGCTTCGCCACTACGTGGCTCGCAATGACACCAGCAACATTAAATTAAATTTTTAACCACTAAATCTCCAATTTCAGTAGTCGAATATCCCATCTTGCCGGCAGCCAAAGATTTTAAATCACCGCTGACTAATTTAATTACCGCATTCTCGATTACCTGGGCAGCTTTTACTTCACCTAAATTCTCCAGCATCATCGAGACGGCGCAAATTGCCGCCAGAGGATTAATCACATTTTTACCGGTATATTTCGGAGCGCTTCCCCCGATAGGCTCAAACATAGAAACTCCCTGCGGGTTAATATTTCCTCCGGCAGCAATTCCCATCCCGCCCTGAATCATCGCCCCTAAATCCGTAATAATATCGCCAAACATATTGTCCGTAACAATCACGTCGAACCACTCAGGATTCTTCACAAACCACATCGTCGTGGCATCAACATGAGCATAATCCGTGGTAACATCCGGATATTCCTTGGCAACTTCATTAAAAGTACGCTGCCAAAGATCCCAAGCAAAAGTCAAAACATTGGTTTTTCCGCAAAGTGTCAGTTTCTTCCTTTTGTTACGTTTGCGCGTATATTCAAAAGCATAACGAATACAACGCTCAACACCTTTACGGGTGTTATAAGAAATCTGAGTAGCCACTTCATTAGGGGTTCCTTTATCTTTAAATTCCCCCAGGCCTTTATATAGGCCTTCAGAGTTCTCGCGCACAACCACAAAATCAATATCTTCCGGCTTCTTATCTTTAAGCGGACAAAAGATAGAATTATAAAGTTTTACCGGGCGTAAGTTAATATACTGATCCAGAGCAAACCTTAATTTAAGTAACACACCTGTTTCAATAATCCCGGGCTTTACCTGCGGGTCTCCGACCGCGCCCAGATAAATTACGTTAAATTTTTTCAATTCCGCGACATCATTGTCATCAACGAGTTTACCGGTTTTTAAATATCTCTGGCCGCTAAAATCAAAAAACTTGGTTTCATATTTAAAATCAAACTTTTTGGCAGCTGCCTGTAAAACTTTTAGGCCCTCATTAACTACCTCAGGACCGGTGCCATCTCCGGGAATTACCGCGATTTTGTACATTTTTTCACCCAATTAATTAGGCCGCCGCTTTGAACAATCTCCTGTAAAAAATCCGGAAAGGCCTGTGTTTTATAATTTTTATCCTGTGTTATATTTTTTATTATACCGCTAGCTAAATCTATTTCGATAATATCGCCGTTATTAATTTTATCGACATCCGCTGACTCCAGAAAAGGCAAACCGATGTTGATTGCATTCCTAAAAAATATCGCCGCAAAACTCTTGGCAATCACCGCAGCTACTCCGCAGCCCTTGATCGCCAAAGGCGCATGCTCGCGGCTTGAGCCGCAGCCAAAATTGTTCCCGGCAACAATGATATCTCCGGGGCTCACTGCTTTAGAGAAATCCGGACTAATAGTTTCCATACAATGTTTGCCTAGTTCCTGCGCATCGGTCGAAACCAAATACTTAGCCGCGATAATATCATCGGTATTTATATCATCGCTAAATTTGTGGACTTTTCCTTTAATAATCATTTGAATAAATTAATATGTCATTGCGAGCCCGCAGGGCGAAGCAATCTCGATATTAAGATTGCTTCGTCGCTACGCTCCTCGCAATGACAATCTCCTTCGGATGCGTAATCTTACCGGTTATAGCGCTGGCTGCGGCTACTGCCGGATTAGATAGATAAACAAAAGATTTAGGACTGCCCATTCTGCCTAAAAAATTTCGGTTAGTTGTAGCAATCGCTACCTCCCCATCGGTTAAAATACCCATATGCCCGCCCAGGCACGGCCCGCAAGTAGGGGTTGAGAAAACTCCACCAGCTTTAACAAAAATTTCCGCCAGGCCCTCTTTTACTGCCTCTAAATAAATCTTCTGTGTTGCCGGAAAAACAATTAATTTTACCCCTTGGGCTACTTTTTTACCTTTAAGTAGCGAAGCAGCAATCCGTAAATCCGAGATCCTGCCATTCGTGCAGGAACCGATAACTACCTGATCAACTTTAATATTTTTTAATTCACTTACCGGCTTAACATTGCTCGGTAAATGCGGACAAGCCACCAACGGTTCTAATTTCGTAACATCCCATTCATATACTTTTTCATAGTTAGCATCGGGATCTGAATGATAAAATTTAGATTTGTGTTTAAAACCGGCTACATACTTTTTAGTCGTGGCATCCGGGGCAATTATTCCTGCCCTTGCACCAGCTTCAATTGCCATATTACTCATTGAAAAACGATCATCCATCCCCAATTTTTCAATCACCGGTCCACAGAACTCCATTACCTTATATAAGGCGCCGTCAACACCGATCTGACCGATAGTATAAAGAATCAGATCTTTGCCACCGACCCATTTACTCAACTTACCTTTAAATATATATTTATGCGTTGCCGGAACCTTGAGCCAACATTTTCCGTCAATATAAGCCCGGGCTAAATCCGTTGAGCCCATTCCGGTGGCATAGGCACCTAATGCCCCATAAGTACAGGTATGTGAATCTGCGCCGATCACTAAATCGCCGGGCAAAACAATTCCTTTTTCCGGTAAGAGCGCATGCTCAATACCCATCGTGCCGA
>CAYIFW010000066.1:0-5535 GCA_964362795.1 uncultured Planctomycetales bacterium | reverse complement strand
AAGCAGCTAAAATCTTTAACTCTTCATTCTCCCTAAAATCAAACTTCTAAACATTTTTCTTATATATCCCTAACACCTGAGAAAGACGCAAAGTCTTCTCGGTTTGTAAAAATTCAATCTCCTGTTTATAATAAGCTTTTAACTCGCGGATTTTAGCTAACTCTTTAGTCTTTTCTTCTTTAGTTTTACGGCCGCGGTCTTTACGCTGGAAAACATGCACGTCAATAATTATGCCTTCAACCCCGGGAGGAACAATTAATGAAGTATCCCGGACATCTCCGGCTTTCTCGCCGAAAATCGCCCTTAATAATCTTTCTTCCGGGCTGGGCTCAGAATCAGTCTTAGGAGTAATTTTACCGACCAGAATATCTCCGGCCGCAACTTCCGCTCCTACGCGGATAATCCCTTCTTCATCAAGATTTCTTAAGGCCTCTTCACTGACATTAGGAATGTCGCGGGTTATCTCTTCATTACCCAGCCTGGTTTCCGCTGCTTCAATATCAAACTCCTCAATATGAATAGAGGTAAAAGTATCCTGTTTAACTAATCTTTCGCTGATCAAAATAGCATCTTCGAAGTTGTAACCTCTCCAAGGCATTAACGCGACCAGAACATTCTTACCTAAAGCTAACTCGCCTTCTTTAGTAGCAATACCATCGGCAATTGCCTGGCCTAATTCTACACGATCGCCTAATTTTACCAGCGGCCTTTGATTGATCGAAGTATCGGCATTGGTGCGCAAAAATTTCTTAAGATGATAAATTTTCTTGCCTACAGTGATTGCCGAGGCATCCACACTGGTTACTTTTCCGGAATCTTCGGCGATAACCACGGTACCGGAATCCTGAGCAACTTTAGCCTCCATATCCGTGCCCACTAAAGGAGATTCAGTAATCATCAAGGGAACAGCCTGACGTTGCATATTTGAACCCATCAATGCGCGGTTAGCGTCATCATGTTCCAAAAATGGAATTAAAGAAGCCGCGACCGAAACCAACTGCTTAGCGGAAACATCCATATATTGCACGTCTTTTCCCGGCACTTTGGGGAAATCATCTTTATAACGGCAGGTGACAAACTTGTCGGCAAAATATCCTTCGGCATCCAGCGGAACATCTGCTTGAGCGATAAATTTATCTTCTTCAATATCCGCGGTTAAATACTCAAATTTTTTAGTTACCCGTCCGCCCTCTACCTTACGATACGGAGTCTCAATTAAACCTAGAGAATTAATCCGGGCAAAACAGCTCAAAGACGCGATAAGGCCGATATTCGGGCCTTCCGGGGTTTCAATCGGACATACTCTTCCATAATGTGAAGGATGAATATCTCGGACTTCAAATCCGGCTCTTTCACGCGAAAGCCCTCCGGGGCCTAGCGCGCTCAAACGACGTTTATGCGTCATCTCCGCCAGAGGATTAATCTGATCCATAAATTGCGAGAGTTGGCTACGGCCGAAGAAATCACGAATCTGATTAGATAAAAGCTTAGAATTAATTAAATAATGAACATTTAAATTATCAAACTCGCCTAAAAGGCTTAATCTTTCTTTAATTGAACGCTCAACGCGGGAAAGGCCGATACGCACCTGGTTCTGCACCAATTCTCCGACGCTTTTTACGCGGCGATTTCCCAAATGGTCGATATCATCGATTTTACCTTCACCGCTGTTAAGTTTAATCAAATACTCAATTACCTTAATTACGGTATCGGAATCCAGTATCCTTTTTTCTAAAGATACGTCCATACCTAATTTGCGGTTTAAAATAAAACGTCCCGCGCGTTCTAAATCATAACGGGCGGGATCAAAAAATAATCTATAAAACAAACCTTCGGATGCCTCTTTAGTTACCGGTTCCGTAGGCCGCATTTTACGGTAAAAATCAAGATAGGCTTCTTCTTTATTCTTAGTATAATCCTTCTTTAAAGTATTAATAATTTCCGGGTGCTCTTTGCCAAAAGCGGCAAATATCTGGCTGTCTTCAGAGAATCCTAAGATCCTTAAAATCTGGGTTGCGGGAAAATTCCTGCGGCGATCAACGTAGGCGGTAATAGTTTCAGTAAGGTCATACTTAAATTCCAACCAGGCACCGCGATAAGGTATAACTCTACCGTAAAAAATCTTCTTTCCGGTAGGATGCAGCTCTTCTTCAAAAGAAACTCCCGGAGAACGTTGCAGTTGGCTTACCACCACGCGCTCGTCACCGTTAATAATAAAGGTACCGGTTTCCGTCATCAAGGGAATCTCACCAAAATAAGCATCCTGCTCTTTGGTTTCATGCGGAGTGCTTAAGCGGAATTTTACTTTTAACGGAGCAGCAAAAGTTAATGAACGATTCTTAGATTCGCTCATCGTATACTTAGGTTTTCCTAAAGAATAACTGATGAATTCCAGTTTTACCGAACGGTCGGCATTTTCGATGGGGAAAATTTCACCAAAAACCTCCTGTAACCCCTGGTTCTTTTTTTCTCCCGCGGCAACATCCATCTGAAGAAATTCACGATAAGTATCTAACTGAACATCAAGAAGATTCGGTAAGTCATAAACTTCTTTAATCTTAGCAAAATTTTTTCGTTTAATCATGATTATGATGGCCGTGCGTAAGCCATTTATCTAAACTTACTCAATCTTACCTAAATTTACTTAATATTACTTAATTATAATTATTTAAGATTACTTAAACTTACTTAATCTTACTTTAATTCTACGGTCGCGCCAGCTGCTTCGAGTTTCTTTTTCATTTCGGCAGCTTCATCTTTAGTTACATTTTCTTTGATTGCTTTAGGAGCAGCATCAACTAAATCTTTGGCTTCTTTTAAACCAAGGCTAGTGATCGTGCGTACTTCTTTAATTACGGCAATCTTGTTCGCGCCGGCACCGGTCAGAACTACTGTAAAGCTTGTTTTCTCTTCAGCGGCAGGAGCAGCAGCGCCCGCAGCGCTAGGTGCGGCAGCCATCGGCATATTTGCGCTTACGCCAAATTTCTCTTCCAAAGCTTTGACTAATTCAGCAAGTTCCAGAACGCTCATCGTCTCAATCGATTTGATTAAATCTTCTAACTTTGCAGTTGCCATCTCTTTCCCCCTTTTTTAATTTGTCTTTTTCTGTTTGATCTGATCTAAACAATAAACAAACTTTTTCAATGTCTGATTTAAAACAATTACAAATTTTGAAATCGGAGCATTTAAAGTCCCAACTACCTGAGCCCTCAGCGCATCCTTAGATGCCAGCGTGCTCATTATTTCAATATCTTTTAAAGTTAATATTTTATCCTGCAGTAATCCGCCTTCTAAAACAAGCTTGGCATGATCTTTACGGAAAGCGCATAATATTTTGGAAACATCTACCGGTTCATCCTTGAAAAAAATCATTCCACAGGGAGTCTCGATAGATTTAGCTAAATCCTCTAGTCCCAACTCCTTCATCGCTCTTTTAGCGATACTATTTTTAACCACAAAAAGGTCGCTGCCGGAAACCTTAAGCGTTTTCCTTAATGTGCTCATATCCGGGCTAGTTACTCCGGAGTATTTTATAATGATCAGCCCTTTAGACAGTTTAAAACTATCTTTGATACGGCTCTCTGATGCTTCCTTAATTATTTGGCCTATTTTTTTCATATTAGCAAATTATTCTTAATCCCGGGTTCATCGAGGTAGTAATACTTAAGCTTTTCACAAATTTACCCTTGACTGTTGCCGGCCTGGATTCATTAACTGCCTCAATCACCTTTGAGGCGTTATCGCTGATCTGATTTTCATCAAAAGAAATCTTACCTACGGATAGATGCATTCCGCCTTGTTTATCGACGCGAAATTCAACTTTTCCTTTTCTGACATCTTCAATCGCTTTAGCAATATCATTAGTAACGGTGCCGGTTTTAGGGCTGGGCATCAGGCCGCGCGGGCCTAATACTTTACCCAGTTTACTTAAATCTTTCATCATCTCCGGAGTCGCGATAGCGCAATCAAAATCAAGAAAACCAGCGGCAACTTTATCCATCAACTCCGTACCGCCGACATAATCGGCTTTGGCTTCTCTGGCCTGACGGTCATGCTCGCCTTTACAGAATACCGCCACACGCACTTTTTTACCGGTGCCATGCGGAAGCACGACTGTCCCGCGGATCATCTGATCGCTCTTTTTAGTATCTACGCTTAAATTAAAATGCAGATCGACTGAACCGTCAAATTTCGGCTTAGGAAGTTTCTTTAATACCGCAACCGCTTCATTCAATTGATAGAATTTTTCCGGCTCAACCTGTTTAACCGATTCCTTATATCTTTTGCTTTGAGTCTTCATTTTTTATCCTTCAATGGCAATACCCATACTCCGGGCAGTTCCCGTAATACTTTTAATTGCCTGCTCCATACTATTAGTATTTAAATCCGAAAACTTCACTTTGGCAATCTCTTCAACCTGCTTCTTGGTTACTTTGCCGATCGTCTCTTTTCCGCTTATGCCGGAAGCCTTGGCAAGATTGGCTGCTCTTTTTAATAGAATAGATGTCGGTGGGCTCTTAATTATAAAGGTAAAGGTCCTGTCTTCAAAAACGCTGATGACTACCGGTAAGATTAATCCGTCTCTACCTTTGGTTTGATCATTAAACTGTTTACAAAATTGCATAATGTTGACGCCATGCTGGCCTAATGCCGGGCCAACCGGAGGCGCCGGGTTTGCCTGGGCTGCCGGAACGTGCAACTTAATCTGAGCTTTAATTGCTTTTGCCATAGCTTATACCTTCTCCACCTGCCAGTATTCCAACTCTACCGGCGTAGAACGGCCAAAGATAGAAACACTTACTTTAACCTTTCCTTTTTCAGGATAGATCTCTTCAATTGTACCGTTAAAATTCAGGAATGGGCCTTCGTTCACTCTGACCTGTTCACCTTTTTCAAAAACGATTTTAGGAGATGGCTTGGCGGCAGTTTCTTTAGTGCGTTTAAGAATATTGTCTACTTCTTCCTGGGGTAACGGCACGGGCTTTCTTCCTAACCCGATAAAACCGGTGACTCCGGGAGAATTCTTAACAAAGAGATAGGTCTGTTCGCTTAAATCCATCTCCACCAATAAATATCCCGGAAAAAATTTTCTCTGAGTAATCTTTTTCTTACCGGCGCGTACTTCGGAGACCTGTTCGGTAGGGATAATCACGCTCGCGATTAAATCCTGCAGGCCTTCAGCCTTAATCTTCTTCTCTAGAGATGTTTTTACCTTTTCTTCAATTCCGGTCTGCGTATGCACAACGTACCAATTTTTCATTTAAAGACCACACTTAAGAATCTGGACAAAGCCAGATCAACTATCCCGATAAAAACCGTCATAATCAAGGTGACTGTAATCACTAAAATTGTCGAAGCCAACAACTCCTGCCTAGTCGACCAGGCAACTTTACTTAATTCACCTCTTACTTCGTTTATAAAATTAACCGGTTTTGCTAAAATATTCATAATTTCCTTAAATCCTTAACCTCTCTCCAAAAACTACAGGAGCGGCAGGACTTGAACCTGCAGTCACGGTTTTGGAGACCGTTGGTT
>CAYIFW010000065.1:0-5602 GCA_964362795.1 uncultured Planctomycetales bacterium | reverse complement strand
GTTTCTACTTCAAAGGGTGTGGTTACCGATACAGAAGCCCGCCAGTTAGGTGTGGGCGGGGAAGTTATCGGTTATATCTGGTAAAATTCTCAAGAATATTCTTGGGTGCCGGGATAAAGGAAAATAAATGTCTAGAATCGGAAAAAAATTAGTCGCGATACCTAAAGAAGCTAAACTCGAAGTTAAAGACGGAGTAGTCTTTGCTGAGGGGCCTAAGGGTAAGCTTACTTGCAAGCTTTCTGACCGAATTAATGTTGAGATTAAAGATGGCCAGCTTTTAGTTAAAAGAGTGGCGGATACAAAAATGGATAAATCGTTGCATGGATTATACCGGGCTTTGATCGTGAATATGATTAAAGGCGTAACCGAAGGCTATGTTAAAGAGTTAGAGATTATCGGGGTGGGTTTTAAAGCCGCGGTGGCCGGAGATAAATTAAATATGGCTTTAGGATTTTCGCATCCGGTAAATTTTACAATTCCCGCGGGGATTAAAATTGAAACCCCTAAACCTACGCAATTAATTATTCGAGGTATTGATAAGCAGTTAATCGGACAGGTGGCAACTGAAATACGCTCAATTTATCCTCCTGAGCCTTATAAGGGAAAAGGGATTCGTTTCTTGGGAGAACATGTCAAGAAGAAAGTAGGAAAAGCGCAGGCAACCGGTAAATAAAATGAGAAAAAAAGAAGAGTTAAGGCTTAAAAGGCATAAAAGAATTAAGATGAAGATGCTGGGAACTAGCGCGATGCCGCGGTTGGTGGTGCATCGTTCCTTAAAGAATATTTCGGCCCAAGTTTTGGATGATACCACCGGAAAGGTTCTGTTCTCTCTTTCCACCAAAGACAAAGCATTGAAACAGAAATTTACTAGCGCCGGAAATATTAAATCTTCGGAAGCGTTCGGGGAGTTGTTTGCTAAAGAAGCCAAGGGAAAAGGGTACAGTAAAATAATTTTTGACCGGGCAGGTTATCTTTATCATGGCCGGGTTAAAATTTTTGCCGATGCATTAAGAAAAGGTGGAATGGAGTTTTAAATTATGCGTGAACTAAACATTGGCCAGCAATCGGATTTAATTGAAAAAGTCATCAGTATCAACCGGGTTACTAAAGTAACCAAAGGTGGAAAGAAATTGCATTTTAGCGCTTTAGTCGTTGTGGGTGATACTAAAGGAAGAGTAGGGGTCGCCTTAGATAAAGCTAACGAAGTTGCCGAGGCAATTCGTAAGTCTTTAACTAAGGCTAAGAAAAGTTTAGTTAAGATTCCTCTTGAGGGATCGACTATACCGCATGAGATAATCGGTAAATTCGGGGCGGCTTCAGTTCTGCTTAAGCCCGCTTCAGAAGGTACAGGGGTTATTGCCGCCGGCCCGGTACGGGCAATCTGTGAGGCTGCCGGAATCAAGGATATACTTACCAAATGTTTAAAGTCGAATAATCCGATTAATGTTATTAAAGCTACGATGCAGGGATTAATGAATTTGAAATCCTAAAAATAAAATGAAAGAAAAAAAATCTGTTGTTAAGCCGGTAATTAAGAAGATATCCGTTAAAAGAGCCGTCAGTAAGCCGGTGGAAGTGGTTGTGAAAAAGATTTCTGAAAGAGGAGTTTCTTTAGAAAATCTAAAAAGCCCGTTTGGTTCACGTAAAAAGAGAAAACTTCTCGGCCGGGGATCAAGCAGCGGACATGGTAAGACCTCAACTCGCGGAAGTAAAGGCCAGACCTCGCGCGCAGGCCGCCATTTTTATTTGGGTTTTGAAGGAGGCCAGTCGCCGCTTATCCGCAGGATGCCCAAACGCGGTTTTGTAAGTAATTTTAAGAAGATTTATCAGATTGTTAATCTGACTGATTTAAATTTGATTAAAGACACCCTGATCACTCCGCTTATTTTAAAAGAAAAGGGTTTAATTCGCAATGAGGCCGCCCTAGTTAAGATATTGGGCAATGGCACCCTTAAGAACGCTCTGACAATCCAGGCGCATGCGTTTTCCAAGCGCGCCGCTAGTGAAATTGTCAACGCCGGTGGAAAAGCAGAAATTATAAATGTTTAACGCACTAATTAATGCGTTTAAGATCCCGGATTTAAAAAGACGATTAATCATCACAGGCGCTTTGGTTGCGGTTTACCGTGTAGGTTGTTATATACCTACTCCCGGCATTGACGGCGCAGCTCTGGCGGATTTTTTTAATCGCATTGCTAAGACTCAAGGCGGAACGCTCTTTGGCATAATTAATATGTTTTCCGGCGGCGCGATGGAGCGGTTGACTATATTTGCTCTAGGAATCATGCCGTACATCTCATCCAGCATTATTATGCAGTTGCTTACCGCGGTCATCCCGGCTTTTGAGAAAATGGCCAAAGAAGGTAAATCCGGATATGAGAAAATAAATCAATTTACGCGTTACGGAACAGTCCTCTTATCGGTTATCCAATCATATTTTATCGCGCTTTGGCTAGAGAATCCGGCGCGTTTTGAGGGTTTGCAGATTGTTATGCAACCGGGCTGGGGATTTAGGATTCTTACAGTGCTAACCTTGACTACCGGAACAATCTTTATTATGTGGCTAGGGGAACAGATTCAGGAGCGCGGTATCGGCAATGGAATTTCCTTAGTTATTACCGCTGGTATTATTTCCAGGATTCCTACGGCGCTTCATCAGCTCTTTGTTTTGATTTCACCGTTTGAGGCAAGCCGCAGGCAAATTCAGCCGATTATCTTGTTAATTATGGCGGCTCTATTAGTAGGCGTAGTTTTTGCGGTCATTATGATTACGCAGGGGATAAGAAAGATTCCCGTGCAGTATGCCCGCAGGATTGTGGGCCGCAAGATTTACGGAGGCCAGAGCACCTATATACCGCTTAAGGTCGATACCTCCGGAGTTATCGCAATTATTTTTGCGCAGTCAATTATTTTGTTCCCGGCGACACTGGCTTCTTTTATTCCTAATCCGGGTTTTCAGCAGTTTGCGCAGAATTTAATCCGCGGACAGTTGCTTTATTCGATAGTTTACGCTCTTTTGATAATTTTCTTCTGTTATTTTTATACTGCCATTGTTTTTAATCCTAATGATTTGTCCGAGAATATGAAGAAGTACGGAGGTTTTATTCCGGGTATTCGCCCGGGCGCTCCGACGGCTGAATTTCTGGATTATGTAATGACCAGGATTACTTTAGCCGGAGCCGCTTTTATTTCGGTAATTGCTATTTTCCCGGATTTTATTATGGCCTGGTTAAAGATTCCATATCTAGTGGCTTCATTTTTCGGCGGCACAGGAATTTTAATTATCGTCGGGGTTATGCTGGATACTTTGAAACAGGTTGAATCGCATCTCTTGACGCATCATTACGAAGGTTTTATAAAAAGCGGACAAATTAAAGGAAGAAGATAATGTATTTGGTACTCTTGGGCCCCCCCGGAGCAGGTAAAGGCACGCAGGCAAAAAGATTGGCTCAGAGGCTGGCTTTGCCGCATATATCTACCGGAGATATTCTCAGGGAGAATGTTAAAGCGGGCACGGATTTAGGTAAGCTGGCCAAGGGGATTATGGATAAAGGCCTGCTGGTCGGCGATGATTTAGTCGCTAAAATGCTCGATGAGCGTTTTAATAATCCGGATATAAAAAAGGGTTTTATTTTAGACGGCTATCCCCGGACATTGGCTCAGGCTAAGACATTAGATGAGATTTTAGGCCGTAAAAAATTGGCGGTAGATTTAGTAGTTTATTTAAATACTAGTGATGCGGTAGTTATTAAACGGCTTACCGGAAGGCTGGTTTGTTCTAAATGCGGGGCAAATTTTCATATAACCAATATGCCTCCAGAAGCCAAAGGTATTTGCGATAGTTGTCAGTCTTCTTTATACCAGCGTTCTGATGATAATGAAATTACGGTGCGCAAGCGCCTGGAAGTTTATAAAAATGAAGTTGCTTCTTTGATAGAGTATTACACTGTAAATAAAAAGCTTTATAGCTTGAACGCGGACTTAGATCCGGAAGTGGTATTGGATCAAATTATTGAGCTAAGCGCCAAGGTTTAAAATGATTCCCTTGAAGTCGCCAAAAGATTTAGAGATGCTCAAGCGTTCAGGAGAAATTTTAGCCTCGGTTATGCGCGAGGTTGCCAAAAATATAAAGCCCGGGGTTACTACTTTTGATATTGACCGGATTAGTGAAGAGTTGATCTTGAAGAAAAAAGCTCTGGCAGCTTTTAAGGGTTATAAAGGTTTTCCGGCTACAGCTTGTGTTTCTGTTAATGAAGAGATTGTTCACGGTATTCCGGGGCCAAGAGTAATTTTAGAAGGCGATATTGTAAGCCTGGATTTAGGAGTAAATTACCAGGGTTATTTCTCGGATATGGCGGTTACTTTGCCGGCCGGTAAAATAGGTTGCGCTAAAGCTAAACTTATCGAGGTAACCCGGAACTCTTTGGAAATAGGGATTAAGCAGGCAGTGGAAGGTAATTATTTGACTGATATTTCTCATAGTATTCAAAGTTTTGTTGAGGCTAGCGGGTTCTCGGTAGTTAGGCAGTTCGTGGGGCATGGGATCGGTTCGGCATTGCATGAGGATCCGGAAATTCCTAATTTTGGGCAGCCGCATTTGGGCCCGCTTTTAAAGAATGGAATGGTTTTAGCAATTGAACCAATGGTTAACGCGGGAAGCTGGGAGTGTTTTATACTCCCGAATGGTTGGACTGCAGTGACTAAAGACGACGCTCCGTCAGCGCATTTTGAACATACTGTAGCAATTACCGAAAAAGGGCCGGTAATATTAACCCAATAATATGGCAAAAGAAGAATTAATTGAAACAGAGGGCAAGATTATTGAGGCGCTGCCTAATGCCATGTTTAGGGTTGAATTAGAAAATGGCCATGTAGTTTTAGCGCATGTTTCCGGGAAGATGCGCATGAATTTTATCAGGATTCTTCCGGGTGATAAAGTAAAATTAGAACTTTCTCCTTATGACCTGACTCGGGGGAGAATTACTTTTAGGGTGAGATAAATGAAAGTTAAAGCTTCGATTCGTAAAATTTGCGATAAGTGTAAAATAATTAAAAGAAGAGGGGTAGTGCGGGTAATTTGCGCGACTGCCAAACATAAACAAAGACAAGGGTAAAATTATTTTTTAAGCCTGCCTGTCGGCAAGCGGAAAGAGATTATGCCAAGAATTATCGGTGTGGATATACCTAAAGAAAAAAGAATTGAGATAGCTCTTACTTATTTATATGGGGTTGGCAGGAAGGTATCGAATGATATTTTAAAAGAAGCTGGAATCAACCCGGATAAGCGGGCTAAAGATTTAAGTGAAGAAGAGGTGTCGCGGATTACTAATATCCTGCAAAAGGGGTCTTTAAGAGTCGAAGGCGATTTGCGCCGCGATATTTCGCAAAATATTAAACGCTTGATGGATATCGGCTCTTGGAGAGGTATGCGCCATAAAAAGGGGCTTCCGGTTCGTGGACAACGCACGCGTACAAATGCGCGGACTAGAAAAGGTAAGAAGAGAACAAATCAGGCACCGATAAAAAAGACTGAATCCGCGCCAAAAGCCAAACCTGCGGGAAAATAAAGGAGAAAAATGGCGACAAAAGATAATGCAAAAAA
>CAYIFW010000064.1:0-5790 GCA_964362795.1 uncultured Planctomycetales bacterium | reverse complement strand
GACGATTATGGTTGAGCCGCCTACCGTTGAACAGACGATTGAGATTCTAAAAGGGCTGCGTGATAAATATGAAGCGCATCATAAGGTTAATTTTACGGATGAATCTTTAGAGGCTGCGGCAAAATTATCCGACCGTTATATTTCCGGCAGGTTTATGCCGGATAAGGCGATTGATTTAATTGATGAAGCAGGCTCGCGGGCCCGGCTTAATGTTCTGATTGTTCCCGAGGATATTAAGAAGATGGAGATCAGCGTTGAGTCATTAAGAAAAGAAAAAGAAGCTTATATTAAGAGTCAGGATTTTGAAAAAGCCGCATCCCTACGGGATCAGGAGAGGGTTGCCCGTCAGGAATTAGAAAAATTAAATAAAGAGTGGAGCCAGGCTAAAGATAAAATGCGGCCGTCGGTTACCGCCGAAGATATCGCTAAAATTTTGGCGCAGTGGACGGGGATTCCGATTTTCCGGCTTGAAGAAAAAGAAAGTGAAAAACTGCTGAAGATCGAAGAAGAATTGCATAAGCGTGTTGTCGGCCAGAATGAAGCCATTGAAGCCATTGCTCATGCGGTAAGGCGTTCGCGGGCAGGGATCAAAGATCCCCGGCGTCCGATTGGTTCATTTATATTTTTAGGCCCGACCGGAGTCGGTAAAACTTTGTTGGCCCGGGCTCTGGCGGAATTTATGTTTGGCGACCAAGATGCTCTCCTGCAATTGGATATGTCAGAGTATATGGAGAAGTTTAACGTTTCCCGGCTGATTGGCGCCCCTCCGGGATATGTCGGATATGAGGAAGGTGGCCAGCTTACCGAACGTGTGCGCCGCAGGCCTTATGCGGTCATACTTTTAGATGAGATTGAAAAAGCGCATCCGGATGTTTTTAATTTATTGCTGCAAGTTTTTGAAGAAGGCCGCCTGACCGATAGTTTTGGGCGCAAAGTAGATTTTAAGAATACAATCATCATTATGACCTCAAATGTCGGCGCGGAATTAATCCGCAAGACCGGAGCTCTTGGGTTTAGGGCTCAAAGTGAGGGAGCTACTTATGAAGATATGAAAAATAAATTGCTGGAAGCGGTTAAACATGCTTTTAAACCGGAATTTTTAAACCGCGTCGATGATGTGATTGTTTTTAGGCAATTAGTTAAAGAGGATCTTTCATTGATTATTGATATAGAGATCGGTTACGTTATCCAGCGTTTAAAAGATCAGAATTTAACTTTAGAGGTTACTAAAGAGGCTAAAGAGCTTTTGATTGAAAAAGGATTTGATCCGGTTTTCGGCGCCCGCCCCTTAAAGAGGACGATCCAGAGGTTTTTGGAAGATCCTTTAGCGGGTGAGATTATTTCTAAAAAATATAAGGAGGGCTCTTCGATAAAAGTATCGCGTAAAAATGAAGAGCTGATATTTGAATAATGTTTACATTATTTTTTATTGATTTAGGCCGGAGGATAATTTCTTTCCTGTATTTTTGCGGGGGCCTGGCTAATTTAACTTTGCAAACGGTGTATTTAACCTTTAAGCCGCCGTATAAATATGAACCTATAATCGTGCAATGCAAGAAAGCCGGCTATGAAAGTTTTCCGGTTGTTTCGGTGATTGCTTTATTTATCGGTTTTGTTTTTGCTTTGCAGTCAGCATATTTTATGCAGCGGTTGGGTTCGGAAATGTATATCGCTAGCCTCGTGGCTTTGGCGATTGTGCGCGAATTAGGCCCGGTAATTACGGCTTTAGTGGTTGCCGGCCGCGTTGGGGCAGCGCATACCGCCGAGCTTGGTTCAATGCAGGTTACCGAGCAGATTGATGCTCTGGAGACTTTGGCGACCAATCCGGTAAAATACCTGGTGGTTCCGCGTTTTATCTCTTTAAGCCTGATGCTTCCGGTGCTTACGTTGTATGCTGATATTATCGGCATATTAGGCAGCTACCTTATCTGTGTTTTTAAGTTGGGGATTACCAGTAGTATGTATCTGAATATAACTTTTAATGCCTTAGTTTATAAAGATTTATTCACCGGATTATTTAAGGCTTGGATTTTTGGGATGATTATTGCTTTAGTAAGCTGCTATGAAGGTTTTAATGTTCAGGGCGGAGCCGAAGGTGTCGGTAAGGCGACAACCCGATCGGTCGTGATTACATTTCTGATGATTATTGCGGCGGATTGTTTGTTTACCGCGCTGTTCTATTTTATTATTCCTTAAAAATAGGGGACGGTTCTCTAAAACAGAGAACCGTCCCCGTGATTAAAAAAATGATAGAGATACTGAATTTAAATAAAAAATTTAATAATCAATCAGTCCTGAATGATTTAAGTTTAAAAGTGCAAACCGGGCAGACTTGCGTGATTATCGGCCGCAGCGGCTGCGGGAAATCCGTGCTGCTCAAACATATTGACGGATTATTAAGGCCGGATAGCGGTAAGGTTTTAGTGGATGGTAAGGAAGTGGCGGCTTTAAGCGAATTAGAATTAACTAAGCTGCGCTCTAAAATCAGCATGGTTTTCCAGGGTGGGGCTCTTTTTGATTCGATGAATGTCGCCGAGAATGTCGGTTTTGGCCTATTCGAGCATACGCGTATCGACCATAAAGAAATTTTGGAGCGCGTAGAAGAATCTTTGCATTTAGTTGGCCTCGGGGGGATCGGTAATCTTATGCCTTCGGAGTTAAGCGGAGGGATGAAGAAACGCGTGTCTTTGGCGCGGGCAATCTGCATTAAGCCTGAAATCATCCTCTATGATGAACCGACCACCGGGCTGGATCCGATTACCGCAGCCAGTATTAATGATCTTATCCGCTCTCTACATGATAAATTAAAAGTTACTTCTTTGGTAGTTACGCATGATATGAAAAGCGCTTATCATATCGCCGATAAAATTTCCATGATGTATAAAGGAAGAATAATTTCAGACGGCACGCCTCTGGAGATTCAAAAAACAACTGACCCGGTGGTGCATCAGTTTATTAACGGGTTGGCCAAGGGGCCGATAACCGAAGCGGTGGACACTTTTAAATAAGTGAGGGCATAAGTTATGGAGCACAAAGTGCGACATAACTTATTGCCCGAACTTATCCTGAGGAGCGTAGCGACGAAGGATCTAATATCAAGGAGGTATTAAAATGATATTTGGTAAAACTAAATTAGAGTTGAAGGTGGGAATATTTACTTTGATCGGTTTGATAATTTTAGTTATTTTTATATTATCTATCGGCGGGTTTAAGACCTGGAGCTCAGGTTATGATATCAGTATCAATTATAAATTTGTCAACGGCGTTAAAGTCGGGGCGCCGGTGCGTTTTGCCGGAGTCGATGTCGGGGAGGTCCGAGGCGTGGGATTAGAATTTTTACCTCAGGAAAACCGTTCGAATGTGCGCCTGGATGTTTGGATCAGAAGCAACGCTAAGATTCCCCCGGATTCTAGCGTCTGGGTTAATACTCTGGGTTTATTAGGCGAAAAATATGTCGAAATAATACCCGGCAAAGACTATGCTAATGTTCTCCAAGATCATCAATCAATAACGGGAATTGATCCTTTGCCTATACATGAAATATTTAACCGGGTGGAAAATATCATGCGTAATCTAGATGAGGGGCTTGCTCAGATCAGGAATAAAGAAGGTTCATTAGGTAAGCTTATTTATGACGATAAACTTTATAATGAATTCGAAGCTTTTGCTTCGGATATACGCAAGAATCCCTGGAAATTATTATTTAAAGCTAAAGAGAAAAAATAATCATGAGAACCAAAACGGTTTTTAGTTGTTCTAATTGCGGGCATCAATCGCCGAAATGGCTAGGCAAATGCCCGGATTGCAACAGCTGGAATTCTTTTTGCGAGGAGGATTATACTTCTGCCTCTCGCGGGCTTAAAGAAAGAACCTCTCTTTATAAAGACGGCCCGGTGCTGCTGAAAGATGTTGTCGTTAAAGACGAGGACCGGTTAAAAACCAATATTGCCGAGTTAGACAGAGTTTTAGGCGCAGGAATTGTTAAGGGTTCGGTTATTTTAATCGGTGGGGATCCGGGAGTAGGAAAATCTACGATTGCTTTACAGGTTTCCAATCATCTGACTAAACAAGGTATTGGAGTATTGTATGTCAGCGGGGAAGAAAGCGTAGCCCAGACTAAACTGCGCGCCAATCGACTAGGTGAGGCGGATTCAGAGCATCTTTATATCGTTAATCAGACGGATTTATCTTTAATTGTCGAATACATCAGGAAATTAAAACCGCAAGTTGTTATTATTGATTCAATCCAGGTAGTTTTTGATTCCGGGATTAGTTCCTCTCCCGGAAGTGTCAGCCAGGTAAGAGAGTGCGCGGGAATTTTAACCCAGCTAGCCAAAACTACCGGGACTTCAATTTTTATTATCGGCCATGTGACTAAAGAAGGAACTTTGGCCGGGCCGCGCGTTTTGGAACATATTGTGGATACGGTGTTATATTTTGAGGGAGACCGTTTTGCGATTTACAGGATATTGCGCGCGGTTAAAAACAGGTTTGGCTCGACTAATGAAATTGGCGTATTTGAAATGGGGCCGCAAGGGTTAGCGGAGGTAAAAAATCCTTCCGAGATTTTTCTTTCGGAACGGCCAAGCGATGTATCCGGGACGATTGTGACTTCGATTTTAGAGGGAACGCGGCCTCTTTTAGTTGAGATTCAATCGCTGGTTTCCCGAAGTTCTTTTGGTTATGCCCGCCGGAGGGCAGAAGGCTTTGATTTCAATCGGCTATCACTATTGGTGGCGGTTTTAGAAAAACGCCTGGGTTTGGCCCTGGAGGCTGAAGATATATTTGTTAATGTTACCGGAGGAATAAAAATCGAGGATCCGGCCGCCGACCTGGCAGTGTGCGCGGTAATTGCCTCCAGCTTTCGTGAACAGGTGGTTTTACCCCGGACGGTAGTTTTAGGTGAAGTGGGTTTGAGCGGTGAGATCAGAAGCGTTTCTCAAGTGCTCACGCGGATTAATGAAGCCCAAAAGTTAGGCTTTAAACATTGTATTTTGCCGAAAAACAGCATTAAGAATTTGAAAATTAAACAAATGGATATGGAGATTGTTCCTGTTTCTACTTTAAAAGAGGCCTTAGATATTATTTTAGGATCATCGGTTAAATTGCAAGGGGAGGCTCGTAAATGAATTTATTATTAGCGCGTATTTTATTTACTTTAGGCAGCATGGCGATTGGTTATCAGGCTCTTATTTCGCAGGGGTCCGGCCTTATCGGTATGTTAATCGGTGCGATAGTTGCAATAGTATTGATTATCATTGAAGCAGGCTTGCGCAAGGTTTCGGTAAGCGGTTTGTCCAGCGCGGTATTCGGATTAATTCTGGGCCTAATTATGGCTAAGCTGGTGGGGGATGCTTTTAGCCTGGCGGCGATGGATCCGGATATGCTTTCTAGAATTAGGGTGGGGCTGACTTTAATTTTTTGCTATCTGGGTATGGTTATGGCTTTACGCGGCAAAGATGAATTTAATATCATTATTCCTTATGTACGCCTGCGTCGTCAGGATCAGTCACAGGATGTAAATATCCTGGATACCAGTGTAATTATCGACGGCAGGATTATGGATATCTTTAAAACTCGTTTTTTAAGCGGGAAAATCATTATCCCTAAATTCGTCTTAAGGGAATTACAGCAGATTGCTGATTCCACCGATCCGATTAAACGCCAGAGAGGCAGGCGGGGCCTGGAGATTCTTAATGTTATTCAAAAAGAATCCGGGATTGATATTACTATTCATGAACAGGATTTTACCGTGACTAGTGAGGTGGACGCAAAACTAGTTTTGTTAGC
>CAYIFW010000063.1:0-5805 GCA_964362795.1 uncultured Planctomycetales bacterium | reverse complement strand
TCGCTGCAAAATCAGTTTTCCAAAGAATTAGGTATCTCTAAAATATTAGCCCAGGTATTAATCAATCGCAAAGTTACCACCGTAGCTGCCGCGGAAAAATTCCTTAAATCCTCAATCAGTGATTTATTTAGTCCGCATTTATTTTCGGATATGCCTAAGGCAATCAGCCTGGTAAAGAAGGCTCAAGAAAATAAAGAAAAAGTGATGGTCTTTGGCGATTATGATGTGGACGGTATAACCAGCACGGTTTTACTTAAAACCACGCTTGAGGCGATGGGGCTGGATGTCCTGCACCATATCCCGCATCGCATCACCGAAGGCTACGGTTTAAATAATGAAATTATTAATTTTGCCATAAAAAACCAGGTCAAGCTGATGATTACCGCTGACTGCGGGATCGTTAATCATAAAGAAATTCATGGGTTAAGGCAGGCAAATATTGATGTAATTGTTACTGATCACCATGAGCCGCGCGAAACCAGCTTGCCCGAAGCATCCTGTATAATTAATCCCAAAGTAAAACATTCCGGTTATCCTTTTCGGGAGTTGGCCGGAGTAGGGGTGGCTTATAAATTCGCTCAAGCAATCAGTGGCTCTTTATTAGTTGATGATCTGGATTTAGTTACTTTAGGCACCATCGCCGATAGCGTGCCGCTCACGCAAGAAAATAGAATTATTGCCAAAGAGGGGCTCTTGCGCTTACCGCAAACCAAAAGATTAGGCCTGCGGGCGATTATTGAAAATGCCGGAATCGAGAATAAAAAATTTAATTCTACTTATGTTTCTTTTATTATTGCTCCCCGCCTGAATGCTTCCGGAAGGATGGCTAATGCCGAGGTGTCTTTAAAATTGCTTATGGCTCAGAATATTGCTGAAGCGCAAAATTTAGCCAAAGAATTAGATAGGTTTAACCGGGAGCGTCAAAAGATTGAAGGCAAAATTTTAGAAGAAGCCGAGGAGTTGATTAACCGTCAGGTTAATTTTAAGGACCATAAAGTGATTGTAATTGCCAAAGAAGATTGGCATCAAGGTGTTTTAGGGATTGTGGCTTCCAAGCTTGCGGATAGATTTTACCGGCCGGCAATCGTAATTTCGATAAATGAGAATTTATGCAAAGGCTCAGCGCGTTCAATTCAGAATTTTCATCTTTTTGATGCGTTGATGGATTCTAAGGAGCTACTGGACAGCTTCGGCGGACATGCTCATGCCGCTGGCTTGTTAATTACGAAAGATAACATTGATGAATTTAGAAAAAGTATTAATAAATTGGCCAGTGATCGTCTCACCTTAGAGGATTTACTCCCTAGTTTAGATATTGATTTAGAGCTTAATTTTGCGGATTTAAATGAGCCGTTAGTTAAGGAATTAGAACTTTTAGAGCCGTTTGGCATGGCCAATCGGGAACCTTTATTTTATACGCGCGGACTGAAACTTAAAGGAGAGGTGCAGCTTCTAAACCGCGGGACGTTAAAGTTTTGGGCAACCGATGGAATTACGACCCGGCAAATAATCGCTTTTGGAATGAGTAGTTTAAGAGAGAGTTTGTTAGAGGCAGTTTCTTTTGATTTAATTTATACGCCTAAAATAGACAGTTGGCGCCAGGAAGAATCAATGATCTTAGAGGCCAAAGATATCTTTTTTAAATAGTAGCGGGTTTTTTAACTTTGGGAACTGCTTTTTTGAAATCGCCTTTTTTGATGCACTTGGCGCAGATGTAGGCCTTCTTAGTCGTGCCGTTGACTACGATATGCACGGTCTGCAGATTGACCTTAAATTTGCGCTTGCTCCAGCGGGCAATCTTGGAACCTGTTCCGCCTTTGGATTTATACTGGCCTTTTCTGGCGAGAACTTTACCGGTAAGCGCAACTTTGTCGCAGATTTTACATTTTTTAAGCATTTTGGTATTCCTTTCAATTAAGTTTAATAAGTATACTTGAAATCGCGGTATTGTCAAGATAGAATAAATATTCAAAAATTTTAGTTAGATTTTGCCACCTGTTACGTCAATTGTGGTAGAGAGAGTTAATTGACGTTTTAACGAGGAGGTGGTAGAATGGAACAAATTGATAAGATTATTAACCAACCCGGAATACTAATGCCCACAGTAACTACAGAGAAACCAGTTCGCAAAAGAGATATTTTTAGTTTAATTAAAAGTATCCCGCAGTCTCCATGCTTTGAGGATAAGAAGCATAGTGTTATCTTGTTTAAAAGTGATTGTTTCGAAGTCCTTCCTAAAATTCCAGATAATTCCATTGATATGATCTTTGCTGATCCACCATATTTTCTCTCAAATGGTGGTTTTACTTGCCATGCTGGAAAGATGGTTTCTGTAAATAAAGGTAAATGGGATATCTCGAAAGGGGTTGAGGAGAATTTCATTTTTACTCAAAGGTGGCTTAGGGAATGTCAGAGAGTTTTGACGCCT
Source organism: uncultured Planctomycetales bacterium (assembly GCA_964362795.1). Taxonomy (GTDB): domain Bacteria; phylum Omnitrophota; class Gorgyraeia; order Gygaellales; family Profunditerraquicolaceae; genus UBA6249. The sequence goes on along the minus strand of CAYIFW010000063.1, from coordinate 3,377 downwards.
AATGGTACAATTTGGGTTTCTGGTACATCACATATAATTTATACTGTGGGCTCGGCTATGCAGAATTTAGGTTATAAAATATTAAATGATATTGCCTGGTTTAAGGTAAACCCTCCGCCAAATCTAAGTTGTAGATATTTTACTCATTCTACTGAAACTATCCTTTGGGCTGCGAAGAGCAAAGATAGTAAACACTATTTCAACTATGATTTAATGAGAAAAATGAACAATAATAAGCAAATGCTTAGTTTCTGGTCAATTAAGGCTCCTGGAACGTTAGAGAAAATATATGGTAAGCATCCTACTCAAAAGCCAATAGAATTATTAGATAGAATTATGTTAGCTTCAACAAAGCAGGGTGATATCGTTTTAGATCCTTTTTCTGGAAGTTCTACCACTGGTGTTGCGGCAGTTAAAGATAAAAGGCAGTTTATCGGCGTGGAACTAGAAGAGGAATATCTAAAAGTTTCTATAAAAAGGCTTAAAGATGAGTTCAAAGTTAAATAATATGGCAAATAGAAAGGCAAGAGTCAATATCTATAAACACTCAATCGATTTATCTGATTTAAAGATAAAAAATCAACCAAAGGATATGTTCCGTGAGGCTTTAGAGAAGATTAAATATAGAGGATATAAGGTTGAGGATATCTCCGATGGAAGAAAAATAGTAGTTACAAAACCAGGAGGGAAATTTACCTTTGGTACTATTAAAAGAGATGATTTTATGGTTTGGGTTTATAATCCCGATGAGGAATCTCTTTGGTTAATATCTCATGCTAATATTTCCGATGATTTAAAAAATAAGGCTGCCTGTAATTCTAAGGATACACTTCTAATCGTTAAAGCATTAGAAAGAGTTTATAATGGTGAAGAGCCGGATGATATTCTTAGTAAGATAGAGCTAAAAAACCCTTGCGGTGAGGATCCCGAAGTTCTCCTTAAAGTTTATAAATGGATTTGGGGACAGGAAGATTGTAATTATCCTCCTCCTAAATATAAAGGAAGAGCTATGTCTTGGGAAGGATGGAAAAAGGAAGAAAAGGGAAGTTGGTTAAAAACCGGGGATGGTATCCTGGATCTTAAAAAGAGCTTGATTAAGAATGATTAAAGGTGGTAAGGGAGGATCTAAAACAGCGATTTCAGGTTTGAGATTTGAATCAAGAGTAGAGATGAAAAAACTCTTGGCTACTTTACCTGGATATAAGATTCTGGGGGATACAGTTTATTTCCAGGATGCAAGGGTTGCTGAATTCTATGGTAAGAATAAATTATATAAAAATCTACTTAAACCAAATAAGGTAGACTATTCTAAAATTATTTCAAAAAAAATTTTACCAGATGAAGCAATCTTAATCTTTACCGGAAGAGTTCTCTTTATTATCGAGATTAAATTCCAAGAAGTGGCTGGGTCAGTCGACGAGAAGCTTCAAACATGTGATTTTAAGCTTAAAAAATATAGGAAGTTGCTTGCTCCTTTAGAGATAGCGGTTGAGTATGTTTATATTTTAAATGATTGGTTTAAAAGCGCGCAGTATAAAGATGTATTAGAGTATGTAAAGTCTGCTGGTTGTTATTATTTCTTCTACGAATTGCCATTGGATTTTTTAGGCTTACCCCAACCGAATAAATAAATAGTGTTTAGTTAAGCTTAACAATCAGGTGTGTCCCGTGTTTAGGGGAGAGCCCGCTTCGGTAAAAGTAAGCAGGCGGGAAAGAAAGTAAAACCTTCGCTACAGGCAAGTATGCCCAAGCGAGGGTTTTTTGTTTGTTAGATTTTGTCTTCTTCTACGTCTATTGAGGTAGGAATGAATAATAACGTACGAAAAGGAGGGTGTATGGAGACAAAAATGGCGATATTTAAAGGGAATATGAAAAATAAGACTATTGATGTGCCGCCGAAAGGTGAAATTGTTATTTATCGAACTAAGGATAAGAAAATCCAGTTTGAAGTTAAGTTGGAGCAGGAGACGGTTTGGCTGACTCAGAAACAAATGGGTGATCTTTTCGATAGGGATGTCCGGACTATTAACGAACATATACAAAATATATTCAAAGAAAAGGAATTAAAGAAGAATTCAGTTATCCGGAATTTCCGGATAACTGCCGCTGATGGTAAAAGCTATGAAACAAATTTCTATAATCTCGATGTGATTATTTCAGTTGGCTATCGTATAAAATCTCAGAATGGTACGCGTTTTCGCATTTGGGCTACAAACATTCTCAAGCGCCATTTAATCGATGGCTATACATTAAATGAACAGCGCCTAAAGGAGCAAACCTTAAAACTTCAGGCGTTACAGCGGACGGTAAAGCTCATCGCGAGCATGAAGGACCGCAAACAGCCTGAATATAAAGAGGCCATGGGGTTGCTTGAAGTTATCAGTGATTATAATTACGCGCTTGGCCTTTTGGATGATTATGATTACAAGCGGCTCAAAATATCGCATATCTCCAAAGAGGAGAAGTTTATATTAAGCTATGAAGCCGCGTTGAAGGCGGTAGAGAAGCTAAAAGAAAAATTCTGCGGTTCTGATCTTTTTGGCGTGACGCGTGATAAATCATTTGAAAGTTCAATCGCCGCAGTTTATCAGACATTCAGCGGTAAGGACCTGTATCCAAGCATTGAGGAAAAAGCGGCAAACCTGCTTTATTTTATTGTCAAAAACCATTCTTTTATTGATGGCAATAAACGTATCGCAGCTTCAATTTTCTTATGGTTTTTAGAGAAAAATGCTATTCTGTATAAAGAGGACGGCTCAAAGCGTATTGCCGATAATGCATTAGTTGCGTTAACTTTGATGGTCGCAGAAAGTAAGCCCAGCGAGCGTGATGTTATCGTTACGCTGGTGGTGAATTTAATAAATAAAAATAATTAATAAAGAGAATGTTTCCGGATTTTTGTTTTACAAGGATGGTTTTAGAGAGTAAGATAAGTGAAACAATTAATAATTGCTCGGAGGTATTATGGATAAGAAAAAGATTAGGCGGATAGTTACAAGAGATGGGTCGTTAATTTTCGGATTTGTGTTTTTCTTTGCCAGGGTTTTATTAGTTTCAGCTACTGCGGCGGATTTTAAAACTGATTCCGTGGTTAAGGTTTTTGCAACTCGCAACACCATAGACTATATTAATCCCTGGCAATCTAGAGGTGTTCAGGAAATAACCGGCTCCGGATGTATTATTCAGGGCAATCGCATTCTAACCAATGCTCATGTCGTGAACCAGAATACCTTTATACAGGTACGCAAGGAATCCAGCCAAAAAAAATATATTGCTAAGATTAAAACGGTTGGCAATGATTGTGATTTAGCAATTTTGCAGGTGGAAGATCCTGAATTTTTTAAAGGGGTTTCGCCTTTAGAAATCGGAGAGTTGCC
>CAYIFW010000062.1:633-5815 GCA_964362795.1 uncultured Planctomycetales bacterium | reverse complement strand
ATTTGCGCCCTGTCTTTTAAATATCGCGATAATTATCTGCGCTTTAATTTGGGGAGAGGGGACCCGGGGGTTGGCGACCGGAGTTTTGCTGGGTGGTATTTTACAGTTGGCAGTGCAGGTTCCGGTTTTATATAAAAAAGGATTTCGCTTAAAATTAACTCGGTGTTTTAATCATCCCGGCGTAATCCAGGTCAGAAGGTTAATGCTGCCGCGCCTGGTTAGTTCCGGAATTTATCAGTTGAATAATTTTGTGGATTCTATTTTCGGCTCATTGGCGGTAATTGTGGGCGAGGGCGGGGTGGCGGTGCTTTATTTTGCCTATCGGCTTATTCAATTTCCGATCGGCGTCTTTAGCAATGCTATTGCTCAGGCGATTTTACCTACTTTTTCGACTCAAGTATTAGAAGATAATCGCCAAGAGCTTAAAGATACGCTTTCCTGGGGATTACGCACGGTTTTTTTTGTCATGTTGCCGATGAGCGCGCTGTTTATGGTTTTAGCTCAGCCGATAATTTTTGCTTTTTTCGGCGGAGGAAGATTCGACGCGCATTCCGGCCTGTTAACCAGCAATGCCCTGGCCTTCTACAGCATCGGATTATGCGCTTATGGCGGAACAAAAATATTACAAAGCTGTTTTTTCGCGCTTAAAGATACGGTTACGCCGACTAAAATTGCCGGTTTATCTTTGCTGATGAATATTATTCTTAACGCGCTTTTGATGTTTCCGCTTAAGATCGGCGGCCTGGCCCTGGCAACTTCAATTTCAGGCATAGTTACTTTTTTCTTTTTATTTTTTATTCTGCTTAAGCGCCTGGGAGGTTTCGGAGAGCGTAAGATCCTCTTCTCCTTTTTACGTATCTCTGCGGCTGCTTTGGGTATGGCCGGGGTTTGTTTTTTAGTAAATCAAGCATTAAATCTTGCCTGGGCATTATTCTGCGGGGCTTTGGCCTATATTGTTTTTTGTTTTATCTTCCGGGTAACCGAGCTTAAAGAGCTCCTAAATTGGTTTCTGCATAGAAAAATAAGGCCGGCCTTATGAAATATTCTCAAAAAATAAAAGAAAAATTCTTATCCGCTCCTGATTCTTGCGGCGTTTATTTGATGCACGATTTGCGGGCTAAAGTAATTTATGTCGGTAAGGCAAACTCGCTAAAGCTACGCTTGCTTAGTTATTTAGGCGCGGATCTGAATAGTAAGACCGCTTCTTTAATGGCCAAAGCCGAGGATATCAAGTTTAAGCTCTGCGCCAGCGAAACGTTGGCTTTATTGCTGGAGGCAAGTTTAATCCGCCAGTTTAAGCCGAAGTATAATATCTCGCTTAAAGATGACAAAAGTTTTCCTTGGGTTAAGATTACTAAGGAAGAGTTTCCGCGCGTTTATATCACGCGTAGAAAAGATAAAAGTGCCGGTAGATATCTGGGGCCGTATACTAACGCTAAGCTTTTAAAAAATGCCTTAAAAATTATCCGGCGCAGCTTTATGTACCGTTCCTGCCGGCGCCTGCCTGCCTGCCGGCAAGGCAGGCCTAAGCCAAGCTGTATTTATGATAAAATTAATCTTTGCGCTGCTCCTTGCAGCGGTAAGGCCAGCCCTAAGCAATACCGGAGCATAATTAATAATATTATTTTAATTTTAGAAGGCAGGACGGATTTGTTAGTTAAAAAATTGACCAAGGCGATGCAGGATAAATCCAAAGTTTTTGATTTTGAAGGGGCAGCCGAGATACGCGACCAGATCGCTGTTTTGGCTGAAGTTTCCGGGGGGCCTGTCAGCTTCAATTGCAAAACAGAGTTGGAAGATTTAAAAAATAGGCTAGGACTGCTAACTTTACCCGGCAGGATCGAAGGGTTTGATATTTCTAATTTTTCCGGTAAACAATCCGTTGGTTCGATGGTTAGTTTTAAAAATGGCTCTCCGGATAAGAATAACTACCGGCGTTTTCGTATCAAGAATTTTTCCGGAATCAACGATTATAAAATGCTTGGCCAGGTGGTTTACCGGCGTTATAGCCGGTTGGTTCAAGAGAATAAAGACTTGCCAAGCCTGGTGCTGATTGACGGAGGCAAGGGGCATCTTTTGACTGCCGCGCGTAGGCTTAAAGAATTGAATCTTAACCTTCCTTTAGTCAGCATTGCTAAAGAGAAAGAAAATATCTATAGCAGTCAAAAGGCCGGAATTTTAAATTTTCCTAAAGATGCTCCGGCAATGAATTTAATCCGTAAGGTGCGCGATGAAGCGCACAGGTTTGCCTTAGGTTATCACCGTCTTTTACGCCACAAAGAGTTAACCCATGTTTAATTTTCAAAAGGTAAGAGGACTATTGTTTTATTTGAGCCTGGGTATATTTTTCATCGGGCTCCCTTTTATTCTTTCTTCCGCTTTAGGGTATAAATTTAGCCGGCATACTTTAAAATTTACCAAGACAGGTTTAATCTTCATTAAAACTCAACCCGAAGGAGCTAAGATATATCTTGAGGGTAAACTTATCTCTCAGCGCAGCCCGGCGAGCATGCAGGACTTAGCTCCCGGAGTTTATAAGGTAGCTTTAGAATTAGCCCAACATTATCCTTGGAAAGGAGAGGTGGATGTGGAGGCAGGTAAAGTCAGCCGTTTGGATAAAATTATTCTTTTTCCTTTGCGGCCTAATCTCGTGCGGCTAAATCGTGACAAATTGTCCAGTTTCCGTATTGATGCGCAGAGTAAATTAATTTACTATTTAGATCAGTTAAATAGAGTTGTGTACAGGTCTGATTTTGCGGCAAATAATTTTGAGGATGTCGCCAGCCTTCCGCAGGGTTTTACCCAGATTTCCGGTTGGGAGATTTCCGCGGATAGAAAGAAGCTTTTTATATTTAATCAGCGCCAGATCAGTGTGATCTTTTTCGATAATCAGGGTGATTACGGTTATCCGGATGCTTCCGTGTTTTGGGATTATACTCAGGAAAAAGTAATTAATGTTTTTTGGCATTCGGATAATTATCATTTAGTTGTTCTAACCGATAAGCACGTTCAGGTGGTTGAGGCTAGGGGCCAATCCAAGCCGCTTAATTTAGTGGAGTTAAATAAAGAGGCCACCAGCGCCTTTTATGATGTTAAAGAAGATACGCTTTATTTTAATGATAGTCAGAACTTGTATAAATTAGAATTAAGTTCTAATTTATTTTTATTAGAGAGGCTAATGGCCCAGCAATTCCAGGCCGTTAAGCCGGAGCAAAAGCAAAACGCAAATGAATAAAAAAATATTTTTAAAACGGACTCTAGAGATCATTCCCGGAGGGCTGTCTTGGGGGATCATCGTTGGGTTAATTTTTCTGTCGATTAAATATCCGGTGGCTTGCGCGATAATTATCATTACTTTTGATTTTTATTGGATTATTCGCACGGTTTACTTGACTACTCTTTTGGTTATGGCGCATAACCGGCTCTTTCGGCTTCGACGCGAGGATTGGCTGAAGCGTTGTTCAGTCCTTCCTGAAAACAAAGGCTTTTCAGAGTTATATCAATTAGTTATATTCCCCGTTTATAATGAAGGTTTGGAGGTTTTGCAGCCGTCACTATCTTCTCTCAGCGCAAGCCATTATCCCAAAGATAAGTTTATCGTCGTCATTGCTTTTGAGGAGCGTAATATTCACGCCCAGGTTACGGCGTTGGCTTTAGAGAAAGAGTTTAGCGCGAAGTTTGGCGCTTGTTTATTTACTTTTCATCCTGATGGTTTGCCCGGGGAAAGCCGGACTAAAGGGGCAAATGCCACCTGGAGCGCGAAATCCGCTAAAAAGTTTATAGATAGCCGAGGGATTGCTTATGAACGCGTAATTGTTTCTTGTTTTGACGCCGATACTTGCGTTGACCCGGAATATTTCGGTTGTTTAAGTTATCATTTCCTGACTTCGGATAAACCGCATCAGGCAAGTTATCAGCCGATGCCGGTTTATAATAATAATATCTGGCAGGCGCCCTCTTTTGCCAGGCTGGTAGAGATTAGCAGTTCATTCTGCCAGTTGATTGAGAGCATGCGCCTGGAGAAATTTGTTACCTTTTCCAGCCACAGTATGAGTTTTAAGACGCTAGTTGAGGTGGATTACTGGCCGGTGAATATGATCTCCGATGATTCTGTGATTTATTGGAAAGGTTACCTGCACTATAACGGAGATTACCGGGTAGTTCCGTTATATGTTACGGTCTCTATGGATGTGGCTTATTCCAGTAATATTTGGAAAACGATCCTCGTGCAGTATAAACAAAAAAGAAGGTGGGCTTGGGGAGTGGAGAATTTTCCTTTTGTAGTGGATGGTTTTATAAAAAATAAGCATATTTCAATGTTTCATAAATTAAGAAGGTCTTTTCATCTTCTGGAAAGCCATGTTACTTGGGCTGTCTGGGCGTTTATCTTGGTAGTTATCGGATATTTACCTATACTTTTCGGCGGAGCATTTTTTAGCTCAATGACTATCGCCTATAATCTGCCGAAAATTACCGGGTTATTATTTCAATTTACTTTGTTAACCAGTTTGACCTGGATATTTTTAAGTTGGACAATTTTACCGCCCCGGCCAAAAGGGGTAAGCTGGATTAAAAATGTGCTTTTGGTTTTAGAATGGATATTTGTGCCGTTTATAATTTTGATTGTCGGTTCTCTTCCGGCGCTAGATGCCCAAAGCCGGTTGATGCTGGCTAAATACATGGAATTTAATTCTACGTTAAAAGGGGATAAGGTGTTATAATATTTATCGAGAGAGAGGAAAAGATGGATATTAAAAAATTAATGCGCGAGATGGTCGCCAGAAATGCTTCAGATCTTTTTTACCGGGCCGGGGGCATACCTCGCCTTAGAATTGACGGTAAGATAGTTTCGATGGATAGCCGAGTTTTAAGCGTTGAGGATGTTATGCTGGCCACCGAACAATTATCCAATACCAAGCAGCTTGAATCTTTTAGAAATAAACTGGATGTGGATTTTGCCGTATATTTAGATGAATTTCAACGGCGTTTCCGGGTAAGCGTATTTACGCAAAGAAATTGGCCTTCGATTGTCATCAGGAATGTGCGTAATCATATCGCCACTTTTGAAGATTTGAATCTCCCGGCTGAAATATTAACTAAGTTGTCTTTGGAAACCCGCGGGTTAGTATTATTGACCGGAAGTATGGGCAGTGGAAAATCTACGACGATTGCCAGTATGATC
>CAYIFW010000062.1:0-623 GCA_964362795.1 uncultured Planctomycetales bacterium | reverse complement strand
TCTTACCGTTGAGGAGCCGATTGAATTTACTTTTGAAGATAAGCAATCGATTATCAATCAGCGTGAGTTGGGTATTGATGTCACAACTTATCCTACTGCCCTGCGCGCTTTTACTTTACAGAGCCCGGATGTAATGTTTATCGGCAATATCCGCGATTTGGATACGGTTTCTAGCGCTATGGCCGCGGCGGAAACCGGAGTTTTAGTTTTGAGTACCTTGCATACGATTAATGCGCCTCAGACGGTAGAGAGATTGATTAATTTTTTCCCTCCGCATCAGCATCAGGAGGTCAGGAATCAGTTAGCCGTATTATTAAAAGGAGTAATCTCTTTGCGCCTGGTGCCGGCTAAACACGGAGGAGGCAGGGTTCCGGCTTATGAAGTAATGCTTTTAACTCCCACCATTAGCCGTTTAATTCGTGAAGGAAAAATTTGGGAGATTCCCGATTTTATTGATGATGGGGCGGTATTTGGTATGCAATCATTTACGCAGTCTTTAGTTAAGTTAACTCAGGAAGGTAAAATAAGTTTAGAGGATGCCCTGCTGGCCGCGGATAGCCGTGAAGAGTTTATGTTAGCTTTTAAAGGAATCAGGAAATCATAAATCAAATAGGGGGATGAGC
>CAYIFW010000061.1:0-5996 GCA_964362795.1 uncultured Planctomycetales bacterium | reverse complement strand
TTCAACGAATCCGTAATTTAACCTAACCGGTAACATCTAATTATGAGTCAACTGGTAGGATATTTCTATTTTGGCTTGACAAAAATTCAACAGGCTACAGCCATTTCTTCTTTAGTTCGGCATCTATCTTCTGCATCGCAGAATAACTCAACTTCACATCAGCTAAATCTGAATCTTTGACGCCAGCATCCAACTTATTCTCCTTAGCGCAAATAAACTCCTCTACGCTAGAAACCTGAGCATGTAAAAGCCGGCTGATTATCCGCACCTCTTTATCATCAGTAACCACAATGATATTTCTCGGCTGAGGTGAATCTTCAATTATGTTTTTTATTATTTCATCCGCTTCCTGATTGAACGAAAACTGGCAGGTCAAACCCCTCTCTTGGGGAATAACTTCTCCCGCCTTAGGGTAGCCGTCAAAAACCAGAATAACTTCATTATTCTTGCTTCCGGATAACTTATTAAATTTGACGAAATCTGCCAAGCAAGATTGGATATTAGCTGATTGCTTAGGTAGTTTAAACCGGGAGTGATTAATCAGATTGTAGGCGTCGATGACGTACTGTAAGGACATAAATAATGCCTCCGATAGCCGCATAGAAAACGACAAAAGAAAAAGATAAAAGCGACATCGCCAAAGCCAATTGCTTAATTACTCCGGCTTTAGCAAAATATACCACAAACAATCCTTCCCGCAAACCTAGGCCCCCTATGGCAATAGGCAGCAAAGTAATCGCTCCGATTATCGGCAGAAAGATCAAGAAATAAATAAAACTTATTTTTATCCCTAAAGCCAGCCCGATAAAATAAACGCACAGCGGCGAAAGGACCTGCAGGAGAAAAGATATCGCCAAATTCAGAATAATTATTCTTTTATGACTGCCTAAAATATGAATCTCCTGATGCACATCCTTAATGATCTCTCTTATCTTTCCTGAATTAGGAGTGGTTAAAAACCTGCTGATTGCGCAATATACATAATTATTAAATAAAACTAGAAGAATAATAACCAGTAAAACTACGATTACAAAAACAGAGCTGTAAACAACCTTATCCGCTAAAAAATTTCTCCCCAGAAAAATAGCCGGTATCACTACCAGCACTAATCCGATATAACCGCTTAACCTGTCTAGGAAAACCGTAGCAATAACCTCTTTAGCTTTTTTAGTATGCCCGGCAAGGTCAACACTGCGAACCAGATCCCCTCCGATAGTCGAAGGCAAAAATATACTAAAAAATATTCCCCCGGAAAAAGAACTGATTAGCCGCCCTAAAGGGATCTTAATGCCGGATGCCTTTATCAGCATTCGCCAGCGTAAAAACCCCAGAACATAGTTAAAGAAAAAAGCTCCCAGTCCGATGGCTAAAAAAAGTTTATTAGCGCTTTTTATGTCGCCGATTAAGGCCTGAGCATCTATCTTATTAAATTTAAATAAAAGAACCAGAAGCACAATACTGATACTGATTCTTAATAAAGTCGAAAATATACTTTTTAGTCTTTTCATAATTATTTACCGGTCAGCAAACGGTAAGCATCCAGGTATTTTTCTGAAGTTCTTTTAATTATCTCTTCCGGCAATTCCGGGCCCGGCGGAGTTTTATCCCACTCTAAAGTCTCCAGATAATCCCGCACGAATTGTTTATCAAAACTGGCAACCGGCCCTCCGGGCTGGTACTCCGTAAGCGGCCAGAAACGCGATGAATCCGGAGTAAGCACCTCGTCAATAATAATCATTTTGCCGTTATAAATGCCGAATTCAAATTTAGTATCGGCAATAATAATCCCTTTGGCCAGAGCATAATTACTAGCTAACTTATAAATATCGATACTCACTCTTTTTAACTGATTCGCTAAATCCGAACCTACCAAATCCTGGACATATTTTTGATTGATATTCTGGTCATGCCCGACATCAGCTTTAGTGGACGGAGTAAAGATAACCTGGGGCAATTTATCCGATTCTTTTAATCCTTGAGGAAGGCTAATTCCGCAGATGGACTGTTTTTCGCGATATTCTTTCCATCCTGAGCCGGAAAGATACCCCCTAACCACGCATTCAACCGGCAAGGGCTTAGTCTTTAAAACCAACATTGACCGTCCTTCTAAATCTGATTTATATTTTTTTAATTCCTGAGGATATTTATCTACGTCGATAGAGATCAAATGGTGCCCGATTATATTTTTAATAAAATCAAACCAGAAAACCGAAATATCCGTTAGAACTTTTCCTTTATCCGGAATTCCGCTGGGTAAAACTACATCAAAACATGATATCCGGTCGGTAGAGACAATTAAAAGTTCATCGCCTAAATCATAAACATCCCTGACCTTGCCGCGCCGGAAAAGCTTTAGATCTTTAAAATCTGTTCTTAAGAGCACCTTACTTGGCATAGCTTTTTAGCCTCTTCTGTAAAGCGCGGTATTGTTCCCAAAGCTCCTTGGGGAGATCCTTCTTAAAATCAGTAAAGAATTTATGGATACCCTTTAATTCCTCCAGCCACTCCTCTTGATCAATCTTAAAAAGTTTTTCTAAAGCCTCCTCGGTAAGGCTCAGCCCGGTCATATCGATATTAAACGGATAAGGAAGATAGCCGATAGGAGTTTGCAAGGCATTAACTTTATTGTTGCAGCGATCCAATATCCACTCTAAAACTCTTAAATTCTCGCAAAATCCCGGCCATAAAAATTTACCACTCTCATCCGTGCGGAACCAATTCACGTGAAAAATCTTGGGCGGTTTAGCCATGAGTTTGCCCATACTCAACCAATGTTTAAAATATTCCGCCATGTTATAACCGCAAAACGGGAGCATCGCCATAGGATCACGGCGCACTGTCCCCAGCTTTCCTACCTGAGCGGCAGTTAACTCTGAGCCCATCGTCGCGCCCACAAATACACCATGCTGCCAATCAAATGATTCATAAACCAGCGGCGCAACATGCTCGCGCCTACCGCCGAAAATAATCGCCGAAATCGGTACCCCGTGATGCTGTTCAATCCTAAAAGATGCCGAAGGACAATTCATAATCGGAGTGGTAAACCGCGCATTCGGATGAGCTCCTTTTATCGGCTTACCTTCCGCGTCTAAAGTATTAGGCTTCCAGGGATTACCTTTCCAGTCAATTCCTTGAGCCGGAACCTCACCGTCAGCGCCCTCCCACCAAACCGTATTATCAGGCTTTAAAAGCACATTGGTATAAATAGTATTCTTTTTAATTGTTTCAACCATATTCGGATTGGCTTTAGAATTTGTTCCGGGAGCAACCCCAAAGAAACCTGCCTCCGGATTAACCGCCCAGAGCGAACCGTCGGAATCAACGCGCATCCAGGAGATATCATCACCCACGGTCCAAATACGGTAACCTTTATTTTTAAGGCCCTCAGGAGGAATCATCATTGCCAGGTTGGTCTTACCGCAAGCGCTGGGAAATGCCGCGGTGACATACTCCACATGGCCATTAGGCTCCTCGATGCCCATAATCAACATATGCTCAGCCAGCCACTTTTCTTTTCTAGCCAGAAAACTGGCAATCCGCAAAGAGAGGCATTTTTTGCCTAAAAGAACATTTCCGCCGTATCCGCTCCCTACGCTCCAGATAGTATTATCTTCCGGGAAATGCAAAATCAATCTTTTCTTAATATCTAACTGAGCCTTAGAATGCAGGCATTTGGTAAAATCATCGTCTTTCTCCAACTGCCTTAACACCGCATCCCCGCAACGGGTCATAATTAACATATTTAAAACCACATAACGGGAATCAGTCAGCTCGACTCCGATCTTACTAAAAGGCGAACCCACCGGGCCCATGGAAAAAGGGATAACGTACATCGTCCTGCCGGCCATCGCGCCTTTAAAAATTGCCTTGGCTTTATTATAGGCGGCAGCCGGAGACATCCAGTTATTATTCGGCCCAACATCATGTTTTTTCTTGGTACAGATAAAAGTCAGATGCTCAGTGCGAGCAACATCATCATGGGCAGTACGGTGCAGAAAACAACCGGGAAGCTTCTCCTGATTTAAACGGATTAACTCTTGCGATTTTACCGACTCTTTTTCTAAAGTAAGTTTTTGCTCATCCGAACCATTGATCCAAACTATTCTTACCGGCCCGCAAAGCTTGGCCATCTTATTTACCCAATTAATCAATTTTTTATTTGTCGTAGGAATATGCTCCATCTGTTTACCCTTGGTTAGCAATGAATTTGTAGGCAGAATCAGCTGCCACCGCGCCATCACCACAGGCGTTAATCACTTGGTATAATCCTTTTTTACGGCAATCTCCGCAGGCAAAGATCCCTTCGACTGAAGTTGCCATATTCTCATCAGTAATCAACATCCCGGATTCATCCATCTCTAATTTTCCTTTTAGAAATGATGTTTCCGGCTCATAGCCGATATAAATAAAAACCCCGTCACAATTAAAATCATATTCTTTGCCGCTTAAAAGATCCTTAATTGTGACCGCCTCAACTTTTTGCGCGCCCTTAACCTGCGTGACTACACTGCTTAAAATAAAATTTATTTTTTTATTCTCCTGCATCTTCTCCTGTAAAATTTCCGCAGCGCGCAGCTCCTGGCGGCGATGAATTACGCTCACTGAACTGGCAAAACGACTCAAATATATCGCCTCTTCGGCAACCGCATTGCCTCCGCCGACAATTACCACTTTCTTTTCTCTAAAAAAAGGAGCGTCACAAGTAGCGCAGTATGAAACACCGCGCCCGGTATAATTGGCTTCACCGGGTATATTTAATTTTCTCGGCTTGGCTCCGCTGGCGATAATAATCGCCCTGGATTCATAAACACCGCTTAATCCCTTAATTGTTTTTTTATGACAATCTATATCCAACCCCTCATCATTCACAATTTTTACTTCCAGCGCTTTTACCTGGGACTCCATGCGGCCGATTAATTCCTGCGTGGCAATTCCTCCGGGAAAACCCGGATAATTTTCAATTGATTCACTCATCAGAATCCTGCCACCGACAACCATTTTTTCAATCAATAACGTATTCAGGCGGCTACGGCCGGCATAAAGAGCCGCGGTTAGCCCGGCCGGCCCAGCTCCCACAATAATTAAATCATGCATTTTATAATATCCTTAATTTATAATTGCAACTTACAGGTTTTAACACTAGTTTTTAGCGCTTTTAATTTTTTCTTAATCCGCAGCTTCTCTATGAACGAAGCATAATCAATGATAAGTTTCCCCTTGAGATGGTCAATTTCATGCTGTAAAACACAGGCAAAAAGATCGCTAGCCTCGATTTTTAACAGTTGATTATTTTCATCCTTGGCTTCGAGCCAAACACGTTTGGCCCGCTTAACCTTAATACAAACACCCGGCACGCTAAGGCATCCTTCACTAATAGCCTGAGCCCCTTGTTTCTTGATAATTTTAGGATTAATTAATTTATACAGGCCTTCTCCGATATCCACAACAATCAATTGTTCGCTTAGGCCAACCTGCGGGGCGGCCAAGCCAATACCTGCGCCTTCATACATTGCCTGAGCCATTTGGCTCAAAATTTCACGATGCTCGCTAGTAATTCTATTTACAGCAACGGCTTTCTTTCTAAGAACCGCGGCGCCGAATACTCTAATTTTTAATTTTGTTTCTTTCATCTACTTTAATAATCTTAGGTTTAATAGATTTTGCCTCTTTATCTTCTACTGCTACATAAGAAACGATAATTACCATATCTCCGGGGCAAGATCCCCGGGCAGCCGGGCCGTTAAGGCAAATCACTCCGCTTTTTGATTTACCCTTGATCACATAAGTCTCGATGCGCTGGCCGTTATTAAGATTTAGAACTTCCACTTTTTCATGCTCAAGAATATCCGCCGCCTGGATCAAATCGGCATCAACAGTAATGCTGCCTTCATAATAAAGATTGGCCTCTGTCACCGTTGCTCTATGAATCTTGGATTTCAACATCGTTCTTAACATCTTTAATCTCCTTATTTTAATAATTTAAAAGTTTAACTAAA
>CAYIFW010000060.1:0-6427 GCA_964362795.1 uncultured Planctomycetales bacterium | reverse complement strand
AGAATAAATATGCTAAGAGCTTAGCGAAAAGAAGTTTTTTACCGGATATTATGACCGGAATCGTAATGCGCGGTATTACTACTGGGACAATCGGGCCTTGGGATTTAATGTTGGCATTTAGCGTTCCCTTATGGTTTTGGACTAAGCAGCGTTATGAAGTAAAAGAAGCAATTGCTAATTTAGAGGAGGCTCAAGGAGCTTATTTGGCTATGAAAAATCGAGCAATGGCTGAAGTAAAGGATTTGGCCACAAAAGTAAAAATTGCGCAAAATAAAATTAATTTATATAAAAATATTCAAATTCCGTTAATAGAAAGTTCTATTGAGGTATCGCGCGCATCATATTTGTCGAATAAGGGAGATATTATGATGCTTTTAGACAGTGAACGGATGCTGGTAGAGACAAAAATTAATTATTATAGCGCATTAGTCGCCTGTTACATGAATTTTGCTGATTTAGAGCGGACTGTAGGGGTAAATTTAAGCGAGGTGAAGGGATGAAGAATATGATGCGTAAGCTTATCATTGTACTCGGGATTTTATTTTTAGGCGCGGTTATTTGTTTAGCCAAGGATCAAAAAGATAAAAAGGTGCTTTACTACCGCAACCCGATGAACCCCAGCATAACTTCACCAACTTTTATGAAAGATTCCATGGGGATGGATTATATTGCTGTTTATGATGAGGCCGGGGGAGATTCCGTACAGTCCGCGGCGCTGGTTAAGATAAGTCAGGCTCAACAAGAGTTAATCGGAGTCAAAACCGAAACCGTGATAACCAGGCCCTTAATGCGGATGATCCGTACTGTGGCAAAAATCGCTTATGATCCTGACCTTTACAAGGCCCAGGCAGAGTTTATCCAGGCGTATAAAACTAAAAAAGATCTAACCGCAAGCCAGGATCCGGAAATTAACCAGCGCTTAGAAGGTATGGTTATCGCTAGTACGCTTAAGCTTAAGCTTATGGGCCTTGTGGATCAACAAATCGAAGAATTAAAGACTAAAACCGCATCCGACCGTTCTTTGTTGTTATCGGATGAGTTGACTCCCTATGTTTGGGCATATCTGACTATCTATGAATATGATTTAGGCTCGATTAAAGTAGGCGATCATGTCGTAGTAACGGCGATTGCTTATCCGTCAGAAGAATTTAGCGGTAAGATTGTAGCTGTGGATCCTGTTTTGAATATGGATACCCGAAGCGTGCGTGCGCGGGTGCAAATTGATAACCCGCAGGGGAAATTAAAGCCTAATATGTATGCAGACGCCATTATCCATGTTGATTTAGGAGATAGACTTGCTGTTTCAACTGAGGCGGTTCTGGATACGGGACTAAGAAAAATAGTTTATTTAGATTTAGGTAAAGGCCAATTCAGGGCTCAGGAAATAGAAGTAGGTCAAGAGGCCATTGCTGTAGTTGATAGCCAGGAGATTAAATTTTTTCCGGTGATCAATGGTTTAAAGGAAAACGATATCGTAGTGACAACCGGTAATTTTTTGATTGATTCTCAAAGCCAGCTTACCGGCGGCATGTCATCTTTATGGGCAGGCGCAACTGAGATAAAACAAGAAGAGAAATCCGAGATTAAGACAGAGCATAAGCATTAGAGGGATTTAAATAACAATCAACGATGATTAATAAATTAATAAGTTATTGTTTAAGAACGCCTTTTGTGGTTTTTGTGGTCTACATTGCGTTATTTCTTTGGGGCGCTTGGGCAATTAGCAATATTCCGGTAGATGCTATTCCTGATATCGGCGAGAAACAGGTAATTGTCTATACAGAATGGCCGGGGCGTTCGGCTAAAGATGTGGAAGACCAGATTACCTATTCGCTTTCGGCATCATTGCGCGGGGTACCGGGAGTAAAAACTATTCGGGCATCTTCGGCATTCGGTTTCTCCGAGGTTTACCTTATTTTTAAAGACAATGTTGATTATTATTGGGCGCGTTCCAGGGTTTTGGAAAAATTAAATCTTGCCGCAGGGCGCCTGCCTCAGGGTGTTGTTCCGGTTCTAGGGCCGGACGCTACCGGTTTGGGCCAGGTTTTTTGGTATACAGTTGAAGGTAAGGGCTACAGTATTGATAAATTGAGGTCTCTGCAAGATTGGTTTATCCGCTATCAGCTTAATTCTGTGGACGGCGTTTCTGAAGTAGCTTCTGTGGGAGGTTTTGTTAAGCAGTACCAGATTGATATCGATCCCAATAAGATGCTCGGTTTCAATATCCATTTAGGCCAAGTAATGGATGCGGTAAAAAAATCTAATATTGATGTCGGCGCTAAAGTTATTGAAAACAATGCCATGGAATATATCATCCGTGGTTTGGGATTTATAAAATCTCTGGGAGATATTGAGAATATCGTGGTGGGGGAAATTAACGGCACGCCGATATATGTAAGAAATATCGCTACTGTTGGGCTGGGCCCGGAATTTCGCCGAGGCGCGCTGGATAAGGATGGGCATGAGGCAGTTGGTGGTGTGGTAATCATGCGTTATGGCGAGAATGCGATGCAGGTAATTCATAGAGTAAAGGCCGCCATAAAAGAACTGGAAAAAGGTTTACCTGCCGGAGTAAGAATCGTTCCTTTTTATGACCGCACCGAACTTATTCATCGCACTATCGGCACCTTACGTGAAGCCTTAATCTTGGAACTTATTATTACTATGGCGATAGTTGTTCCTTTTCTGGCGCATATCTGGGCAGGGATAATGATTTGTCTGGCCTTGCCTTTTTCAGTGTTGATGGCTTATATCGCGATGTATTATCTTAAGATCGACGCTAATATCATGTCTCTTTCCGGTATTGCTATTGCCATTGGAACATTGGTGGATATGGCAATTATTATGACAGAGAATGCCTATCGCCACCTGATAATCCATGCTGAGGATATTAAAAAGGGCATTAAAACTCGTTTGGATGTAGTTTTTGGCGCGGCCAGTGAAGTGGGTTCGGCAGTATTAACCGCGGTGCTCACTACGGTCGTGTCGTTTTTGGCAGTTTTTGCTTTAGAGGCCCAAGAAGGTAAACTTTTTAAGCCTTTGGCCTGGACTAAATCGCTTACTTTGCTTGCCTCAATAACCGTTGCCTTAACACTTATCCCGGTTTTATGTATGCTTTTTTTGAAAGGCAGGTTGCGGCCTCCGGAAGAGAACCCTTTAGTTAGGGCTTTACACTACCATTATGAGAAGATTTTACGTTGGTGCTTAAGCCATCGTACAGCTTTCCTCATAATTCCTGCGGTTGTTCTTATCAGTAGCCTGACGTTTATGCTGCCCAAGAATATCATTTCATTATTAATTTTCTTATTCATTATTGTTTCGATTTTTATTTTTATTTTACCTAAGAAAATTAAATCCGGGTTAGGTTTAATTTTAATTATTATTTTGAGTGTAGGGTGGTTTTGGATTAGCCCGCGTATCGGACGTGAGTTTATGCCGGTTTTTGATGAAGGCACTGTTTTGTTTATGCCGGTTATGCGGCCGTCAACATCCTTAACTGAAGCTGTTCGCGTAATTCAGATTCAGGATAAGATTATTAAGTCTTTCCCGGAAGTAGAAATTGTGGTAGGTAAAGTCGGACGCGCGGAAACCGCAACTGATCCGGCGCCGATTGAGATGTTTGAAACTATTATTACTCTAAAACCAAAAAATCAGTGGAGGAAGGGGCTGACCCGGGAAAAGCTTATCCGTCAAATGGATGCGGCTTTGCAATTGCCTGGTGTTTCCAATATTTGGACTCAGCCTATAATTAATCGTATTGATATGTTGGCAACGGGGATTAGGACCTCGGTAGGGGTTAAAGTGTTTGGCCCGGATTTGCAAAGAATAGAAGATATTGCTACACAAATTGAAAAGGTGGTTAAAGAGGTACCCGGAGCAGTAGATTTGTATTCGGAAAAAATTGTGGGTAAACCTTATATTGAGTTTAAGATAAAAAGAGAGCAGATTGCCCGTTATGGCATATCTGTCCGGGATGTTCAGGATGTAATTGAAATGGCGATCGGTGGAGAAAATTTAACTACGACTGTGGAAGGAAGAGAAAGATATCCTGTGCGTATACGTTATGCTAGAGAGCTGCGAGACAATATCGACGCGCTTAGGCGGGTTTTAGTTTCTACTAAGGATGGAGCGCAGATTCCGATTAGCCAGTTAGTGGATATATATTTTGTTACCGGTCCGGCGATGATTAATTCTGAAAACGGTCTCCTGCGCGCCTACGTTTTAATGAATGTGCGCTCTGGGCGCGATATGATCGGTTTTGTGGAGGAGGCTTCTAAGATTGTGAATCAAAAAGTAAAACTTCCGCCGGGATATTTTATTCAATGGTCAGGCCAGTTTGAAAATCAGGTGCGCGCCAAGAATAAGATTGCCATATTGCTTCCGATTAGCCTTTTAATTAATTTTATGCTGATCTATATGTGTTTTCGTTCGGTTATTAAATCTGCATTTATCTTTACCGCGGTTCCGGTAACTTTGGCAGGCGGCGTCTGGCTTTTGGCTTTCTCGGGATTTAACTTTTCGGTTGCGGTTTGGGTTGGTTTTATCGCTTTGTTTGGTATAGCGGTTGACGATGGCATATTAATTACTACTTATTTGGATGATGTTTTTAGAGAACGTCGCGGTAAGATTAAGACTCGTCAGGATATTATTGAAGCAACGGTGTATGCGGGGCTGGGTAGGATTAGGCCGGCATTTTTGACTACGATTACTACGATTGCTGCGCTTGTACCGATTATGTTTTTAAAAGGCACTGGCGCAGAGGTAATGCAGCCGATGGCAATTCCTTCATTAGGCGGGATGACTATTGAGATGATCACTTGGTTTATTGTGCCGACGCTTTATTCATGGCGCGAAGAAAAAAGATTGGCTAAACAAAAGGTTTAAAAAAAGGAGGAAGTGATGTTAAGGAGCTTGTTTATAGTATTGATTTATGCAGTAGTTATCTTTGGGGTAGGTGGTTTGTCTTTTGCTCAAGCTGAATATCCGGCGGATGAACAAGTGGCTGAGACTAATGTGGCTGTTGCTGTTTCTGGGGAAGTTGTGAATGTGGGAAATAAAATTTGTCCGGTATCCGGCGAGAAGATTGATGAGAAGTTGAGGGTAACCTATGAATATCAGGACAAAGTTTATAATTTTTGTTGCGCAGGATGCATCAGCTCTTTTAAAGCCGATCCGGATAAATACATCAAAATAGTAAATGAGGAGTTGAGTAAGGAATCAGAAGTTTCTGAAAAATAGTTATAAGGGTAAATAAAGGGGACGGTTCTCTTCTGGGTTGAAAAATTAAGAAGGGAACCGTCCCCTTTTATTTTTTAGTTAGATTTTTCCACCTTCTGCGTCTATTGTATCAGGAGGTGTTAAAATGCACAAAAGAGTTATTGTTGTGGCAGTGATTTTGTTAGGGTTAATGGTAGGTGTCCTTGAGGCAGGTGATTTGAATTGGGAAGATATAAGCGGCGGAAATCATAATGCTCAAGTGGTATTGATTAATCCGCAAAATAGTAAAATTATTTTTGCCGGGATTTTCGGAAACGTATTAAAAAGTGAAGACGGAGGAAAAAGTTGGCGTAGCGTATTGGCCATAAGAAGCGGGTTGCGTAATATCAATTGTTTATCGCAAGATAGGGTTAATCCCAATATAATTTATGCTGCCACAGATAATGGTTTATACCGCAGTCATGATTTGGGTAGCCGCTGGGAAAGGATTTTTCGGGGTAAGAATAGCTTTGAGAATCAATGCACGGCGGTTATCGGTAATCAGCTTGTTGTGTTCGCTGGGACAAAAGCAGGCCTGTTTATAAGCAGGGATAAGGCAAGAAGCTGGAGCAAAGAGAAGGGAGAAATCGACAGTAACGCTATACTTAACCTTGATTTTGTTGTTAAGCAAGATTCAATTATCTATTTAGCCGCGACAAACGGGATATTTAAATCAACCGATACCGGTAAAAGCTGGGAAAGGATCTATTTAAGCTATTCCCGGGGGAATAATGAGATTAGCTGCGATGTTCAGGATGAAGATGCCTTGGAAAAGTATTCGGATATTCGTTTTGTAAAAACAGGGATTAATAATCTAAACTTAGTATATTTATCAAGCGCTAAAGGAGTTTATGAAAGTACAGATCAGGGAAAAAGCTGGAAAAAGTTATCTGAATACGGTTTATTAAACCGGGATGTCTTGATGCTTTGTTTAGCGGATAATTCACAGATTTTTGCGCTTAGCCAATCAGGAGTTTTTCTTTATAAAAATGAGCGCTGGGAAGAGGTTTCTTTCGGGTTGGCAGCAGGAAAATTGAATTATTTTACGCTTGATTATAATGGAAATATTTATGTTACGTCAGATAGGGGGATATTTAAAGCAGATAAGAAAGACGGCCAAAATTTTACCCGAAATAGTTTTTTAGAAGGGTATCTTAAAGATGAGCCTAAA
>CAYIFW010000059.1:0-6442 GCA_964362795.1 uncultured Planctomycetales bacterium | reverse complement strand
TGATTATTCATCCAATCCAGTTTCTTTAAATCAAAAGTAGCCGCGGTTTTATTGACATTTTTAATCTCAAATAATTTTACCGCCCCAGCTATATCAATCAATTCACGATTATCCCCCGGAGCCCAACTCAGCAATAAAAGATAATTTAACAAAGCCTCGGGCAAATAACCCATCTTACGATAATCACTGATTGCCGTGGCTCCGGTTCTTTTGGAAAGCCTGCCTCCGTCAAGGCCCATAATCAAAGGCAAATGCGCAAAAAGCGGCAAGGGAAAGCCCAAGGCTTCATAAATCAACACTTGTTTAGGCGTATTCGAGATATGATCATCCCCGCGGATAATATGCGTAATATTCAT
The DNA here is from genome assembly GCA_964362795.1 of uncultured Planctomycetales bacterium. Taxonomy (GTDB): domain Bacteria; phylum Omnitrophota; class Gorgyraeia; order Gygaellales; family Profunditerraquicolaceae; genus UBA6249. The sequence continues at coordinate 6,086 of CAYIFW010000059.1, read as the reverse complement.
TTCCGCATCATCCACCACGCAGGCAAAATTATAAGTTGGGGTACCATCAGATTTAATTAATACCTGATCTTTAATTAAGGTCGAATCAAATTCAATTTCACCGCGAATTAAATCATTCACTTTTATCTGCCGCGGCGGCACCTTATAAATAATCGCCTCTTTGCCTTCGGGAGATTTTTCAATATAAGCCAACCCGGCTTTTAATAATTTATCCGCGTGCATCCGGTACCGGTCGAACCGCTGGCTCTGGTAATAAAGCTCATCCCAGGCAAACCCCAGCCACTTCAGGCTATTTAAAATCTCATCGACAAATTCAGGCTTAGAACGCTCCTTATCCGTATCTTCAATCCTTAAAATAAATTTTCCTTGTTGCGATTGCGCAAAAAGCCAGTTAAACAAAGCAGTGCGCCCTCCGCCGATATGTAAATTCCCCGTCGGACTGGGAGCAAAACGAACCCTAACCATGATTTAATCTTTCTCCTTCTGCCAAAGCCAACTCATTAATTTCTAAAATTTTTAAATTATTTGCCGGAGCCAGAGACTTAAATACTTCTAAAACATTTTTAATCTTAATAATCTTTTTAGCCGCCAGATAACTTCCCAATGCCACCATGTTAGCAACTTTGATATTGCCTAACTTGATAGCAATATCAGTAAAGGGAAATTGTAATATTTTGATCCGGGCGAGAGAATCGCTTTTAGCTAAAGAAGAATTAATAATCAATAGCCCGTTATTTTTAACCTTACCCTTAAACCTCTCTAATGAAGGATTATTTAGAACAATCAGTGAATCTGCTTTGACGATATAAGGAGAACCGACTTCTTGATCCGAAATAGTCACCATGCAATGGCTGGTTCCGCCGCGCACCTCCGGCCCATAGGCAGGTAAATAAGTAACTTGAGATCCTTGGCGCATCGCCGCCTCGGCGATTACCTTACCCAGAAGCATCACTCCCTGTCCGCCGGAACCGGCGATAATTATACGCTCGGTCATTTAATCCTTCCTAAAGGAAATTCTTTTTGCAGAACATCCCTGATCCAGTCTAGAGATTCTTTAGGGTTTTGCCCCCAATAAGTCGGACAAGGAGAAAGTATTTCCACCAGAGAAAATCCTAAATTATTAATCTGATTTTCAAACGCCTGTTTAATTGCCCGTTTTGCTTTTAAAGTTTCCTGAGGAGAATGCAAAGAAACTCTTTCCACATAATAAACACCGGGTAAGCTGGCCAGCATTTCGGAAATTTTCAACGGATAGCCATGTTCTTCTTTTCTTCTGCCTTCCAAAGAAGTGGAAGTTTTCTGGCCTAAAAGTGTAGTCGGGGCCATCTGTCCACCGGTCATGCCATAAACCGTATTGTTAATAAAAATTATGGTTAAATTTTCTCCGCGATTGGCCGCATGAATCGTTTCATTGGTGCCGATAGCCGCCAGGTCTCCGTCCCCCTGATAGGTAAAAACAATGTTGTGCGGATGTACCCTTTTTATAGCCGTGGCCACAGCCAATGCCCGGCCATGAGGAGCCTCGGAGCAGTCAAAATTCCAGTAATCATAAGCGACTACAGCGCAACCTACCGGAGCAATGCCGATAATTTTTTCCCTTATGCTTAACTCATCAATTACCTGAGCCACCAGCCGATGCGCGATACCATGGCCGCAACCCGGGCAATAATGCGTCGGTACATCATATAAAGATTCAGGACGAAAAAATATTTTTTCCATTATAATATTTGCTTAATTTTATTAATCATCTCTTCTTCACTAGGAACTCCTCCACCAGAGCGCCCCAAAAATTCTATTTGATTCTTACCTGCCTGCCGGGCAGGCAGGCCGCAAACTGCCAACTTGACATCTTCAAGCATCTGGCCATAGGACATCTCCACCACCAGATATTTTACTTTTTTATTTTTTACGTTAAAAGGCGCCTGAGGAAACGGCCAGAGCGTAATCGGACGAAGCAATCCCACTTTTTTCCCCTGGCTCCTCAATTTTATAATCACGCTTTTAGCAATCCGCGCCATTGTGCCATAAGCCACTACAACCACTTTAGCATCAGACAAAAATAAACCCTCGTAACGGACTTCTTTTTTTCTAATCTGTTCGTAACTCTTCTGAAGTTTAAGATTAAATTCTTCTAAAGCCCCTTCGCGCAGATAAAATGATTTAACAATATTCGGCTTTCTCCCCTTACAACCGGTGAGCGCCCAACTCTTGAGCGTATTGACTTTAATTTTTTTAACGGATAATTTTACCGGCTCCATCATTTGGCCCAAAATCCCATCTCCTAAAATCATCACCGGAACACGGTATTTATCCGCTAAATCAAAACTTGTTTGGGTAAGCTCATATGCCTCTTGCACCGATCCGGGAGCTAAAACTATTAAATGATAATCACCATGGCCTCCCCCGCGAGTAGCCTGAAAATAATCCGATTGCGCCGGGGCAATATTACCCAATCCCGGGCCGCCGCGCATAATATTAACGATTACCGCCGGAAGTTGAGATCCGGCAATATAAGATATCCCCTCTTGCATTAAACTTATCCCGGGGCTAGAAGATGAAGTCATCGATCTGGCTCCGGCAGCTGCGCCGCCATAGACCATATTAATTGCCGCTAACTCCGATTCTGCCTGAATAAATACTCCATTTACTTGACGCTTGCCTGTCCGGCAGGCCTGCCTACCGGCCAGGCAGGCAGGCATATGCTTAGCCATATAAGTAATAATTTCGTTTTGCGGAGTAATCGGATAGCCGGCATAAAAACTGCAGCCTGCCTGAAGCGCCCCCTGGGCAATCGCTTCATTACCGGAAATTAATATTTTATTTTTTAACATATTATTTATATACCTCAACACAACAATCCGGGCAGATTACCGCGCACTGCACACAACCGATGCATTCTCCGGTTGAATCGAACTCCACAAAATTTAATCCCTTTTTATTTAGTTTTACGCTTTTCTTAATTAGACCTTTGGGGCAAAAACTCACGCATAAAAAACACCCCTTACATCTATCCTGATTGATTATAATTTTAGCCATGATTTTTTATTATCCGGCGGATATTTTCCGCGATCCCTGAAGCCGTCAAACCGTATTTCTCTAAAAGTATTCCTCTGGCTCCGTGGGGAATAAATTCAAACGGCAAGCCGATGCGCCTAACCTGCTGGTCTAATTCCTGGGCGATAGCACTGCCAAAGCCTTCCTCAATTATTGCCTCTTCAACCGTAAAAACAAATTTAGTCTTAGCACTTACTTCTTTAATTAATCCAATATCAATTGGCGCAGCAAATCGGGCACTGATTAAATTACCGGACAGTCCTTCTTGTTGCAAAATTTCCAGCGCTTCTTGAGCGGCTAAAACCATCGCACCTAAAGCAATAACCGTAAAATCTTTTCCCTCTTTAATCAATTGCGCTTGGCCTAATTTTAGCGGCATAAGCTGGCCGGCTGCCCAAGTAGTATCGGCGCGCGGATATCTTAGCGCTACCGGCTTATCTAATCCCAAAGCAAACTCCAGCATCTGCTCCAACTCCGGGCCATCTTTAGGCGCCATAATCACTAGATTTGGAATGCTTCTTAAATAAGCCAGATCGAATATCCCCTGATGCGTAACCCCATCTTCTCCTACAATACCGGCGCGGTCAATAGCAAATATTACCGGCAAGCCCTGCAATGAAACTTCTTGAAGAATCTGATCATAGGCCCGCTGTAGGAATGTGGAATAAATCGCTACCACCGGTTTGAATCCCTGCCTGGCAAGGCCGGCAGCAAAACAAACCGCATGAGCTTCCGCAATTCCGACATCAAAAAATCTCTCCGGAAAAGCATCCCGGAATTTATCTACTCCGGTTCCTTCCGGCATCGCCGCGGTTATCGCTAAAATCCGTTTATCCGACTGCCCTAGTTGCAATAATTTGTCCCTGAATATTTCCGTGAAACTTTTTAATCCCGGTTGAGATTTCTTGGCCTGAACCTCTCCGGTGTTGATATCAAAACAGCCGATTCCGTGAAATTTTACCGGATTATCTTCGGCAAATTCACAGCCTTTGCCTTTTTTAGTTACGACATGCAGAAGCCGCGGGCCGGGAATCTCTAAAATATTTTTTAATGTCGGGACTAAAGATTTTAAATCATGTCCGTCAATCGGGCCGAAATAGCGAAAACCCAACTCTTCAAATAACATTCCCGGGACAAATAATCCTTTCAACCCTTCTTCAAACTTAACCATCAGCTTAATCAACCGGCTACCGCGCGGAACACGTTCTTTTAAGAATTTTTCCACGTTTTTTCGAAAACGATTATACACCGGCAGAGAAATAATTTTATTCAAATAATTGCTGATCGCCCCGACATTAGGAGCAATACTTAATTCATTAGTATTTAAAATTACAAGCATGTCTTTTTTCAAATGGCCGGCATTATTCAGTCCCTCAAAACACAGGCCGCCGCTTAAGGATCCATCGCCAACTACGGCGGCGACTTTAAACTGTTCCTCTTTAGCTAATAAATCCCTGGCGCAAGCCAGGCCCAGGGCTAAAGAAACCGCATTTGAACTATGGCCTGATGTGAAAGGGTCATAAGCCGACTCATCCTTAGAGGGAAAACCGCTGAGGCCCTGATACTGCCTGAGCGTTGAAAACAAAGCATTGCGTCCGGTTAATATTTTATGCGCGTAAGCCTGATGCCCCACATCAAAAACAATTTTATCTTTCGGGGTATTCAGGCAATAATGCAAAGCGATGATTAGCTCGGTGGCGCCCAGGCTAGAGGCAAGATGGCCCCCGGTTTCCGAGACAACCTCAATCATCCTTGAGCGAATCTCTTGGGCAAGGGTACTGAGCTCTTCTAGGTTTAATTTTTTTAAATCTTGGGGTGAATTTATTTTTTCTAAAAACATCTTTATTTTTCTACTGGATCCGAATCGTCAAATTTCTCTAAAGAGAATTTTCCGTCTTTTTTCATCAACAACTCGACTTTGCGTTGCGCCTCGGCTAAAACTTGCGAGCAAGACTGCGCCAGCTTAACCCCTTCTTCATATTTCTTAAGCGACTCACCTAGGGTAATTTTTCCGCTAGATAGCTCCTCAACAATCTTCTGTAATTTTTTCAGATCTTCTTCAAATGTCGACTTATCCTTCATGGTTAAATACCTCCTCCACGGCGCTAATAAGAAAACCTTGATGTAAAACCGTTTTTAATTTATCTCCCGGCTTGAGCTGATCAATATCTTTAACAATTGATTCGGCAGGCAGAAGCATGGTTAAGCTATAACCGCGGGATAGTATCGCCAACGGGCTCAATGCCCCCAACCTTTGAATTAATGAATTGGAACGTTCGCCCGCCAGCTCTAAAAAATGGCCTAGATTATAATTTAATCCGGTCAGCAATTCATCCACCTGCTGTTGCTTTTCAAGTAAGCGGTCAAGCGGACTTTTAAGCATATGGGTCAGGCCGGTAAGCCTATTTTTTAATTCACCGATTGCAGCATTGAGAGAAAAATTTAATTGGTGTTTAAAATCAACCAACTCAGCTAATAAAGCATTCTTTTTATCCACGATGATTTTAGCCGCAGCCGAAGGAGTTTCCACAAAAACATCAGCAACTAAATCCGCTAAAGTAATATTAATCTGATGCCCTACCGCCGAAATTACCGGAAGCTTAGAATTATAAATTGCCCGGGCGACTTTCTCCTCATTAAATGACCAAAGATCCTCCGTACTGCCTCCGCCGCGGCTAACAATAATTAGATCTAAATTGCCAAAATTATTTAAATCCTCTATGGCCTGGGCAATCTCTCCGGCAGCCTGATCACCCTGCACTCTTACGTCGCGTAAGATTACATCTACGCAAGGAGATCCTTTTTTAAGAATTTGCAGGATATCCCGCACCGCCGCCCCTTTGCTGGAGGTAACTATCCCCGCCGAAAAAGGCATTGGCGGCAGAGATTTTTTATGGCTGGCCTCAAAAAGTCCTTCGGCGGCTAATTTTTTCTTCAATTGCTCAAAAGCCAATTGTTGAGCGCCCAATCCTTTAGGCTCAATCCGTTCGACGATAATCTGATACTGGCCGCGCGGGCCATAAACATCAACT
>CAYIFW010000058.1:0-6525 GCA_964362795.1 uncultured Planctomycetales bacterium | reverse complement strand
TCATAGGCAGGCTGGATTAGGTTTATGTCTATCCTTTCCGTAGGTACAGCAGAAGAATAGGCGTGATCAGCAGGGTTAAGCGAGAGGCCAAGGAGGGAAGAAACAACATCTCTGGGTAACACCTCCAGTATAGCTTTTAATTTCTGCATAAATTCGGAATCTTCTTCTTCCCATCCAGCAGAGATAAGCGCTTCGATTACCTGCCGGGTATTATCTGTAATTGCGGAGGTAACTTTATCCACATCCTCCTCAAAATATTTCTTTAAGATACCAGTGTTGATATCGCGCATAGCGCCATCTTCTCCTACCTGTAAAATCTGTAATATTGCATCAACATAAGCATCGCCGCTATCCGGCTCAACTAATATCTTTCTTTGAATAATCTCATAGATATTAAGATTATTCTCTGTATCAGTAGAAATAAGGTGGTAATCCTTATCATCCTCCGCGCGTAAAATCTTCTTGGTTTCTTTGTCTGCCGTAACGATGATAGTCAGGACGTCTGTTTTAACATCTTCTGCTTTAATTCTAATTTTTAGCTTCTCTTCGGGAAACTCTATTTTCCCCTCTAATATGCGGTACTCTTGGCCATTATCCATCCGAGCGATACTTCCCCCCTTAAAGGCTTTGCCTAAAGCTTCTTGCGCTTCGGCATCTTTATCTCCAGCTTTAAAAATCCGCGCCTTATCTAATTGATAACGCCAACCACGTTTAGGATTTGCCTTAGATGCTTTGTCTAAAACCTCATTAGCCTGTTCGATCTTATTTAAATCTAAATAGCTCTCTACTAGTTTGAATAATTTTTCTTCATTAGTTTTATCCTTCTCCCATTCCAGCTTTAATTTATCAAGGGAGCGCGCAGAAGGAAGCACGCTTATGTCAAAACCTTTTTTATCTAACTCAGCTTTTACTGCTTGCCTCTCTGTCTCATCCATAGAATCATAGGCTTTCTGAATAAGAGAAACCAAACTTACAGCCTTATCCGGATACTGACAGGCAATTTCCAATGCTAATTCAGCGTTACGTAAAGAAACCGGCTCGCGCAACATACCGTCGGAATATAGCGGATGCAGAGAATACAAGGCATCCACTGCCGCACTGGTAAAATCTTCATCTATATCCTGATATACGCTACCCAGTAATTCCTTAGCCTCCTCAGACGCCATCGGCTCAACAATATGGCGGCTGAACCGGTCTACAAATTCAAAGGATAAATCGTTTACTTCATAAGGAGGACGATTAGGGTTAAGGTTAATAAAAACGGGGTTAGTCAGGCTGACTTTTCTTCCGTCAGCTAACCTTATCTCTTTCTTCTGCAGGATATCGTTAAAGGAAACTAAAACTCCCGGTTCAGCCTTATTTGCCTCATCAAGGACAACAACCCATTTCCTTTTTGCGTCAGTAAGCGCTGCCAAAGCCAAAGTAGCGGTATCCGCGGTCTTTTTCGGGGCCTCTTCTCCAAAACTACGATAGGTCAACAAGTCGCTCACTTTTGTCCCCTGGCTTAGCCCCACGAAGAGGACATTATATTTTAAAAGATGCGCCAAATGCCTCTCTATAGTATTCTTTCCCGTGCCTGCTTCTCCGATAAGACAGATATTTTCTCCTAAGAGCATATCCTGTAATATCCTTTTAAGCAGGAGTAAATTTTGAGGGACTTCCTTTTTAATTTTTGTCTCAGGCACGAAATCACTTTCTTCCCCAAGAGGAAATTCAACCCCTCCCACTTTAAGGTATTCTTTCTTACGCCTGCCTACTTGCCGGCTGACAATTTCTATCTGCTTTAATTCAGCTTGCGGCTCTTCGATGAAACAAGCGGCGATAAAATCACTGATTGTCTTTCTGGCCAGAGAACCGTGTATTTTATCATCCAAATAATATGCCTTCCACCAAAAAAGCGAGGGAATAATTGCCTGGTCTTGAGGGAACATCTCAAGGTGCCTGACGATACGAATTAACGAACGGATAGAAACCGGATATGGAGCCACGCCGTGCACTGAAGAATAATCATTACGAATAGAATTAGCCACAGTAATTAAGCCGTTAATCAGGCCATCCTTAACATTAGGGCCGTAGTGCTTTAAAACTATATATTCCTGCTCCGCAGGCAGATAACCGATATGCAGTTTACGGGTAAAACGGTTAAGGAATTCTCCCGGCATTTCTTTTCCTTCATAGATGCCTTTACCTTTGGCCTTAGAAGGGTTAATAGTAGCAATAAAGCGGGCATTGGGATTAAAATTAATAATCCGCTGATGCAAAGCTTTATGCCGAGTTTCTAAAGGTTCGTTAAACTCTGCCCAGACCTCTTCTACCGCGCGGTTAACCTCAGAAAGAATAATCCAGTCGCCAGCTTCAGCTCCATCCATGACATCAGATAAAACCCAACCAGTTTTTTCTTCACCGGCTTCACCAAACGAACGTCTTTCGGTAATATGGGATTTACGTAAGTTCTCATGGAATGTAAATACCCTAACCGAGAAATGCCTTGCCTTTTCTTCCATCTCCTTACGCTTCTTTTCATTTTTTATTTCTTGAGCCTTTTTTAACAGGAAGCTACGATAAATTTCTCCCAGATATTCGCAAAAAGTAGTTTTCCCTAACCCTGCGTCTCCATAAAGTAAAAGATTATTGCGAGTAGGAAGCCTCAAAGTATCCCAAATTTCCTTCAAATTCGTGACATTCTCTTCTACTAAAGGAAATTCCGGCTGCGGCGGAGGCTCAATTTTAATTCCGTCAATAATAAATATCCCAGATTCAAGCGAAGTCCTGCGGAATTCTAACTTGCCGAATTTAGATAAATCCCATAGATCTTCCCCGTTATTATTGTTGTTATATATCTTTGATGCCAGCGGTATTATAGCCAAACCAAAAAATTCGGGCTTAATCAACGAAATTAACGCAAAAACAAGCAACATTAAATTTATGATAACCGGCCGGCCTAATTCGCGGCGCAGGGTCTCGCTGATTACCTTAGGCAGCTCTCTTAGGCTCTCTACCCAGTTGCCGTATGGTTTATAAGTATCCTCTACCTGCTGCATATCCTCTCCGATACCATAGCCAAAAACCCGAATATCTTTATTTTCCAACATTACCTTTTGCATCGCTTTTTGCCCACCGGCGCCAGATTCACCGTCAGTAATTACAAAAATCATCTTTCCCGTCTGCGCGCGGGCGTTATCTCTTATGCGTTCAATTGCGCTTTTAACTGCTCCTACATCATCAGTCCCGCTATGATTGCTGGTAATAAGCCCCTCTACGACAAAACAGGCGCTTTTTAAATTCCATTTTTCTTTATATTGCTTTAAATAAACCGGGCCGTAATCACTGAAAGCAGCAATCTCAAATTCTACCCCTTTAATTTGCGCTAAAGCCTCGGCATATAAAACTGCGGTTTCAATTGCTGAATCCAATTTTTTCCCAGACATACTTCCGCTGATATCAATAAGCAGAGAGATTCGCCAGTTAAATAGCGAAGGGACACTTTCTTCCTTAAAGATATCTCTTGAGCATTCCACCAATGCTAAAGACTCTTCATCAAGATCATCTCCGGTAGGTAACTCAGTCGTTTCTCTGGCTCGGATGGTCTTCTGAAGCACCTGCTGGATATTGCTTTTGGTTACGCTAATCAGGCTATTAACCCGATTATAATACTTCATATAAGTGCCATATTGTCCGACACTAATATCCTGCGCTTTAAGCATTCCATTACGGGCATTTTCTGCAGCCTCATCCTGAACCTCCTGCCAGTCTTGAGCAGTCCGATTATCTAAATCGTTAAGATGCTCTTTCAGGGCATCAGATAACTCCGGTTTACTTTCTTTAGGTTGGGCTGCTGGTGTTATTGGTGATGCGCTATCATCAGACGACGGCTTTCTCTGGCTTTCGCCTAATTCCTGAAGCCCCGCCTCTAATTTTTTAGAAATGCTATCACATTCCCCAGTAAGCTCTTTTAAATCCTTAAGCGCCTTGCCTAAATCCTTAGCCCCTTCCTGCGTGCTACGGCTGGACTCTTTCAGAGAAGATACGCTTTCTAACTCCTCCTGTATCTGTTTAATCAAATCTTCTACCCTTTTACCTAACTCATCTGCCTTATCCTGCAAAGCATTAGCGCCATCTTTTATCTCATTTGACCTATCCGCTAAGTCCCCTGCTTTTTGCAAAATACCCTCAGATTCTTTTGAGCGGCTTAAATCACGAACCTTATCTTTTAATTTCTTAGCCAAATCTCCCAGAGAAAGCGCCGGCTCCTGCAGCTTACTAACACCATCATTAACTTTCTCCATTGATTCTTTAAGTTCCTGCGCATCTTCATCCTGCGGCCTTTCCTGCGCAGCTTGGCGCCGGATTGCTTCTGCTTTATTGCCTAAATCTCCGTTTTTCTTTTTAGTCTCGCGGATAGATTCAAGGAGTTCTTCAAGGCACTCAGCTATCTCCTGATTAAACCCTCCTGCCTGTTTGGCTAACTCCTGCAGTTCTTCCAAAGAGATATTTTTTTCCTGCGGATCACCATTTCCATTCAGCTGCGCAATCGTTCCTGACCCAAGGCGCCCTGCGAGCTGCTTCTGCGCCTGCTTTAGAGATTCCTTCGCTTCTTGATTAAATAATTCTTCCTTTTGGCTTTCTTCCCGGAAAGTTTTATACAACTCTTCAAATATCGGCCAGATTTTATCTTTGACAATTTTATAGAATTCAGCATCGCTTGAGCTAGCAATGGATTTTTTGCGGCTGTTGGCAGTTTTCTTTAAAGCATCTTTTGCCTGTTTCTCCCTGATACGCTTATCGAGCTTGCCTGTCCGGGCCTCATATAGCGCTGCTTCAAGGAACTGTAAGAAAACCGGCAACCGGGAAATTCTGATTTGTTTTGCCCACAAAGACTCATGGCCGTATTGTTCATCATAAAGATTGCCCAGCCACTTTGCTACTCCCGGATATTTCTGAAGCCCCTTATTAATCAAGCGTGGGGTTAACATTACCTCAAGAAGCAGCTCAAAAACTTTTTCTTCTGTCGGGGCTTCTACGGCTTTAAAATCCGGATGATAGGCTATCCGGAAGATCTCCTGCATTGCCAGGCCCTTTGCCGCTTCCTCGCTGAGCAGCAGTAAATCCTGCAACACATATTGGATAAGGTCAAATTCTTTTATTCCTCGCCACATGGGCTCCCGATCAGCATCATAAATCGGCTCCCACGGCTCCAGTTCCAGCCGGAAGTTATTTAATAAGCCTCTGGCTAACTCTCTTAATTGCAGAACTAAAGACTGAACACGACTGACTTCACGCTGAGGAATCAAAACAGGTTTTTCTGCGGATAGAATTTCTTTGGCAAAACGAATTAAGCACTGGATCGCCGGAATGTTATTTTCTTTTTCCATCTCAATTACCTGACCGGCAAGAAGTGCTCCTGCCAGGCGCTCTTCCTGGTCTTGGCTGATATTACCCTCTCCGGGCTTAAACATGCCATTTTTCTGCATGAACTCTAATGTCTTCTCTAACGCGGTATCTCTTAAAGAAACTCCACTGGTCAAAGCTTTATCTTCTTTTACGAAATTCTGGCCTAAAATAAATAATTCTCCGGCTGCTTCCTGATTTGTCTGAGTAAACCATTCCAATCCTTTCTCTTTCACCGATACTACCGTAGAAATTGCCTGACTAATAATTTCATCAAAAGGAGTAAATGGAATATAGCCCTCAATACAGAGATAATGAAATATTTCGTGCGCATAGACCGCTTCAAATTCTACTAAGTCCTCAATGGGATTCATTAGTATTTGTGGCTTGCCGGACATTGTATGAGTGCGACCATAATTACTGATCGTATCCATAATCGGCAACGTTGATAAAATATTACTTAAGAATTCCAATAAGTCTCTCTTACCAATTTTGGACATATCTTCTGGTACAATACGGCTAAAAGAAAACTCCTGCGTATCTTCGATTATTTTGTTTTTTAAGACTGCCTTCTCCTTCTTATCTATGGTCGGGATAGACTCTGCCCACTCTTGGGCGACCTTTGCGATTATTGCTTTGTGTTTATTGCTAAATTTAACCGCTCCGGAAACATTGAGAATTTCCTGCGGCTCGCTAACCACATCCGGGGTAAGATCATTTTCTTTAGCAATCTTCTCAGTTAATCCGGCCAAGCGCTCTATACTCTTTTGGCTAGCCGGCATCTTATTTACTTCTTCTATTGCTGCGATAATTTCATCATATGCCTTACGGTAACTCTCTTCATCCCCGGCATCTACCGCTTTAAATAAATTTACCTTGCCTAAATAGTATTTCCGCAGCGCATTACTTAAAACCGGATCTTGAGTTTTAGCTGCATCCTCCGACCTACCACCTGCAGCAAATCTAACGCCAGTGAACATAAATATCGGCATAAGCAGAATATTTAAAATCAGCCTATTCCGTTTGGAAAGCGTTTTCCTTTGCGGTAAAAATATATTCCCTTTATTACCTTCTTTTAACCAGATTATATCGTAAGGAACCAATGTTATTTTATCCGTCCCTACTGATGATTCTGCC
>CAYIFW010000057.1:0-6598 GCA_964362795.1 uncultured Planctomycetales bacterium | reverse complement strand
TCCGGTATTACCGATATTGTGGATACTTTGAATTCGCAATTCTCGCTGATTGATAAAGCCTTAACCGGCCTGAGCCAGGGAGTTATGGGAAAAGTTGAGAAGACAAAAGATGTTGTTAATGATTTAGAATCGGTATATAATCAACTAGCTACCTTGAGCGGCCAGATTAAGAAGATCGGCGGCACGCAAGGATTAAGTTTAGAGAAATTGTATCAGGTCTCCAAAGATAAGAAAGATGACATCACTTATCTTAAGAATAAAGCCCAGGAGTTGAAGGCGACGATGGAGATCAATCAGAAAATGATGCAGAATGCAGCCAACAAACCGGTAGTGCAGTCATGGTTTGAGTTTAAATAAATTTAGACCTTGCTTCGTGGCTGATATCGTGTAAAAAATATCATCAATTATCTTAAAAATATGCTAAAATAAACACGATGCCGCTCTAACTGATTCAAAACTGGAGGAAGTTTTGAAGAAAGTCTTTCCTTGTTTTTTATTCTGTGTATTCTGCCTTCTCGGTTTTATTTCCTTAGCTTATGCGGGTATTACTTTACGTCTGGTGGCGATGAATCCGGCGGATAATGAGCAAACCGTCCCGGTTAAGGTCTATCTGCCGATGGAAGTCAAGCCCGAAGACGTTATTTATAAAGAGGACCTGGAAATTGGTTATGATACGCAACAGGGTTCTTATTATGTCCATGGCGAGTATCTGCTTAAACCTAAGGAAGTTTTAGAAAAAGAGATTGAGTTAAAAGATATCTGGGTAATTGATGAAAGTCAGATCTCTCTAATCCGTCAAGAGGCTAAAACCATTGCCGAAGATTTTAAGAAAACCAATTACGCCGATAAAGCGGCATTGATCTATCAGGGTATTGATAAGAAACTTCAGGATGTTACCGATATGCAGCAGGCCTCCTCCGCCAGCCCGGGTTACCATATTTCTAATTACCGCAATTCCTTAAGTTTATTAAATTCCGCTAAAGCCGACCTGGTCGCGGCTAAGACGCTGTTAGCTGAGGTCAGCCCTAAGGGACTAGCCAAATTTACTTGGAAGATTATTCTGTTTATCATTGTTTTCTTAGGTGTTTTGGGGGTAAGTTTCTTTTTCATCTGGCAGCGGCAGAGTAAAATTGAAGAAGAGCAAAAACCTCAGGAATAAAGGGGACGATTCTATTTTTCTATTATATATTATAAAGAATAGAACCGTCCTTTTTGTTTAATAAATGAAAAAAATATTCTTAGTTTTAGCTATTTTATTTCTTTCTCAGGGCGTAATTTACGCGGAAGTAAACAGCTCTCTTTGGCAAACTGAAAAATCTCAGCACTTTATTATTTATTACCAGGAGGACAATACTGGTTTTGTTAAGGAACTGATTAACCGGGCTGAGAGTTATTATAATAGTATTGTGGAGGAGTTGGGGTTTCGCCGGTTTGATTTCTGGAGCTGGGATAACCGGGCTAAAATTTATTTATATAAAAATAATGCCAGCTATCTCCAGGATACGCAGCGGGCAGCCTGGAGCGAGGGGTCGGTTTCCGTAAAAACCCGGACGATTCAGAGTTATATCGGACAGGAAAGTTTTTTTGATTCTATTCTTCCCCATGAGATGACACATATTATTTTCCGTGAATTTGTCGGGGAAAAAAATAATTTGCCGCTTTGGCTGGATGAAGGAGTCGCTTGTTCTCAGGAAAAGGCTACTTTAGGCGGCCGGATGGATATTGCTAAAAACATTATCAATCGAAATAATTATCTTAAACTGGATAAGCTTTCTGAGGTTAGGGATGCTTCGTTGTTGGTGCCGTATATATTTTATGCTGAAAGCGCTTCAGTTATTGTTTTTTTAATCCAGGAGTATGGCAGTGATAAATTCCTGGATTTTTGCCGTAAATTGCGGGATAAAGAAGCCTGGAAGCAGGCGTTGTTGGGGGCCTATCGTTTTTCAGATTTTGAGGAGATGGAGAACGCCTGGAAAATTTATATTTTAAGTCACAATTAAAAATAATTTTGGGGTGATGCTATGGCCAAAGAAGTAAATATTTTGATCATCGAGGAGGATGCGGCTCTGGCCGCGCAGCTGGATAGCACTCTTAAGGCTATCGGTTATCGTACTTGGGTGATTGCCGACCCTAAAGAGGGGATAGGCCTGTTGCAGAGTAATGTTTTTAGCGTGGTAATTACTGAAATGCGTTCGGCTCAGATGAACGGGGTGCAGGTTGCTCAAGCAGTGCATAAGCTTGCCGAGCAGACCAGTGTCGTGGTAATTACTCCGTATTCTTTTATCAGTTCGGCGATTGAGGCGATGGAAGCAGGAGCTTACGGTTATATTACCAAGCCTTTAAATAGTTCGGAGATTAGAATTATTACGGAGCGGGCGGTAGAAAAGTATTTTTTGCTTAGCGGTAATGAAGAAAAAGAATTTTTGGTTGATCTTGCCGTACGCGACGGCTTAACCGGATTATTTAACCGCCGGTATTTTAATGAGCTGATTGCCGCAGAGGCTAATCGCCTGAAACGCTCTCCGATGGCGCTTTCTTTACTAATGCTTGACATCGATAATTTTAAAAAATATAATGATACTCAGGGGCATCAGGCCGGGGATGTTTTACTTAAGGATGCGGCTAAGGTCTTTAAAAATTCCGTGCGCCCGCAAGACGTGATTTGCCGTTATGGCGGAGAAGAGTTTATCATTATTTTGTTGCAGACGGATAAAACGGCCAGTAAAATCGTTGCCGAACGCTTGCGGGTTCAGTGCGAATTGTATTTAGCCACAACCGTCAGCATCGGCATTGCCAGTATGCCCGAGGATGCCCAAGAGGTTAGCGCGCTGATTGAGAAAGCCGACGGGGCTTTATATCAGGCCAAGAAAACCGGCAAAAATAAGTGGTGCCTAGCTTAAGATGCAGGTTTCAATACTCGAGCCGAAAAAAATAGTTTGGGAAGGCCAGGCCAAAGAGGTGCGTTTACCGACGGAAGATGGGGATGTTTGTGTTTTAGATTTTCATGAGCCTTTTTTAATCCGTTTACGTAAAGGTGTGGTCAGAAGCGACAGGCAACGCACGGCAATTAAAGATGGAATTGCTTTTTTACGCAGCAATAAATTAATTTTGTTTGTGGAGGTTTAACTACCGCCTATGTCAACTCTAGCTTTGATTCTGGTTATGTTTTTAAGCACGGCGGGCCCGGCGGCAGTAATTGCTTTGGTCGGCTCAGCGGCAGTTAAAGCGGTGGCGCGTAATCCTTCGGCCTCAGCCAGGATCTTTATCGTGATGATTTTATCATTTATTTTTTCCGAGGCTATCGCGGTTTTAGCGTTATTGATTATTTATAATTTATTCGCTAAATAAAATTTAAATAAGGGAGAGCATGCTTTTAAATTTATTGATCATTCAGGCAATTACCTTCGTCGGAATATTCTTCCTTTTGCGTTTTCTTTTTTCCCGCCATTTAAATGCCGCCCTAGCCAGATTAAACATTTTACATGAAGAGAATCTAGTTAAGGAGCAACAGCTCACTGAGGAGCTTAACCGCGCTAAAGCCGAAGGGGACGCTGAGATTAAGCGAGCACGCGATGAAGCCGGCCTGATTATTGAAGAGGCGCGCAATGAAAGTGTCCGGTTACGGATGAATCTGGAGGATGCCGCTAAAACTCAAGTTGCTAAGATTATTGCTGATGGAAATATTGAAGCTCAGAGAGCTAATGAAAAACATTTAAAAGAGGCTGAGGCCCATAGTTTGGACTTAGCGATGAAGCTGGTGGAGCAGCTCTTAAGTGAAAAAGATAAAGCAAGCCTGCAGCAGGAATTTATTTCAGAGATTATCTCAGAGATTGCCAAACTCCCTAAAGATCAATTCACTATAGTTTCCGATAAGGTCAAGATTAGTTCTAGCCACCTGTTGGGAAAAGATCAGAAAGAGAATCTGCAGCAGGTTTTAAAAGAAAAAACCGGCAGGGAGATGATTTTTGAAGAGGTTTTGAAAAAGGATCTCATCGGCGGATTAGTCGTTGAAATCGGCGGATTAGTCATTGATGGTTCTTTAAAAAATAAACTGCAAAGAATTCTTCCGTTTTTTAGAAAAAAATAATATGCAAATCCAAGCTTTAGATATTAAAGAAGTCGGCAAAGTCGAAGAGGTCAGGCAGGGGATCATTAAAATCAGCGGCCTGCCCAGTTGTTCTTACGGCGAGGTGATTGAGCTGGCTAACGGCTATAAAGGAATGATCATTGAATTTAATCCCAGCGGAGCTTACGGCATTGTTTTTGGCGATGAACAGGGAGTTAGGGTCGGAGATCCGGTCTATAGTAAAGGGGAATTATTAAACGTTCCGGTGGGGGAAAATTTTATCGGACGCGTTGTTGATGCTTTGGGCCGGCCGTTAGATGGCCGTGAAGAGATTGAGCCCTCAGGAATTAATCCGGCATTCCGGGAAGCCGCCGGAGTTATGGAACGGGAGCCGATTAATCAGACCCTGCACACCGGGATTAAGATTATTGATCTTTTAATTCCTTTAGGCAAAGGGCAGCGGGAGCTAGTCGTCGGTGACCGGCAGATTGGTAAGACCAGTGTTTGCCTGGATACGATTATTAATCAAAAAGGCAAGAATGTTATTTGTATTTATTGCTGGATCGGAGGCAACAACGCCGCTTTTAATAAAATTATTCAGCAGTTAAAACAAAAAGGTTTAATGGATTATACTTTAGCGGTTTCGGCTTCCGCCGGAAGTTCTACCGCCGAGCAGTATCTCTGCCCTTATACCGCGGCTTCCTTAGGTGAATATTTTATGTATAAAGGTAAAGACGTTTTAGTTATCTTTGACGATTTGACTAAGCATAGCTGGGTCTACCGGCAGATGTCGCTTTTATTGGAACGCGCCCCCGGACGTGAAGCTTACCCCGGAGATATTTTCTTTTTACATTCTCAGCTGATGGAGCGCGCCGGCCGCTTAAAAACTAAATTTGGCGGAGGCTCAATGACTTTCTTGCCTTTAGCCGAAACTTTGCAAGGCGATATTACCGGTTATATCTGTTCGAATATTGTCTCGATGACCGACGGGCAGATTTATTTAAATACCGGCCTTTTCCAGGAAGGGTTTAAACCGGCGATTGATTTAGAGTTATCGGTTTCCCGTATCGGCAGTAAGGTGCAGTGTCCGGCGATTAAAGAATTAAGCAAAGGCCTGCGCTATGAATATGTCCAGTTTAGATCTTTGTTGCGTTTAACCCGCTTGCGCACCAAGCTTTCTCCGGAGGCGGCCGCGCAACTGCAGCGCGGTAGGGTTCTTTATGAGATCCTGACGCAGGAAAATAATGCCCCGGTTTCTCAGGCGGAAGAGATTGCTCTTTTTTACGCTTTTCAGAGAAAGATTCTGGAGGCCTTAGATATCTCTCAGGTGAAAATATTTAAAAACGATTTCTTTAAACATTTAGAAAAATATAATCAGAGTTTAATCGATGAGCTAAACCAGCGGGGAGAATTAAGCGAAGAAGTTAAGTTGCAATTAGACAAGGCGATTAAAGATTTCTTTAGGGCTATTCTGCCGGGCTAATTTAAATGATCCCCATTGGTAAGTTAAAGCAAAACCTGCTCTTTAATAAGAATCTCGGGGATTTAATTGAAGTGATGAAGATGGCGGCGACCTTGCAGTTTAATCAGTTTCGCCTGCATCAGGAGCCTTCAGAAAGCTTTTCGACTTTACTGAACCGCGCTTATAACTTATTGCCGCTGGATTTATCGACAAAGAAATTTTTTAATCCGCCGGAAAATTTACCGGGGTTGGTTGTTTTGATTAGTTCCGACGGGGGATTTTTAGGAGAGCTCAACAGCCTCCTGATTAACCGCCTTCTAGATGCCAAGCGCAATGATGATATAATTGTTGTTTTAGGCCAACAGGGGATCAACTATCTTAAGGAAGCCAGGATTGGTTGTATCAGTTTTGAATCTCCGGGAGATAAGTTGGATACAAAAAAAATCGGCCTGCTTAGGGATTATCTGACCGAACGTTATTTCAAGCAGGAGATCAGCCGAGTAAGCGTAATTTATTCCAAGTTTGTTAATATTACTACTCAGCAGACAGAAATAGAAAACCTCCTGCCTTTAGAGCGCAAACAAAATATTGTACCTAAAGGCAAAGAGATCCTGGTTGAGCCGAATATTAAATCGGTCTTAAAGGGCTGGATTAAATTATGGCTGGATTTTCGTTTTTACCATATTTTCTGGTCGAGTAAGCTGGCAGAGTTTGCTGCCCGGATTATGCACTTGGAAGGAAGTGTGCAGGAGCTAACCAAAATTAATCAACACTTGCGTATGGAATATTTTAAATATTTACACGGGCTTTCGGATAAGTCGATACGTGAACTTTCCGCGGCGCGGCTGGTGAGAAGAGATTAATAAGCTTAGTTACACCCGGCGCTAAATGGAATTGCGCCGGTGTTCCTTTGTGGGAAGGAATAATTAAACATGGCAGGCGAAGAAAAATTAGGCAAAGTAATCGCGGTTTACGGCTCGGTAGTCGATGTGCAGTTTCCTCAAGACGCTGAGTTACCGGAAATTAAAGCTTTGCTTAAAGTTTTAGGGAATTTGGAGAAAGAGGTGCTT
>CAYIFW010000056.1:0-6740 GCA_964362795.1 uncultured Planctomycetales bacterium | reverse complement strand
TTTTAGTCACTAACTTTGATTCCCGCTTGGCGCATTCATTCAAAATGCTGGAGAAGATTAAAACTGACTACAAAAACCAATTGTTCTCCAATATTATTCACGTAAATGTAAAACTTAAAGAGGCTCAAAACGAAGGCCTGCACATCCATGTTTATGATAAGTACTGCCGCGGAGCAAAAGATTATTTCTCACTATCCCGGGAGATTATCACCCAAGAAAATCCGTCTATGTTACCAGCTGCGTTACCCAGCCTGGCTTTAGATAAAACTTTCGAAAAACGCTTAAAAGAAATATTAAAAGAAAGCTTGCCCAAATTAAATGAAGTCACGCTTACAGTCAAAGCTCCTGAGGCCCGCGAGGTTTATCTAGCAGGAGAATTTAATAACTGGAAGCTGGATGATAATAGCCGGATGGAACACGCCAATGGCTGCTGGACCAAGCAACTAAAATTAGACAACGGGAAATACCGTTATCGCTTTGTAATTGACGGAAATTGGACCGAGGACCCCGCTAACCCGTTAACCCAATTAAATAATTTCGGATCTTTAGATTCTTTACTGGAAGTAACCAAGTAATTTAGGAGCCTTAATGACCACCCCTCAAGAAGAACCAGAGATCCGCGAAGGCAAGTTTTTTGCCATAATTTCCTATGTTTCTTGCCTTTGCGTAATCAGCCTGGTTCTAAAAAAGAATAACAAATTTGCCCTTTATCATGCCAAACAAGGCTTGGTGCTTTTTGTGATGGAAGTAGCGGCGTTCATACTTTCCATTATTCCTTTGCTTGGCTGGTTGGTCGGAGTTTTCGGCTATGCGTTTTTTTTACTAGTTTCTATCTGGGCAATTATGCAAGCTGCCTTAGGCATTTACTGCCGTATACCGCTAGTTACTAAGATATCTGAGCAAGTCGTCATATAAGGAGGGCTCGCCATGGCTTTAAAAAAGAGAAAAAGAGTCAAAAAAGCGGCAAAAAAAATCACCAAAAAAACAGTTAAAAAAGCTAAAAAAAAGTTAATTAAGAAAAAACCTGTAACCAAGAAAAAACCCGCTTTAAAAAAGAATTCTGCTCTCAAGAAGAAATCCGCCTCAAAAAATAAACCCACTACCAAAAAAACTGCTAAACCAGAAGGCAAACTTATCGGCTTAATTACGCATTATTTTCCCCATGTCCAAGCCGCAGTGATCAAATTAAAAGGGCCTCTGGAAACCGGGGATAAAGTAAAAATTAAAGGGCATACCACCGATATTACCCAAACGGTTACCTCACTACAAATTGACCGAGTAGTTATTTCCAGCGCCAAAAAAGGCGATGAGATCGGCTTGCAGGTAATCTCCCGCGTCCGCCAGCAAGATAAGGTTTATAAAATTTAACGGCCTATGCGTTTTCTCGTTACCGGCGGAGCTGGTTTTATCGGTTCCCATATCACAGAGAAACTCCTCCAAGACGGCCATTTCGTGCGCGTTTTAGATAACTTTTCCAGCGGCAAAGTTTCCAACCTTGAATTCACTAAATTAATCAACAAAGATAACTTTGAGCTTATCCGTGGTGACATCCGCGATAAAGCTACTTGCGCTAAAGCCTGCGAAAAAATTGATTATATCAGCCATCAGGCAGCCCTGCGCAGCGTGCCTAAATCCATGCAAGACCCGGAAAGCTTTAATGACGTCAATATCAACGGCACGCTCAATCTGCTCCAGGCAGCTCTTAAAAACAAGGTAAAACGTTTGGTGATGGCCTCTTCAAGCTCCGTTTATGGAGATACTGACCAATTTCCGGAAAGAGAGGATGCCTTCCCGCTATTAATTTCTCCTTATGCTCTAAGTAAGCTGGCCGGTGAATATTACTGCCGTATTTTCACTAATGCCCATGGGTTAGAGACTGTAGGGCTGCGTTATTTCAATGTCTTCGGGCCCCGGCAGGCCCTGGATGATGAATATGCCGTCGTTATCCCTAAGTTTATCCATTGCATTTTACATGACCAAGAACCGCCGATTTTTGGTACCGGCAAACAATCCCGCGATTTTACCTATATTGATAATATCGTGGCGGCCAATATCCTGGCAATGGAAGTGCCAGGAATTAAGCATGAAATCTTTAATGTCGCTAACGGCAAAGACAACACAGTTTTACAACTAGTCGAACAATTAAATAAAATTATCGGCAAAAACATCAAGCCTAAATTCTTACCAATCAGGGTAGGAGATGTACTGCGTACCTGCGCGGATATCTCTAAGATTAAGTCAAAATTGGGGTTTTGCTCCAGGGTAGGCTTTGAAGAAGGGTTACGTAAAACCGTTGAATATTTTCGAAGACAGTTTGCGGATTTTTCTTAACTTTATCAATTATAAGGAGATAATAACGCTATGCGTAAATATCTAATAATTGCTTCAATTCTATTGCTACCTACAAGCTTTGTTTTCGCTGCGCCTACTGCTGAACAGCAGTTCCGCACTGATGAATTGCAGAAAAAAGAAGAGAATTTAAGGCAAAGGATTGAAGAAAAAAAATCCACGCCGCAGATCGAGAAAGCAACCCCTGCCCCTGCAGTTGTTCCTGGGCCTTCAGAGAAAGTTTTGGTTAAAACCATCCAAGTTAGCGGTGTTACCCTTATTTCTGAAAAAGAAATCAGAGCAATTACCCAACCTTCCGAAAATAAGGAACTCGATATCAAAGAAATGTATCAGGTTGCCGATAGAATTACCGACCTTTACCGCAGGAAATCTTATATAACCTCCCGTGCTTATCTACCTCCGCAAAAAATAGAAATGGGAATTTTAGAGATCCGCGTGCAGGAAGGAGTAACCGGCATAACAGAAGTAAAAGGAAACCGTTATTTTAAATCTAAACTATTATTAAACCGGATTACTCTTAAAAAAGGCGATCCTTTTAATTATGATATTTTAAGAAGGGATATGTCCAAGATAAATGAAACTCCCGATGTTTTTAGCCGGGCAGTATTGGTGCCGGGAAAAGAACCGGGACAAACCGATATTGTGCTGGAAGTAAAAGATCAACTACCTATACATGCAGGATTTACCTGGGATAATTACGGTTCTCGTTATATCAATCGAGACCGCTATAATCTTAAAGTTAACCACAATAATCTTTTGGGTTTTGGCGATAGCCTAAATCTCCAGTTTCAGATGGGCCAGCAAGATAGGTATTATTTAGAGAACCTTAGCTATCTTTTTCCTTTATCCGGCGGGTGGAAAGTAGGAGCAGCTGCTGCTTTAAGCAAGGTGAAGTTAGGCCAGGAGTTTGAAGATACTAATGTGCGCGGTAAGACTAAAGTTTACAGCCTCTTTGCTAACAAAGCGCTCATCGATAAAGAGAATTTTGACCTGAACTTAAATTTCGGCTTTGATTATAAAGATATGGTCAACTCTCAATTGGATGCAGTAACCAGCCATGACCGTTTACGCGTAGCTAAGGTTGGGTTTGATATGGATATGACAGATAAATTCGGCCGCACTTTATTTACTTATGAATTTGATGCTGGAATACCGAACATCATGGGTGGTATGGGTGCAAAGGATGTTAATGCCAGTCGTCCGGGAGCAGGAGGAAAGTTTATCAAGAATACTCTTAACCTGTTCAGACTGCAGAACTTACCTTTCTCGACAAATTTGTTATGGAAGACACAAGTGCAATTAAGCCCATATATTTTACCTTCGGCAGAACAATTCCAAATCGGTGGTATTGCTAATGTGCGCGGCTACGGACCGGCTGAGTCAACAGGAGACAGCGGCTTGGCTACGACATTTGAATTGTCTCTACCGGTTTATCCGATTCCTAAACAGATTAAGGTTCCGTTTTCAAGTGCAAAACTATATGATGCTCTACGTTTTGCTGTATTCTACGACCTAGGAACTACCCATTTATACCGTCCGGGCGCAGGCGAACAGAAGAACGATACGTTACGTTCTGTCGGCTGCGGAGTACGTTTTAATTTACCGGAAGATTTTTCCATAAGAGTTGATTTAGGTTGGCCTCTAGACAGAACTCCCTCCGATAGCGATCACCTACATACCTGGGTAATGGCCTCTAAGAACTTTTAAAAACTATTTTATTTGTTTTAAATCTTGACTTTCCCCTCAGCCTGTGTTATATTTAATGAATAATCCAACAGAAACCAATTCACTGCAATCCCAAGCAGTTAGAAAAAAACCAAATGATTTTTTTGAAAAAAATAAAATTTAATCTTCAGACAGTAATAATAGTTGCGCTATTATTTTGTCCTTCTTTTTTGTCTGCCGCTGAAACAGTAATTGAAAGCGACCAAGCCAAGTTGATTATGAATTTCAATGGTGGCTTAAATATTGGTGATGGTGATTCTTTAAGGCTTGTTTATACCGGTTCTACTGCGGACCCATCAGCCTTATTACGCGATTCCAGTGGTAACCCTTCTTACTGGGGTGGCTCATTCTGGTCAAACTACAGTGTCGTATTTGTTAATCCTAATGGCATTACTATTGGAGCCAATGCCAATATTCAAGCCGCTTCATTTATCGCATCCACTTTAGATATTACTGATGATAATTTTCTGCATCCTGAAAAATATAATAATTCTTATATTTTTAGTAAGTGGGTAGATAAGGTAGGCAAATCCGTAATCAACAACGGCTATATTAAGGTAAGGGAGAACGGGCAGGCTGTGCTTTTAGGTTCAGCAGTAGCTAATGCCGGCACTATCGAGGCTACCTTAGGGTCAGTAGCATTGGCATCCGGTGAGGCAATTACCTTAGGCCTAGATTCAGCCGGAATGATTTCTGTGGTTATTGATCAAGGGGTACAGGAAGAAATCTTTACCGCTGGTAGCAAGAAGCTGGCCAGCGCGGTAGAGAATAGCGGAATAATCTTAGCTGATGGCGGCAAGGTAGTTTTAGCAGCCAAAGTTTTAAATAAGGTTTTTGATTATGCGGTAAATAACTCCGGGGTTATTCAGGCAAATTCACTGGTAAATCATAAAGGGGTAATTGAGCTCGTAGGCGAAGGTGACGTAGCCATAAAGGCAGTTGTTAATACTGGCAGCATTATTGCCAATGGCTCTTTAACTGCGCCTGATGCCGGTAAGATTACGCTTAATGGTTTGGATATTCTGCAACAGGGTAAGATCTTGGCAAATGCCCAAGAAGAAGGTACCGCTGGCGAAGTTGAGATAGTTTCTGAAAATTCAACGGTAGTGAATTCCGGCAGTTCTACTGAGGCGCGGGCTTTAGGTATTATAGGTAACGGAGGAAGGGTTAGAATTGACTCAACTGGCGGCAATACGGTAGTGAATACCAACGCAGTTATTGATGTTTCTGCCGGAACTGGTTCCGGCAATGCAGGTTTTATAGAGGTGAGCGCATTTGATCAATTAGGATTTTACGGTATATTAAACGGCCGCGCGCCTCCAGGGTATCAAACCGGAACCGCAATACTTGATCCTACCGATGCCGATATAGGCCCTGCCGATATCACGGTTAATACTACCATCTGGGCAGAAAATAATATTACAATTTATGAGGATATTGCTTTAATTGGCCCAATTACTCTAAATCTTTTCGCTGGCCATAAGTCCGACACCTCAGGAGATTGGCACGATGGCGCAGGCCAAATTATTAATAACAGCTCCTATACGATAACCGGCACTTCTGCCACTCTTAATCTTAAAGCTGGAGATGGCATAGGAACCCCAGATTCTCCTATCAAAACAGATGTTTTTAATCTTTCTGCGGAAATAAACCCAGATTCAAGCGGAGATATATACCTTAGCCAAGGATCAACCGATCTTAATATTACTTCTCTTACTACCCCCAGCGGCACAGTTAATTTATCCTCTTTAGGCGCAATTATTGATGGAAATGGCTCTTTAAACAATATTGCTGCTGATAACCTTATTCTTTCTGCAGTAAACGGAATTGGCTCAACTGATGCTCTAGAAACTCAAGTTTCTAGTCTTCAAGCTACCAACACTAATAATGGTATCTGGATAACAAATACCGGCTCTCTAAACCTGGACAATATTAGCGGTGAAGAAGGAGCTAATGCAGTTTCTAATACTAATGGATGGGTAAATATATCCGCCAATGGTTCTGATATAGAGGATGGTATTTACCTTGATATAAATTCCCCGGTTACTGCCAGCGGAGATATCACTTTAGAGGCGAATAATACGGTAACTGTGGATATTGAAGGGGATGATTTTTACGAAGATGATTCAGAGAATTATGCTGAAATTAATATCAATGGCGCAATTTCTTCAACTGGGACAGGGAATATTGAGATAACTGCTACCAATACTGTTGAAAGAACCATTACCGCTGATTCTTATGTTGATTATTACGAAGATTACTCTACTAATTATGCCGAGATAGAGGTGAATAGCCCGATATCCGCAACTACCGGTTCGATTACTCTCCTTGCTAAAAATGAAGTAGGTATCGATCTTACTGTTGATGGCGATATTGGTGACGGTTACTATGATTATTCTCAAAATGAAGCTTATATTACTGTATCAGGCGATGGCGCAGAAGATTTTATCCAAACCGATTCCGGAGCCATAAGTTTAACTGCCGAAAATAATTATAACCGAGATATCAGCGCCGGCTATATTGAATATCTGTATCTTGGCTATGATGATAGTCAAAATAACCGCGCCTATATAGATGTTGAGGATGCCGAGGTTACCTCTAATACAGGCAATATTAGCCTCATTGCTAAGAACGACATCACCCAGAACATCACCGCAGATTATATA
>CAYIFW010000055.1:0-7105 GCA_964362795.1 uncultured Planctomycetales bacterium | reverse complement strand
TTATGTTTTCCAATCTCTGTTTTTGCCGAAACCATTGTGCTTAAATCGGGCATGACAGTTGAAGGAAAACTGATTGAAAAAACAGATAAATATATAAAAATAGATTTTCAGGGTGTTCCAATTACGTATTTTTTTGATGAAATTGCAAGTATTGATGGTAAGCCTGTAAACATTTTAAAGAAACCCATCATCGTTGAGATTTCAAATCCAGGATATGCAAAACCGCCAAATGAAGAAGAGAATATCGAGATTAATTCTAAATCCACGGTAGAAGAAATCATGAAGAAAATTAATTATTATTATTCTATACATGATTTTGATAAGGCAATTGAATTATGTGAGATGGCTCTTAAGAAGACAAGTGATAGGAAGCTGATAGGAGTGATTCATTATAGTTTAAGTTCAAATTATCTTGAGAAGGGTAATGAGGCATATATTAGGAATAAAGACGATAGTTTTTATAAATTGTCAATTCAATTTGCTAAGAAAACTTTAGAAGTATTTCCGGGTAGCTGGCAAGCTTTTAGTAACATTGGGACGGATTATTTCAATATGCGGGATTGGAGGAACGCTATTGTCTATTTTTCGGAAGCAGAGAAATATCTGGATAGCAATGACCCTAATTATGCAGCAATAGAGACTGAACGTAAAATTTCTGAGAAAATGATGAAAAGAGGGGGATAATTGATTTTGTGCCCAAAACGAGTCTATTTAAGTTTCGCCCCTGAAGACTCCCCAAAAGTAAATAAGCTACTTCCTTTACTGCGCAACCCAGATTACGACTTAGACTTTTATGATGGTCCTTTAGACCTAGATTTCGACGCGTTAGGTGCTGAAGCTATTAAGCATGCCATTGGCGAAAAAATCGTAAAATGCGATATCGCGGTCTGCCTTATCAGCGAGAATACCCATAAGAGCAAATGGGTTGATTGCCAGCTTCAGAAGAACCGGAATAAAGGAAATAAAATTATCGCTATGGCTTTGAAGGGAACAGTGGATGCTGTATTGCCTATCGTGATTAAAGAGGAAAACCTGAAATTCTATCCTTGGGATCCGCAAAGGTTAAGAACGCTTATAATCGCAGAAACTCCTAAAATTTTTAACAGATAAAAGAGTTTGGGATTTTTAATGGGATGTATATAATAGGTAGATGAATAGATTGCTTGATGCCAGCAAACAATTACGTAAATCCGCAAGTCCAGAAAAGGCTAAAGTTCTGCGGCGTTTTTTTAAGACCGGCCCGGGTGAGTATGCGGATGGGGATATTTTTATCGGAGTAACGGTGCCTTCGATTAGAAAGGTGTCCGAGCAATTTCAGGATTTATCGTTTTCCGATGCGATTAAACTTTTACGTTCCAGGATTCATGAAGAGAGATTTTTGGCGCTTTTAATTTTATTGCGCTTATTCAAAGAAGGTGATGCTAAAATTAAAGAAAAAATATATAAAACGTATCTGGCCAATGCAAGATTTATCAATAATTGGGATTTGGTGGATTTAAGCGCTCCGGCAATTGTTGGAGGATTTCTGATAAATAAAGATAGGCGGATACTTTATAGTTTGGCAAAATCAACTTTGCTTTGGGAAAGGCGCATTGCAATTTTGGCGACGTTTACTTTTATTCGAGTAAATGATTTAAAGGATGTTTTTGGGATTACCAAAATTTTACTGGGAGATAAAGAAGATTTAATTCATAAAGCCTGCGGTTGGATGTTGCGCGAGGCCGGTAAGCGCAATTTACAGGCGGAAGAAGAGTTTTTATGTAAAAATTATAAAATTATGCCTCGGACGATGCTGCGTTACGCGCTAGAAAAATTCTCGCAAGATAAAAGAAAACTATTCCTTAAATTAACCTGAAAAAATAAGGGACGCGGCGAAGTTTTTATGGTATATTTAGTAAGGTTATTTTGACGAAACCAGAAGGATAAGATGTCTCCCATAGCCATAATCTATATAGTAACTGCGGTTATCAGCATTGTGATTGCTTTGGTATTATTTAATATAACCAAGTTATCCGCGCAGGCGAAAATGGATGCTGAAAGAAAACGCAAGGAAGCGCAGGGTTTAAATTCAGGTTCTTTTGGCAATAAGCCGCTCAAGCAGGCTATCCTGGAAGAGATCAAGGATCTGGTAGATTCCCACCAGCGGCGCCAGGAAGTCAGCGAAAAATTAATTGATACTTTCGGTAAAGAATTAGAGAAAAGAATTGATCAAAATACTCACGCTCTAAGTAAAAAATATGAAGCGATTATTCAGGAAGAGAAACATAATGAGGAGATTACCTGGAAGAAGTATAAAAAGGTGCTTATCGATAAGAAAAATACCGACGCGGTGATCCGCAGTATTGCCGAAGGCCTGGTTATCGTCGATGCGCAAGGCAAGGTTATTATGATGAATCCCGCCGCGGAAAAGCTTCTGGGTGTTTCCAAAAAAGAAAAGATGGGAAAATCCATTTTAGAAAATCTTAAAGAAGAACAGCTGGTTTCGCTGGTTAATGAATCCCAAAACAAAGATGAGAAGGAAATCGAGCTGGTTAGCCAGAAAGATGATACTAAAAGGACTTTAAGGGCTAGTAGCGCGGTTATCGAAAATGAAAACGGGCAGTCTATCGGCATGGTTTCGGTTTTAAGCGATATCACCAAG
The DNA here is from genome assembly GCA_964362795.1 of uncultured Planctomycetales bacterium. Classification (GTDB taxonomy): domain Bacteria; phylum Omnitrophota; class Gorgyraeia; order Gygaellales; family Profunditerraquicolaceae; genus UBA6249. Next base: position 4,464 of record CAYIFW010000055.1, on the reverse strand, counting down.
CAGAAAGACCTGGACCAGTTAAAATCAAATTTTATCTCTAACATTACTCATGAGCTGCGCACGCCGCTGGTGGCAATCGATAAGTCTATCGCTTTAATCCTGGCCAAAAATGCCGGAGAGGTTTCCAGCGCCCAGGAAGAATTTCTATCTATCGCCCAACGTAATATTAAAAGGTTATCGATTATGATCAATGATTTGTTGGATCTTTCTAAACTTGAAGCCGGGAAGATGAAAGTTAATGCTTTGCCGTCTTTAATTGCGTTTGTAATTGAAGAGTCAGTCGGATCGCTGATTAATTGGGCAAAAACCAAGTCGATCAACATCGAAAAGAAAATTGAGAATGGCCTGCCGGAAATAAATATTGATTCCGACAGGATAATTCAGGTTTTAACTAATCTTATCGGCAATGGGATTAAATTTACACCCGTTAATGGCAACATAACTGTGGAGGCGTCATTGTCTAGCGAAGGCAAGGCGGTAATGATTAGTGTCTCCGATAATGGCGTGGGTATTACTCCAGAGAATTTACCGAATATTTTTAATAAGTTTTATCAGGCCGGAGAACGGGTGGCTTCCGATATCAATGGGACAGGCATAGGGTTATCTATTGTTAAAGAAATCGTGGAATTGCACGGTGGTAAGATCTGGGTGGAAAGTGTTAAGGGTGTTGGCGCGCGTTTTATTTTTACGTTGCCGTTAAAATAATTAGTTAAGGATCAGCTGGTTAATTCGTGTTGCAGTAGTTTAAGAATCGCCTGCCTTCCGGCAGTCAAGGAGGAAGATGATGGCTCAAAATAAAATTACCATTCTGGTGGTTGAAGACGAAGTTGATTTCCGCACAATTATGACGTTTTGGCTGGAATCTAAAGGCTATTCGGTTATCACCGCATCTGACGGAAGAGCCGGAGTGGAGATGGTCAAAGAAAAAAATCCGGATGTTGTTTTTCTGGATTTGAATATGTTCGGCATGGATGGTGTTGAAGCTTTTAAAAATATCAGGAAATTTAATCAAGAAATTCCGGTGATTATCATCAGCGCCCACATCGGCACCCCTAGGGCTAAAGAAGTAATGTCTTTGGGTGTTTCCGGTATATTTTCTAAAGAAGAAGATTTTGAAAAAGGTTTTGCTTTACTAGAGATAGCGCTTAAGGGTAATAAAAAACTCAAAGGAAGAATATAATGCAAAAAGAAGAAGCTCCGCTTAAAGAAACTCAGGCGGAAAAAATATCAGCGATACGGGAATTTGCCGTTGGCTTAACCGATGAGATGAATAATCTCTTAATCGTTATTTCCGGAAGGCTTAAGCTTCTGGCGGATCAAAAGACAATTGATAATGATGCCCGGGAAGGTTTAAATGTGATTCGCAGTTGTACTGACAGGCTTAGCGTGATCGTTAACCGGGTTTTAAAATTCGCGATGAACATGCCGCGTAAGCTGGAGAATTTAAATATCAATGAGATTATTGAAAATGCTTGTATCCTGCTGGCTTATTATAAAGAATATTCCTCAGCCATAAGCATAGAGAAAGATTTAGCCAGTGACATCCCTTTGATTAAAAGTGACTTTAATCAGCTGCAGGAGGTCTTTTTAGACCTATTTTTAAGTGCTTGTCAGGCGATGGCCGGGGAAGGGACCTTGAGCATAAAAACATCCAATCTTGCGAATGGTTATATTGAGATTAAAATCAGCGATACCGGGGCAAAGAAGAAGGAGCGCTCGGGTTTTGATCTATTAATCTGTCGTAAGATTATTAATAATTATAATGGTTCGATAGATATCGAGAAGGGGGAAAGCGGCACTACGGTGATTATAAAATTACCATTTGATTAAGCGTTTGAAATTTATAAAAGAGAAGAAAATGGCCCAGCGGATTAAGCTGGGTTTTTTATTAAATTTATATTGACAAGATTTAGTTTTATGGTATATATCATAAGTATGGTAGCTATCTTAATTACAGTACATATTTTGATTACGGTATATATGGCAGTTATTGTAGTTACTATAAGTCAATCAATATTAAGGCAAAGTCTAGATAAGGGAATAGGGGAATGGTCAAGCTCAATGATGGGGATAAGATGCTTTCAGTAAAAGAGATTATGCAAGAATATAATATGACTTATCAGACCGTGAATCATTATACGGATTTCGGATTATTACCTATAGCTTTAAAGAAAGGGAATGTCCGGTTCTATGAAAAAAATATAGTGGATGAGCGGATAAAGAAGATCAAGAAATTGTCCGAAGAGGGGTATTCTTTAAGTTTAATTCGCAAGCAGTTAATTGGGATTTAGAATGAGACAAAACCTATTGAAATATAATAAGATATGTTATAATATGCTGAAATATTTTAGGGGGATAAAGCGTGAGCTATTATAAGGTTTTAGGTTTTGAGAAAGAGCCTTTTTCCACCAGCCCGGATCCGGATTTTTTCTATTTATCTAAAGAACACGAAAGCGCTTTAAATAATATTCTTATTGAAATGCGTTTGAAAAGAGGGCTTTCGGTTATCTTAGGAGATGTCGGCACCGGTAAAACTACGCTTTCGCGCAAACTTATCCAGGAATTAAAAGAAAGAGAAGATGTCGCTTTTCATATTATACTTGACCCTTCTTTTGATAATGAGTTCATGTTCTTAAGTTCATTAATTAGAAATTTCGAAATCAATAATACGCAAATTGATAATGGTAAAACGATATTGGATTTAAGAGAAGCGTTGCAGGCTTATCTATTTCAAAAAGGCGTAATTGAAAGTAAGACTGTCACTTTAATTATTGATGAAGCTCAGAAATTAAGCGATGCTTCTTTAGAGGTTTTGCGGGTTTTGCTTAATTATGAAACCAATGAATTCAAACTTTTGCAATTAATACTTTTGGGCCAGGTTGAGTTATATTCTAAAATAATGAATATCCCCAATTTTTTTGACCGAATCAGTTTTAAGTATACTTTAAATCCTTTAGGTTTTGATGAAACTAAAGAGATGATTGAGTTTAGAGTAAGGCAAGCCGGGTATAAGGGCAACATTCAGCTTTTCCTGGATGAAGGAATCAGAGAAATTTATCAGCATAGCCAGGGTTATCCCCGAAGGATCACGATGTTATGCCATCGGGCTTTAAAAAATCTGGTGCTGAAGAATAAATTTGTGGTAGATGAATTATTTATCCGTGAGTTAATTAATGAGGAAGTAAAATCAGGATGGCACAGGAAAGACCTTTTACTCCAGAAAAACAGTTATTAAAATTAATTGAGGATCCGAAGTTGAAGCCGGCAGCCTTTAACTCTTTGGCAATCAAACATCAGGGTTTAAGCCTGCTTTCACCGAGCGCCTGGTTAGGCAGGATTTATTTTTTCAAGAATTGGTTTAAAAAGCAGTCTCAGAGGCCGCAGGTTCATGGATTTAATACCAAGCTAGCAATTAAGATTCTGGCAGTTTGTGTTTTTGCGCTGGCGTTTTATTTTATAAGTAATCTGGTTGGCTCTTTTACCAACATAAATAAAACACGGAATTTGTCGCTAGAGGTAAAGAAAGAGGAAGTCGGCTCAATAAGCACTGAGGATTCCTTTGTTTCTAAAAAAGCGGTTACTTATTTTTTAGAGAAGATCAGGCAGAGGGATATTTTTAAGATGGGCCAGAGTAAAAAGGATAATACTGAAGTTGTTTCCCGCGGCCCGACCTCCAGGATTATTGAGGCCACTGCGCATTTGAAGCTGGTAGGGATTTCCTGGTCGGACGACCCGGATGCGATGATCGAGGATACTAAGGCGCTGCGTACTTTTTTTATAAAAAGGGGAGGCGTGGTGGGTGATATTAAAATTCAGGCAATCTTTAAAGATAAAGTCATTTTAAGTTATGCCGGAGAAGAGATCGAATTAAGATGAAAACTATAATTAAAATAATTTTACCGGTTATAATTATCCTCTTGTCGATAAATTACGGTTTAGTTGCCGAAGAGGCGCCGGTGCAATTAGCTTCCGCAGCTTCGGCCCAGGCTCCGGCTGCGATTTTACCTGTAGCGGGAGGTATATTAGGAAGAGTTTCATTGGATCTGCGTAATATAGATGTAACCGAAGCGTTGAAATTTATCGCTACCAAAGCCCAGATCAATATTATCTCAACTAAAAATGTTGCCGGCAGGATTACGCTTTTGGTGGAGAATGTTCCGGTTAAGGATGTATTTGATATAACTTTGCGCTCTAACGGCCTGGCTTATATTAAGCAGGGCGAGATATATAATGTAATGACCGAAGAAGAATATAAGGCCCTTTACGGAAAGAAGTTTGCCGATATCCGGGAGGTTAGGACTTTTAAGCTTAAATATGCGATACCGGAGCAGGCGTTTAGCCTCTTGGATACTTTAAAGAGCGAGGTGGGCAGAGTTTTGGTCGAGCCGGACTCCGGAACCGCCTTGATTATGGACACTCCGGAAAATATTAAACAAATTGAAACGGCTTTAGCCGCTTTGGAGC
>CAYIFW010000054.1:0-7357 GCA_964362795.1 uncultured Planctomycetales bacterium | reverse complement strand
AACCTTTGCCTATCTATTTGACAGTTTCTCTAAAACTGCTCAAGGCGGCACCGGCAATAAATTTAACTGGAAAATACTTGCCCAAGCAGCTAAAATGAAGCCTGTTGTATTTGTCTCCGGTGGATTGACGAGCGCAAATGTCAGTCAGGCGATTAAGTTACTCAAACCCGACTGGGTGGATGCCTCAAGCTCTTTAGAATTAAGGCCCGGGAAAAAGGACAATCAAAGAATCGAGAAGTTTATCCGGGCAATCTAAATATGAAAAAATGCCCGTTTTGCGCCGAGGAAATTCAAGACGCAGCTATAAAATGCCGGTATTGCGGTGAGTTCTTCAAGAAAAAGAGCAAGGGTTTAAAGTGCCTATCCGGGTGCTTGATCTGGATAGCGGTATTGGTTTTGCTCAATGGCCTTATTTTTTATTTTGCCCGGCCTTTACTTGAAAGAATCAGGTATAAGTTGCTGACTTTGCAAGCTAACTTTTCGCAGGTTAATTTACCTCTTACTCCGCAGGGAGTGCAGGGGATCTCTAAGGATATGGGTGAGGGGATACGGATTTTAAAGGAATATTTAAATAATGATGCATCCAAGGAAGTTGGAAAGGTTAACTTTTAAAAAATGAAAAATAAATTACCTAATAAAAGCGGGCATTTTGGCCAGTTCGGAGGAAGATTTGTTCCGGAGACGCTGATTTATGCTTTGGATGAATTAGAAAAAGAATATTCCCAGGCCAGGAAAGATAAAAAGTTTCTGGCGGAATTTGCTTATTACCTGCGTGAATATGCCGGACGGCCTACGCCGTTATATTTAGCGAAAAACTTAAGCCAAAAATTAGGGATTAGGAAAATTTATCTTAAAAGGGAAGACCTGCTGCATACCGGCGCGCATAAAATTAATAATACTTTAGGCCAGGTGCTCTTGGCAGTTAGAATGGGTAAGCAAAGATTGATTGCTGAGACCGGCGCAGGCCAGCATGGTGTCGCCACAGCCACGGTTGCCGCGTTATTCGGATTACAGTGCGATGTCTATATGGGTGAAGAAGACATTCATCGTCAGGCGTTAAATGTAATGCGCATGAAATTACTCGGAGCAAGAGTAATTAGCGTGAAAAGCGGCACACAAACTTTAAAAGACGCGATGACTGAGGCTTTGCGTGATTGGGTAACCAATGTCCGTAATACCTATTATGTTATCGGCACAGTTGCCGGGCCGCATCCCTATCCGGAGATGGTGCGTAATTTTCAACGCGTGATTGGAGACGAAGCCAGAGCTCAGATTTTAAAGAAAGAGGGGCGTCTACCGGATTATTTAGTTGCCTGCGTTGGCGGCGGCAGTAATGCTTTGGGATTATTCCATCCGTTTTTTGATGATGTAAAAGTCAAAATGATTGGTGTGGAAGCCGCGGGTTTAGGAATTGCTTCCGGAAAACATTCCGCTAGCCTTGAATATGGCTCTACCGGAGTTTTACACGGCTCTAAATCAAAAATCTTAGAGGATGAATTCGGCCAAATTAAAAATGCGCATTCAGTTGCCGCCGGGCTTGATTATCCGGGGGTCGGCCCGGAGCATGCTTATTATCAAGAAATTAAACGCGCCAAGTATGTGGCGATTACCGATCAAGAAGCTTTGGCAGGATTCCGTCTTTTATCTAAAGTCGAAGGGATTATTCCGGCTTTAGAATCCGCGCATGCGATCGCTTATTTAAAGAAAGCTGCCAGGTCAATTAAGAAAGCCACGGTTATTGTTTGTCTTTCCGGACGCGGGGATAAGGATCTTCATGAATCGTATTGATCAAAAATTTAAGCAATTAAAAAAGCAGGGTAAGAAAGCATTTATCGCTTTTGTCACCGCCGGCTACCCGGATTTGGCTACGACTGCAAAATTAGTTATTGAATTTGAAAAAAATGGCGTCGATATTATTGAATTAGGGGTGCCTTTTTCCGATCCTTTGGCTGATGGCCCGGTAATTCAAGAGGCCTCCGCATATTCTCTTAAAAAGGGAACCAACCTGCCTAAAATTTTAGATTTAGTCAAGAAATTGCGCCAGCAGGTTAATCTGCCGGTATGCTTAATGACCTATTACAATCCTGTTTTTTGTTTTGGGGACAGGCGTTTCGTGGATAAGGCTGTGGCCAGCGGCGTTGATGGGGTAATTATTCCGGATCTTCCGCTGGAAGAGGCCAAAGATTTTATAAGCTATGCCAATAAAAAAGGTTTAGCCAATATTTGTTTTGTAGCTCCGACCAGCTCTGCTGCGCGGATTAAATTAATTGCTGGAGCCGACCAAGGTTTTATTTATTATGTTTCTTTGACCGGAGTTACCGGCAGCCGTAAAAATTTAAGCGCGGATTTGAGAGCCAATCTGGCCAAGATAAAAAAGATTACAACTAAGCCGGTTTGTGTGGGTTTTGGAATTTCTAATGCCGCCCAGGTCAAAGCAGCAGCTAAGATCTCTGACGGGGTAATTATCGGCAGCGCTATTGTTAAAAAAATTAAAAATAATATTGGACATCATAATCTGGTACAAAGAGTATCCGGTTTTGTTGCAGGGCTTAATGTATAAAAGGACTAAATTAAATAACGGCTTAAGAATAATTTCTAAGAGCTTGAAGCAGGCGCAATCCGTATCGCTGGGAATTTGGATCAATACCGGCGGCCGCTATGAAACAGATTCTCAAAAAGGTATTTCGCATTATTTAGAGCACCTGCTTTTTAAAGGCAGCAAGAAATACTCTTGCCGGTTAATCAAAGAATCAATTGAGGGAGTCGGCGGATCTTTAAACGCTTTTACTTCTGAGGAGCTCACCTGCTATCTGGCGAAAATCCCCTGCCGATATCTGTTTTCTACTTTAGATATTCTTTCCGATATGGTGATCAGCCCGAGTTTGAATCAGGCGGATATTGACAAAGAAAGAACGGTTATTTTAGAAGAGCTTAAGATGTACCGGGATCTTCCGCAAAGCTATGTTTATGAATTATTGGATGAGCTGCTTTGGCCGGCTCAGCCCTTGGGAACCCCGATCATCGGGACAACTGAATCGATTAACCGGATCAACCGGGATAGTTTAAAAGATTATCAGGCTAACAGCTATACTCCGGAGAATATTGTGGTTAGCGCCGCGGGTTCGCTCGACCATGATTTATTAACCAAAAAAGTTTCCGCTAAATTTCGCGCCTCAAAAAACGCTCAGCCGAACATATTTACCCCGGCTCAAGAAAATCAGCATAAACCGCAGTTAAAAATTTTCCCTAAAGAGACCGAACAAACGCATATGGCGATGGGTTTTCATTCTCTAAAGCGCGATCATCCTTTAAGGCATGCCCAGGCGATATTGCATATAATTTTAGGCGCCAATATGTCTAGCCGCCTGTTTAATGAAGTCAGGGAAAAAAGAGGCCTAGCTTATGAGATTGGCACCGGCCTTAAGCGTTATCATGATACCGGAGCGTTTTTGGTCCATGCCGGAATTGATAATCGTAAAGTTGAGGATTGCTTAAGTTTAATTCTTCAGGAATTAGCCAAAGTACCTAAAACCCTTATCGGTAAAGATGAATTTAAGCGGGCCAAGGAGTTTTGCCTGGGCCAGCTAAGTCTTGCCCTGGAAGATACGATGGAATATATGCTCTGGATGGGTGAGAGTGTTGCCTGTTTGGATAAGGTCTATACCCTAGAGCAGATCATTAAAGAGGTAAATAAAGTGAGCAGGGAAGATGTGCGTAAAGTTGCCGGAGAAATATTTCAGAATCAAGAAATAAACCTGGCCTTGATCGGCCCGCTGGAGAAAAGCGAACAAAATATCTACCTTAAACTCAATTTAGGATAAAATGATTATTGCTTTAATTTTACTGTTGTTGGCTGTACTTTCCTTCTTTTTTTCTTCCTCAGAAACCGCCATCATTGGATTAAATAAGATCAAACTGCGCCATATGGTGCAAAAAAATATCAAAGGATCTGCCAGTATTCACCGCTTGGTATCTAAATTGGATAAAGTGATCGCCGCTATTCTTATCGGCAATAATATCGTCAATATCGCGGTTTCAGCAATTGTCACCGGTATTTTTGTCCAGATTTACGGATATCGTTGGGGTGTGGTTGCTTCTACTTTTGCCACTACTCTAGTCTTGCTTATTTTTTGCGAAGTAACTCCCAAGATTCTGGCGGCCAAGCATACGGAAAAGATGGCTTTGATCACCGCCCCGATCATGGAGGTAGTTTTGGTAATTTTTAAACCGTTGATTATATTTTTTATCGGGATCAGTAATCTTATTTTAAAAATTTTCGGCTTAAGCGTTACCAAAAAATCTCCCTTGATCACCGAAGAAGAGCTGAAAACGATGATCGAGATGGGCCAGGAGGAAGGGGTTTTAAGCGAAGAGGAGCGTAAGATGCTCCACCGGATCTTTGAGTTCGGAGATACTTTGCTCAAAGATATCATGGTGCCTAAGGATAAGATCATTGCTGTAAGCGTAGATACCAATTCCGATGACCTGCTGAATATCTTCGTGGAAGAGGGCCATGCCCGCCTTCCGGTATATAAGGACAATAAAGATAATATCGTCGGTATTGTTTACGCTCAGGACCTGCTGTATATCTTGCGTGAAAAAGGATTGTTTCTTTTGCAGGACCTGCTGCATGAGGCATGTTTAGTCTCCGGCTCAACCCGGGTGAATGACCTTTTAAAGAGATTTCAGACCGAGAAGATGCAGATTGCCGTTATTGTGGATAAGGACAAAAAAGCAATAGGGCTAGTCACCTTAGAAGACTTAATCGAAGAGATCGTTGGCGAGATTGAAGAGAAGCGTTTTATTAAAAGAAAACATTCTTGAGTTGACAGCAAAAATAACCTGTGTTAAAATTGATAACAATGAAATTAGCGCTACCCCGCCACTTAAAATTCGGCGGGATTAATTCGCGCATTGACTTACTCACACCAGGTGTTCGTAAGTCAAGCGCTCATTAAGGAGGGAACAAATGGCAGAAACAGGATATTGCGTAAAATGCAAAAGTAAAAAAGAGATGAAAGATGAGCAGAAAGTAACCATGAAGAATGGCCGCGACGCGATGAAGGGCAAATGTAATTCCTGCGGAACCGGGATGTATAAGATTTTAGGAAAATCCAAATAACGGATTTTTAAAATAGAGGTAATCAAATAGACTCGAAAAAGTTAGCCCAACGTATTGCCTGGGTGGCTAAATCTAAAAAAGCCGAGGATGTTGTAATTTTAGATGTTTCCAAGGTAGCCGGGTTTTGCGACTATTTTGTGATTTCTAGCGGTAATTCCTTAAGGCAGGCCACGGCGATTGCTCAGGCGATTCAGGATGATCTGGAATTAAAAAAAATAAAATCTCTCTCTAAGCTTTCGCGAAACGATGAATCCGGGTGGATTGCTCTAGATTATGTTTCGGTAATCGCCCATTCGTTTTATAAACCGGTGAGAGAGTTTTATTCTTTAGAGGAGCTCTGGAGTGACGGCAAACGCATCAGGGTCACAGCTCCCAAGAAATAACTTACCCAACCCGCTGCAACCGCTTTAGTAAAATATCAATGCATAAAGATATTCAAGAGGAACTCATCGTCTTAGTTAGTCGCTCCTTAGCTGGCTTAGGCTATGCTCAAGATAATAGCGAACCCATTTCGCTTGATTTGCCTACGGATAACCGCTTCGGTGATTTTACTACCAATATCGCTTTAAAATTAAGTAAGCAGCTTAAAAAACCGCCCCGGGAAATTGCCAATCAATTAATCGAATCTCTGCAGCAAGAAATCAACAGTACGAATCTAAAGGATTTAATTACCCAGGTCAAGGTTGAGGGGGCAGGGTTCATAAATTTTTATGTTAAGGCAGGCTATTTTTATGAGAAGCTGCGTAAAATAATTATTCAAGGCCAAGCGGCGTTAAAGCCGGATTTAGGCCACGGCAAGAAAGTCTTAATTGAATTTGTTAGCGCTAATCCTACCGGTGCTTTATCCGTAGCTCATGCGCGTCAGGCGGCGGTCGGGGACTGCCTGGCCAATGTTTTGTCTTTTATCGGTTTTAAAGTCAGCCGGGAATTTTATCTTAATGATGAAGGCAATCAGATCAATATTCTGGGCAAATCCGTTGGGTTGCGGCTTCAGGAATTAAAAGGCCAGACAATTGAGTTTCCGGAAAATTATTATCAGGGCGATTACATTAAAGATATTGCTCAATTAGCGATTGATCAGGAAATTAAAGAAGAAAATTTAGGTGATTTTGCTGCTGACCACATCCTAAAAATTATTAAACAGGAGTTGATTGATTTTGGAGTTAAATTTGACTGCTGGTATTCGCAGAAAGAGTTGGACAAAAGTGGCAAGGTTGAAGAAGCTTTTGAACAGCTGAAGAAAAAAGAATATTTATACGAGCAGGACGGGGCGCTTTGGTTTAAGTCCACGGCTTTTGGTGATGATAAAGACCGGGTAATTATTAAAAGCGATGGCAGCCAGACGTATTTGGCTCCGGATATGGCCTATCATGAAGATAAATTTAAGCGCGGCTTTGTTTGGCTGATTAATCTTTGGGGCCCGGATCATCACGGTTATATCAACCGGATTAAGGCCTCGCTGGAGGCGTTTGGACATAAGCAGGATGATCTATCCGTGGTGATTGTCCAATTAGCGACCATTTTTAGGAATGGACAGGAGATTCAAATGTCCACGCGTCGCGGCCAATATATTACTTTGCGGGAGGTTTTAGATGAAGTAGGCGCGGATGCCGCAAGATTCTTCTTTTTAATGCGCCGCACAGCCAGCCATTTGGATTTTGATCTGGAGGTGGCTAAAAAACAATCTGCGGAGAACCCCGTTTATTATGTCCAGTATGCGCATGCGCGTATTTGCAGCATATTGCGCTCTAGCGCGGTAGAAATTAAAGATGATTTAGATTTATCGGTATTAAAGGAAAAAGAAGAATTAGCTTTGATTAAAAAGCTGCTGGAATTTGAAGCGACTCTGAGTATTTGCCTGTTTACCTGCGACCCGTATATGGTTACGGTATATCTTCAGGAGGTCGCCGAAAGTTTCCATAAATTTTACGATTTACACCGGGTTTTAGGCCAACAAGACGTTGTAACGGGGGCCCGGTTGGCTTTGATTAAAGGAGTAAAGATAGTTTTGGCCTGTGGATTAGAGCTTTTAGGAATTGCTCAACCTGAAAAAATGTGATTTCCGTCAACTAATACCTGAAATCATCCCGCCGCTTCTAGCGTATACTTTAAGATGCAATAGGCGGGATCTTCCTTAAATAATGACTCACAAAATTTTAAAATTAGCCACTCCTCATGTCTCGCTGCAAAATCAGTTTTCCAAAGAATTAGGTATCTCTAAAATATTAGCCCAGG
>CAYIFW010000053.1:0-7829 GCA_964362795.1 uncultured Planctomycetales bacterium | reverse complement strand
GATCACCGGTGCCGCTCAGATGGACGGCGCAATTTTGGTGGTTTCCGCGGTTGATGGCCCGATGCCTCAGACTAGAGAGCATATTCTTTTAGCGCGTCAGGTTAACGTGCCAAGTATGGTTGTGTTTATGAATAAGGTTGATTTGGTTGATGATAAAGAGCTCTTGGATTTGGTTGAAATGGAAATCAGAGATCTTTTAACTAAATATGGGTATCCGGGAGATAAAACTCCGATTATCCGGGGTAGTGCCAATAAGGCATATGTCGCGACTGATCCTAATGGAGCAGACGCCAAATGTATTATGGATTTAATGAAAGCGGTTGATGAGTTTATTCCTCTTCCGCCTAGAGAGTTAGATAAGCCTTTGCTGATGGCGGTTGAAGATGTTTTCAGCATCGAAGGTAGAGGAACCGTGGCCACCGGAAGAATCGAACGTGGTAAAGTTAAAGTCGGAGAAGAAGTTGAACTGATCGGTTTAAGGCCGGAAGCCAAGAAATCCGTAGTTACCGGAATTGAAATGTTCCGTAAACTCTTAGATGAAGGACAAGCCGGCGATAATGTCGGTTTACTTTTAAGAGGTATAGAGAAAAATGATGTTGAGCGCGGAATGGTTATTGCCGCACCCAAATCCATTCTACCGCATACAAAATTCAAAGCTAAAGTTTATATCCTGACTAAAGAAGAGGGTGGAAGACATACTCCTTTCTTTAAAGGGTATCGTCCGCAGTTTTATTTCCGTACCACCGATGTAACCGGTACGGCTGTGCTTCCAACTGGCGTGGAAATGGTTATGCCCGGAGATAACGTGGATTTAGAGGTCGAGTTGATTATCCCGGTTGCTATTGAGAAAGAATCACGTTTTGCTATTCGTGAAGGCGGACATACCGTAGGGGCAGGAGTAGTTACTGAGGTTATTGCCTAAAAAATGAACACGCAAAAGATTCGGATTAAACTAAAAGCCTACGATCACAGATTGCTGGATCAGGCTGTTATAGAGATCGTCGATACCGTTAAGCGCACCGGGGCCAAGATTTCCGGCCCCGTACCGCTTCCCACTAAACGTGAGATTTATACGGTGTTACGTTCTCCGCATGTTGATAAAAAATCGCGAGAACAGTTTGATTTGTCTACCCATAAACGCCTTATTGATATCTTTGAACCCACGGCTAAGACCATCGATTCACTAAGGAAATTAAACCTGCCTGCAGGAGTGGACGTAGAGATCAAGTAGTAAATCAAAAACGGATAAATTAAATGATTGGATTGATTGGTAAAAAAATTGGTATGACTCAGGTTTTTGCTCAAGACACCAGTCTCGTCGGTGTTACGGCTATCCAGGCCGGGCCTTGTCCGATACTTATGGTTATGGATAAGAATATTCAATTGGGTTTTGATTTAGCTAAAGAGAAAAACCTAAAGAAGCCGCAGCTAGGGCTTTATAAAAAATTAAATATTGTCCCGCGAAAAGTGATTAGAGATATCTCTAAAGAAGCTAATGTTGAATATAAAGTCGGGGATGAACTTAAAGTAGATCTTTTTACTGAAGGTGAATTTGTCGATGTTAGCGGAATTTCGATCGGTAAAAGTTTCCAGGGTGGTATGAAGCGCTGGCATTGGAAGGGCGGCCCCAGGACTCATGGTTCCACTTCGCACCGCCGGGTTGGTTCCATTGGTTCCAGCACTACCCCGGGGCGTGTATTCCGCGGGCATCATATGCCCGGACATATGGGCGCCGAGAATGCCACAGTGCAGAATTTAAAAATTATTAAAGTTGATTTAGCGAATAATCTTCTTTTGGTTGAGGGGGGAGTTCCCGGACACAAGAACGGATATTTAGTGATCACCAAGGCTTTGAAAAAAAGAGCCAAGAAAGCGGCGGTAAAGAAATAATATGTTTACCTTACCTGTATATAATAGCGAAGGCAAAGAAGTCGATACGATTAAATTAGATGCCAAAATTTTTGATGGTAGTCAAAATACCGACAGCCTGCATCAAGCGATTGAAGGTTACCGGGCTAATCAAAGAAAAGGCTTGGCATCGACAAAAACCCGCGGTGAAGTTTCCGGCGGCGGTAAGAAGCCTTGGAAGCAAAAAGGTACCGGCCGGGCTCGTGTTGGATCAACCCGTTCTCCGCTTTGGAGGCATGGCGGCGTAGTTTTTGGTCCGCATCCGCGGGATTTCTCTTACGATGTTCCCGTCAAAATTAAAGCCTTAGCTTTAAAAACCAGCCTGAATCTTAAATTAAAAGATAATAATTTTATGGTTTTAGATGATTTTAAAATCCAGGAGCCTAAGACCAAACAGGCGGTTGGCGTATTGACTAATTTAAAATTATTCTCGGCTAAAGAGAAAAAGGCCAAGAAAGTTTTATTTCTAACGCACAAACTTGATAAACAGTTAAAGATAGCTTTGAAGAATATAAGTTTCTTAACCGTAGATTTGGCTAGTGATACCCATGCTTATGCGGTGATGAATAATCAGAAGTTGTTGATTACCAAGGCGGGCCTGGCAGATCTGACCCAGAGGTTAAAATAATGGCTAAAACTGACGTAATCATTAAAGCGCTCCTGCGGACTGAGAAATCCAGCAGCTACGTTGCGCTGGCTAAGTATCTTTTCTTAGTGGATAATTCTGCCAATAAAATTCAAATTAAAAGAGCAGTGGAACAGGTCTATAAAGTTAAGGTGAAGAATGTGAATACTTTTATCTCTATCGGTAAACTTAAAAGAGTAAGGCATCAGTTGGGCCGGACAACCGATACTAAAAAGGCTGTAGTTACTTTAGCGGCCGGACAAAAAATAGAGGTAGTTTAATATGGGACTGATTAAATTTAAACCGACGACACCTAGCCGCAGGCATATGAGCGGGCCGGATTTTAAAGAGATTACTAAGAATAAGCCGGAACGTTCATTATTGGTTCCGCTTAAAAAAACCGGCGGAAGAAATTGTTATGGGCGTATTACCACTAGGCATATCGGCGGCGGCCATAAGCGAATGTTGCGTTTAATTGATTTCAAGCGTGATATTTATGATCAGCCGGCAAAAGTTTTAGCCATAGAATATGATCCTAACCGTTCAGCCAGGATTGCTTTAGTTGAGTATCCGGATAAACAAAAAAAATATATCATTGCTCCGCTGGCTCTTAATGTGGGGGATATGGTTTTTAGCAGTAATCAAAAAGATGTGGAGATTAAACCGGGTAATTGCCTGCTGATCCGTAATATTCCTTCCGGAACATTAATTCATAATATTGAATTGTCTCCGGGTAAGGGGGGACAAATCGTCCGCGGCGCCGGAACTAGCGCTCAGATTATGGCTAAAGAGGCTGATAAAGCCCATGTCCGATTGCCTTCCGGAGAAGTAAGATTAGTCAGCCTGGATTGTCATGCCACTATCGGTCAAATCGGTAATATCGACCATGACGCAATTATTTTAGGTAAGGCCGGTAAAAGCCGCTGGTTGGGAATTAAGCCTTCCGTTCGCGGCGTGGTCATGAATCCGTTTGACCATCCTCACGGCGGCGGCGAAGGAAAAAGCGGCCAGGGTAATCCGCATCCGGTTACTCCTTGGGGCAAGCCCACTAAAGGATATCGCACCAGAAACCGTAATAAATATTCTAATAAGTTTATCGTTAAAAGAAGGAAGCCATAATTATGCCGCGCTCACTGAAAAAAGGACCTTACGTCGAAGAGAGTTTATTAAAAAAGATTGAAAAACAGACCAAAGCCGGATTGCGCCAGGCAATTAAAACCTGGAGCAGGCGTTCCACAGTAATTCCGAATTTCGTGGGATTGACTTTTGCGGTTTACGACGGTAAAAAGCACGTTCCGGTTTTTATAACCGAAAATATGGTCGGACATAAATTGGGGGAGTTTGCTCCTTCCAGGATATTCCGCAAACACGGCGGTATTAAGGCGAAAAAAGCGCTCGAGAAGACATAAAATGATTTCAAAAGCTGAAGGAAAATTTTTGAGGATTTCTCCCAGTAAGGTACGCATTGTAGCCGATGTTATCCGCGGCAAAGATGTGATTACCGCTCAAGGCATCCTATTGCATTTAAACAAAAGATCGAAAGAATATTTAATAAAAATATTGAAATCTGCCACAGCTAATGCTAAAATAAAGGGTTTCACGGCCGATAAGTTATATATTTCTAGGATAGTTTGTAACTGCGGGCCGATGTGGAAGAGATTTAAAGCAGCTGCTTTTGGCCGGGCCGCATCCATTGTAAAGCGCACAGTTCATATAATCATTGAGTTAGATTTAAAGCCTAGCACCCCGCGCTAATTGGAATTGCGCGGGTATTGCCCTTGTGGGCAAGGAGATAATCTATGGGACATAAGGTAAGTCCTTTATTATTAAGGATTGGTTTTATAAGACAGTGGCATTCACGTTGGTTTGCTAAGCCTAAAGATTTTCCGGTATTCATTCAACAGGATCGCTTGATTAGAAAGTTTATCAAGGAGAAATTTAAACAGGCAGCGATATCTAAAATTGTTATCGAGAGATTGGCGGAGAAAATTAAAGTCCGTATTTTTTCAGCCCGCCCGGGTATTATCATCGGCCGGCACGGCTCAGACATCGAACGCCTGCGTTCGGATTTAAATGGCCTGGTAAAAAATGAGTTGTCTATCGATATACAGGAAATTAACAATCCTACTTGGGATGCGCAATTAGTTGCGGAAAATATTGCCTTGCAGCAGGAGAAGAGAATTGCTTTTCGTCGGGCGGTAAAAAGAGCTATGGAGCAGTCGATGCAATCCGGAGTAAAAGGCATTAGAGTCAGTTGTTCCGGCCGGCTTAATGGCGCAGAAATGGGCCGTCGCGAAACTTATAAAATGGGCAAGGTTCCTTTGCAGACATTACGCGCGGATATTGATTATGGTTTTGCCGAAGCTCTGACGACCTATGGCTTAATCGGAGTTAAGGTTTGGATTTATAAGGGTGATATTTTAGGAAAAGAATTTATTAAGGAAGATGTCAAGCCTGTTCAACAGGGCCGGACTCAGGAAACACTCAGGCCTCAAGGTCAACGCTAAGGAGCATAAATGGTTTTAATGCCCAAAAGGGTTAAATATCGTAAATTACAAAAAGGCCAGAGGCGCGGGGTAGCTACTACCGGGGCAACTATTTCTTTCGGAGAATTCGGCTTAAAATCTTTAGAGAACGGCTGGATTAAGAATACTCAGATTGAAGCTGTGCGCGTAATCTTAGCGCGCCAGTTGCACAAAGGCGGTAAGTTATGGATCAGGATTTTTCCGGATAAATCCATAACCAAGAAACCGGCGGAAGTCCGCATGGGTAAAGGAAAAGGCGATCTTGATCATTGGGTAGCTGTGGTCAAAAGAGGCCGTTTGCTTTTCGAATTAGGTGGAATTCCCCAGGAGTATGCCAAGGCCTGTTTTCGCCTGGCAGCTTATAAGATACCGCTGCGCACAAAATTTGTTACCAGGATGCATAAATGACTTCGCGTATAACTTACATGTGTGAAGTCATCCTGAGGAGCACAGCGACGAAGGATCTATGAAAGCCAAAGAATTAAAAGATTTAGCGGTAGCGGAGTTATTAGATAAAGAAAAAACTTTGTATGTTGAATTATCGAAGTTAAATTTACAGCGTTATACCGGTAGAGTAGAAAAACCGCATAAGTTTGCACTGATTAAAAAAGATATCGCGCGGATCAGGACAATCTTAAACCAGAAGAAAGATAAATAAGATGGGTAAGCAGAAAGAATTTGTGGGAGTAGTTGTCAGCGATAAAATGCAAAAAACTGTCGTAGTGAAAACCATGCATTTAACCCGCCATGCTAAATATGCTAAAACAGTTAAGTTGCATAATAAATTTAAGGCGCATGATGAAAAAGGCTCGGCTAAGCTTGGAGATACCGTGAGCATCGTGGAAACGCGGCCTTTATCTAAAGATAAACGTTTTATGGTTAAGGCCGTACTTAAAAAAGCGGCGGATACGCATCTGGTAACTCCTGAGGAGATCGTTTAAATGCTTCAATTACGCAGTATTCTTGATGTCGCGGATAATACCGGAGCCCGCAGGGCTTCTCTGATTTGTGTATTAGGGAAGATGGGTAGTTTCAACGCGGATATCGGAGATGTCATAAAAGTTAATATTAAGGAGTCTATCCCGGGAGCTGCGGTAAAAAAAGGTGAAATGGCTAGAGCGGTAGTTGTGCGCACCCGACGCGATATTCGAAGAGCGGATGGCTCGATATTGCGTTTTGACCGGAATGCTATCGTGATTATCGACGAAAAAGATAATCCCCGAGGCACCCGCGTATTTGGCCCGGTAGCCCGCGAGTTAAGAGATAAAAATTTTAATAAAATAATTTCTTTAGCACCTGAGGTAATTTAATGCAAAAAATCAGAAAGAACGATATAGTCAGAATAGTTAAAGGTAAAGATAAGGGCAAGCAGGGCAAAGTAATTAACGTTATTGAGGATGGCTCGCGGGCTATAGTTGAAGGATTGAATCTTTCCAAGAAACATAAACGCCAGAGCAGCCAGAATCAAAAGGGCGGCATAATTTCAATTGAGATGCCGTTAAGCGTAGCTAACCTGATGATTTTTTGTAAACATTGTTCCAAGCCTTCGCGTGTAGGGGCGATGACGCTAAAAGACGGGACAAAATCAAGATTTTGTAAAGCATGTAAAGAGGCGCTATAAAATGATACCTAGAATGCAGGAAAAATATCGTAATCAAATCATCCCGAAGTTAATGGAAGATTTTAAAATTAAGAATAAAATGGCTGTTCCCGCAGTGGTTAAAATTGTGGTGAATATGGGTATCGGCGAGGGCACCCAGGATGTTAAGTTATTGGAGAAGTCCGTTGAGGAGTTGGGAAATATCACCGGGCAAAAGCCGATTATCCGCCGGGCAAAGAAAGCCATTGCAAATTTTAAGGTTAGAGAGGGACAAGCGGTTGGGGCTAAAGTAACGCTGCGCCGGGTGATGATGTATGAGTTTATGGATCGCCTGCTGAATATTTCCTTGCCGCGTATACGTGATTTCCGCGGAGTTTCCCGGGATTCTTTTGATCAAGGTTTTAATTATACTCTGGGCTTAAGCGAGCAGATTATATTCCCGGAAATCGAATATGATAGAATTACCCGTACTCAGGGAATGGATATTACTTTTGTAATTAAGAATGCCAAGAATGTTGAACAAGCTAGGGTGCTGTTGAAATATTTCGGTATGCCCTTTAAGGATAAGTAAGAAAAATAAAAAATGGCCAAGAATTCACAGATCGCAAGATGGAAAAGAAAACCAAAATTTTCAACTCGTAAATACAACCGTTGTTCAATTTGTGGCAGGAGCGGCGGCTACTTAAGAAGATTTCAACTTTGCCGTATTTGTTTTAGGGAGCTGGTTTGGCAGGGGCTTATTCCCGGCGTAAAGAAGGCTAGTTGGTAAGTGAAGGTTAACCCCGCCTGTGCAGGATAAGGGCGGGGTTGATTCGCGAAAGTTAAAATGGGGGCTCATCAATGTCCAGAACGGATTTAATTGCAGATGTTTTTACAATCATACGTAACGCCATAATGATTAAGAGGGATGTGGTTGATGTTCCCGCATCCGGTAATATAAAATCGATTATGGCTATTCTTAAAAAGAATGAATATATTGATAATTTTAAACTTATTGATGATAAAAAGCAGGGAGTAGTTAGGATCTATCTGAAGTACACCGCGGGTAAATCTGCCATCCGCAATATTAAACGCGTTTCTAAGCCCGGTTTAAGAGTATATGTTCGAGGCAAAAAGGTCCCTACGGTTTTACGCGGCAGGGGGTTGGCGATTGTTTCTACTTCAAAGGGTG
>CAYIFW010000052.1:0-7851 GCA_964362795.1 uncultured Planctomycetales bacterium | reverse complement strand
GATTATAATTATAATATCAATGAAATTAAATTGCAGAATTGCGTCAAACATAGAACTCTCCTTTTTAGCTGGGATTTACTAAAAAGTATAACATATGTGAGTGGCTTGTCAAGGAAGGGGCTTGTTTTTACCCCTTAAACCAGGATATCGTTCTTTTAATCCCCTCGGTAAGAGGAATAAGCGGTTCCCAGTCCAGACATTTCTTGGCCCGGGAGATATTCGGCTGGCGCTGTTTGGGGTCATCCAGGGGTAATTTTTCAAAAATTAACTTACTTTTTGAGCTAGTTAATTTCAAAACTAATTTTGCCAACTGCAGGATGGTAAATTCATTAGGATTTCCCAGATTTACCGGCAGATTTTCCCGAGAAAGCATCAAACGCATCAATCCATCTACCAGGTCATCGATATAACAAAAACTCCTGGTCTGCTTTCCTAATCCATAGACGGTTAAAGATTTGCCTTTTAAGGCCTGACAGATAAAATTAGGCACTACCCGGCCGTCATTACGCCGCATCCGGGGCCCGTGGGTATTAAAAATACGCACAATTTTAGTATCCAGCTTATGCATACGGTGATAGGCCATAGTAATCGCTTCGGCAAAACGCTTAGACTCATCATAACAACCGCGTACACCAATGGGGTTGACATGCCCCCAATAACTTTCTACCTGCGGATGGACCAAGGGGTCTCCATAAACTTCGGAAGTAGAAAAAAGCAAAAAAACCGCTTTCTTTTTTCTAGCTAAACCCAAAGCATTATGCGTTCCCAGAGAGCCTACTTTTAAAGTCTGGATCGGAAAATCTAAATAATCATTCGGGGAAGCTAACGAAGCGCAATGCAGAACATAATCCATTTTACCGGAGATATCGATATAATTAGTAACATTACACACATCTAAACGGAAATTCTTATCCTTAAGCAGCGGCTTGATATTATTTAAAGACCCGGTAATAAAATTATCCAGGCAAATTACCTTATAGTCGCTAGCGACTAACTTTTCGCACAAATGCGAACCGATGAAACCTGCCCCTCCGGTGATTAAAACTGTCTTTTTATTCATTTTTTTTATTATTTACAGCCTCTCTACTTTATCTTTATGTTTTCCCTTATAGACATTCCTGGTATCAAAAATTAATTTTGCATTCTCTAAGATCATTTGATAATCAACCCCGGAATGATCGGTTGCGATCAAAACACAATCGAACTTTCGTATTGACTTACTTTCAAGTTTGATGGATTTTAAATTAAGGTCTTTTATTTTTAAAAAAGGTATTAGCGGGTCAAAATAAGAAATTTTCACGCCTTGTTTTTTGAAGCTATTAATCAGATCGATGCTCGGTGATTTACGCAAGTCTTTAATATCCTTTTTATAAGTAGCCCCCATAACCAGAATCTTTGAACCTTGCAACTGTTTTGCGCTGCGTAGCTTTAATATTTCCGCAACCCTTTTTACAACATATTCAGGCATTGAGCTGATTACATTTGACGCTAATTGAATAAAACGTGAGTGAAAACCAAAACTTTTGGCTTTCCAATGTAAATATAACGGGTCCTTAGGAATACAATGCCCCCCTACTCCGGGGCCCGGATAGAAAGGCATAAAACCAAAAGGCTTAGTGCCGGCTGCGCCGATTACCTCCCAGATATCAATCTTCATTTTATGCGCCATCATCGCTAACTCGTCAATTAACCCGATATTAATTAAACGAAAGGTATTTTCAAGCAGCTTAACTGTTTCGGCGGCGCGCGGGCTGCTTACAGGAACGACTTTTTCCAGGATAATGCGGTAAACCGCCATAGCCAATTTCGTAGCCTCAGGCGTAACTCCACCCATAACTTTAGGGATTTTTTGTACGGGAAACTCTTGGTTACCCGGATCGATTCTTTCCGGGGAAAAACAAAGATAAAAATCTTTCCCATGCTTAAGTCCGGTTTTTTCAAAGATAGGCAGGATCTCTTCTTCGGTTGTGCCGGGATAAGTCGTACTCTCTAAGATAATCAATACCTTATCTTTTATGTGGCGCGCTACCGCATTAACCGCATTTTTTATAAATGAAATATCCGGTAAATATTTACCTTTGAGCGGAGTAGGGACACAAATCAAAACTACATCCGCCTCGTAAATATCCGCAAAATCAGGGCTGGCTTTTAAATATCCGCTGGCCAATACCTCTTTTAATTCGGCTGCGCTGATATCGCTGATATAAGATTGCTTTTTAGCAATGGATTTAAGCCGGTCACGGTCAATTTCAATCCCGATTACATTGACCCGTTTCTTGGCAAATTCTAAAGCCAAAGGAAATCCCACGTAACCTAAACCGATAACGCCGATTTTTAGGCGTTTGTTTTTTATTTTTTGATTAAAATCCTTCAGAATTTTATTCATTTCCGCTGCCCACTCCAATATAAGTAAAACCTAACCCTTTAAGCTGGCCCGGATCATAAATATTCCTGCCGTCAACCACCAGAGGCCGTTTCAAAGCCTTTTTCAATTTTACAAAATCCAACTCTTTAAATTCATTCCATTCAGTGGCAATAATCAGGCAATCTGCCCCTTGAGCTGCCTGATAGGCGTCCTTGCAGAAAGCTACATTTTTAAGAATGTTTTTTGCTTTTTCCATCGCCTTAGGATCATAGGCCTTAATTTTTGCCCCCTCCTGCAATAAAGCCTTAATCAAATCGATGCTCGGAGAATTCCTCAGGTCATCCGTGTTAGCCTTAAAAGCCAACCCTAAGACCGCGATTGTCTTATCTTTTATAATCCATAAAGCGTCCTTAATCTTACGAAAAACAAATCTCTTTTGATCTTCATTAGTATTTCTTACAGCTTTAAGAATTTCAAAATTATAACCTGTTTTTTCAGCGATAGTTATAAAAGCATCCAAGTCTTTGGGAAAACATGATCCGCCATAACCTAAACCGGCATGCAAAAAATGGCCTCCGATACGGTTATCTAAGCCCATCCCCTGAGCCACTTCCTTGACATCCGCTCCCACTCGGTCACAAATCTGGCTTAGAGAGTTGATAAATGAAATTTTGGTTGCCAGAAAAGCATTGGAAGCATGTTTAATTAACTCCGCGGATTTAATATTGGTAATTAAGATTGGGCGGTTAAGCGGCTGGTACAGGCTAGTCATTATCTTCCTGGCCTTAGCGCTCTCTAGTCCTAGGACAATCCGGTCGGGGTGAGTAAAATCGTTAATCGCCGAACCTTCCCGCAAAAATTCCGGATTAGAAACGACATCAAATTTATATTTATTTTTAATATAAGTGGCAATTGTTTTTTTAACCCAACTGCAAGTCTCAACCGGCACAGTAGATTTCTCGACAATCAGACGGTAGCCGTCCATGTTTTGGGCAATGACCCGGGCAACATTCTCAATGCCGGTAAGGTCAGCTTCTCCATTCTCCAGAGAAGGGGTGCCTACGGCAATAAAAATAATTTCACTGGCTCTTACGGCATCTTTAAGACTAGAAGTAAACTTAAGCCGTTTCTTTTTAAGATTATCGCTGATTAACTCCTCTAAGCCGGGTTCATAAATGGGGACGATTCCTTTTTTAAGGCTGCTGATCTTCGCCAGATCGTTATCCGCGCAAATAACCTGATTACCCAATTCAGCAAAACAGGCGCCGCTAACTAAACCCACATAACCGGAACCGATGATTGTTATATTCATTTTAGTACCTCTTTGATTTTAAATAATTCTATTGAACGCCGGATTTTTTTTCAGTTACCGATTGATCAAATCCGAATTCGTTTTCGGGGAAGGCCTTAAGCCTGAAGGTGAAAAATATACTCGTACCGCTGACCTCTTTTTTATTCAGGGTAATATCCAGATCCCAGCAATGCAGGTCGCGGGTTAAAGTATATTCCTGTTCCTGAGAGCCTCTTTCCAGGGAAGTGGATTTTTTGAAATTGTAACGTTGGTAAATTCCGAATTTCCATTTCGGGCTTAACTGATACTTGAGGCCCCAAGTAACTTCATTCTTGCCTTTTCTTTCATAGCGCTGTCCGATACTAAATGCCCCCTTTTTGCCTAAATCAAAACTAAGGTCATAACTAGCTAAAGAAAAACTATTATAATTTATATTATCATGGTCTGAATGCTCATAGGTGGCATCTCCTTCTAAGCGCATCCAGGAGTAAGGAAGAACTTTTAATTTAAAAACCAGATCGGAAAGCTGGCTTTCCAGCTTATTGGAAGTGTTAGTAAGAAAACTATTCTGAACCAACCCGGTTGCACCTACTCCGCTTTTAGGATCAATTACATATTCAGTAGTGATTAAAAAATCCACAAAATCCACGCTTTGGCCGTTGCGCTTGGTCTGTAATTTATTCGATAAGCTCAAAGTCGCGGTATTGCCGCGATTTATAGAATCAACCCCATCAATCTGCTTGATATTGCTTCCGGGAATAGTCGGCACATGCGTATACAGATAAGCAATGGTGGGCGTAATTACATGCCTTAGCCCGTTGATATCCAGTTTCAAGAAATTTGACTTAACATCAAAAACACGGAAAAACTTAGTGCTAATATCGGCGCCGCTGTAAAAAATAGTGCGAATAATGTTCGACTGATCGTTTGCCCCCCTGTCATAAAAAGTCTGACGGCTGGCAACCAATGGCCTAAATTGCAAAAAGGCAATCTTCATCGGATAGGACAAAGTATTTTTAGTATCTAATCGGGTCACCGTGACATCATCCCTATCTTGACTATAAATTGCTGCAAACGGATCTGAGGTAGCAACTTTTCTTTTATTATAATTACCCAGTTGACTTACGTTTTCAAAATAAAACGGTGACTCACCTAATTGTAAACTGGGTAAATTATAATTAATCTCCGGTTTCTTTTCAATCTGGTCAAACCAATGATTAGTGCGTACCTGCAAAAGCACATCCATGCTGGAATAATTAAAGGCATGGTGGAACAAAGCATAACTTAAAGGCTGCGCGTCTTTTTCATATTCCCGGAAGAAATAATCCTGCAAAAAACCCCGGTTGGCAGGATAAGCTGTATCATTCTTTCTTCTTTTATCGGTAATCTTAAGAAATTCCGAGATAAAATTAGTGCGCTGGTCAATATCCCATTTATGCCGCCAGCGCATAAAATAACGCTGAAATTCCGTAGGCGCCCCCACTGGCTGTCCGGAAGGCTTTTCATTCGTGTAATAAAATTTAAACTCTCCTTTGCCTACACCCGGAGTTCTATAGTTAGTGTAAAAACCTTCCGCCCAACCAAGTTTATTACGATAATCAAGCAATAACCTGCCATCCACGTTATTAGTAAGATTATAACGCCAAGCGCTCAATAAATACGGGCCCCAGTCTTTTCTGGAACCCGGCTCAACTTGGACATGCATTAGAGGGTCTTTCATCGAATAGTTAAAACGCGGAAGATAAATAACCGGAACCGCTCCCAGATAAAGCGTAGCTCCCTTAGCCTGGGTTTTATCTCCGGGGAACATATTTAATTTCTTTACCGCGAAACGATAATGCGGCCGGTCCAGGTTGCAGGTTGTAAAATATCCCCTTTTAGCGATAAATTCACTATCGCTTACTTTTTCTACGATTTTAGCTTTTCCAAAATACGGATTAGCGCGGAAATCCGCGTTAAAAATCACGCCGGTTTTATTAGCGAAATTATAAACTATTTTTTCACCGGTAACCGTCCCTTTTGCGTCTTGGAGCTTAGCATTACCCTCGGCTAAGCCCTCCCTAGTCTGCATATTGACTTTTAATTTGTTACAAGTTAACTTCGACCCCTTGTACATGACTTCGATATTACCGGTAGCGCTGACTTCTCGGCTATCCGCGGAATATTCAACATTATCGCCGTTAATAATTATGGGCGACTCTTTATTCTCTTCGGCAAATATTAAATTAGTAAACAAAAGGCTAAACGCTAGCATCCAGCCTAGTAGTTTAAATTGTTTAAAATTGTCAGCTTTATTTGACATTATATTCCTGAAGGGATCTTCTTATAATCCTCTAAAAATTTATTTATGCCGATATCCGTCAAAGGATGTTTAATTAATTGCTCGATCACTAAAAAAGGTATGGTGGCAATATCCGCGCCGATTAAAGCGGCATTGACCACATGCATCGGGTTACGCACCGAGGCAACTATAATCTGAGTTTTAAAATTATAATTTGTATAAATCTTCTTGATATCACTGATTAAATCCATTCCCTCTTTGGCAATATCATCTAACCTGCCGATAAAAGGAGAGATATAAGTTGCCCCTGCTTTGGCTACCAATAAAGCCTGCGAGGCGGAAAAACATAAAGTAACATTGGTTTTGATCCCTTCAGCCGACAAGACCTTTACGGCTTTTAACCCTTCCTTAGTCAAAGGAATCTTAACCACGATATTTTTAGCAATCTTAATCAATTGGCGCGCCTCATTAATCATTCCCGGCGCATCAAGGCTGATTACCTCCGCGCTTACCGGGCCGCTGATTAAGGCGCAAATCTCCCTTAACACATCCTTGGAATTACGGTTCTCTCTTGACATAAGAGTGGGATTGGTGGTTACTCCGTCAATCAGGCCCAGGCTTAAGGCTTCTTTTATTTCCTTAACGCTGGCAGTATCGATAAAAATTTTCATCTTGCCAATCTCTCCTTAACTAAATACCCTGCCCCGATTAAACCGGCGTCAACTCCCAATTTAGCCCTAAATATTTTTACCCTTTTTGCCTGAACGCTCATTGCCCGCAGCGAAATTGTTTGCCTGACGCTTTTAAATAATATTTCACCGGCGCCGGCTACCCCTCCGCCGATTACGATGGCATCAAGATTAAGTAAATTTACGATTCCGGCTAAAGCCACGCCTAATTTTACACCCACCCGGTTCCAAAATTTTATAGCTTTAAGATTATGATTAACCGCCATTCGGCTAACGCTTTCCAGCGAAACTTGCCGGCCAAATAACTTACGTGCTTCTTTAATGATTGTATTATTTCCGATATATGCCTCCAGGCAAGCCTGGCTGCCGCAACCGCAAAGCGGGCCGTTTTCATTTATAGGCAAATGTCCGAGCTCTCCGGCAGCATTATCAAGCCCCCGGTACAAAGCGCCATTAATAATCAACCCTCCTCCGACTCCGGTTCCCAAGGTTAAGCATAGCGCATTCTTATAACCTGCTGCCGAACCTCGCCGATTCTCTGCCAGAGTCATCAGCTTAGCATCATTATCAATAATCACAGGCAGCTTGATTTTTTGCTCTAAAATCTTTTTTAATTCTACATTCTTCCATCCTGAAATATTCGGAAAGAAATGTACAATTCCGCCGAATGTGTCAACCGGCCCGGGCAACCCTAACCCTACGCCGAGCACAGAAGATTTAGCTAAACCATGATTTAAAATAAAACTATCAATTGATTCGGCAATCCCCTGAATAAGCTGAGATTTGTTATCGAAACTTTTAGTGCTAAAAGAATTTTTGGCTTTAATTTTCAAATTGCTGTCAAGCAAAGCGCACTTTAAATTCGTGCCGCCCAAATCTATTCCGATAATGAACCTTTTAACCATTGTGGTATTTTATATTAAAATTCTTCAATTTTCAAGGAATAAATAATTAATTTCGCGTCTGTCTTGTCTTGCTTTCTCGCAGGGACGCTGGTTTTGCCCCTGCGTGGCAAAACTGCGCTCGGGTCGGCTGGCGTCGCTCTCGCTGAGTGTTTAATAGCCGGCGAACCGTGCCCGCTCCCTGCCTGCCGGCAGGCAGGCTTGCCGACACGCCCTGCACGAAATCAAGCCAAGCCATCCGCTATGAATATACTATAAATGACACTGACAAGTTTCGCAGCGAATGTCGATTTTAGCCAATGGAGCTTGAGCATTGAGGGTAT
>CAYIFW010000051.1:0-8291 GCA_964362795.1 uncultured Planctomycetales bacterium | reverse complement strand
TAGAGCACGCGGCTCATACCCGCTTGGTCGGTGGTTTAAATCCACTCTCCGCCACCAAATTTATTTACCTGAGATTCTTTTGGCAAGTTTATCGATAATCAGGGATGTGACGATGAATACGCCTGCCTCGGTAAACACCGTAGCAAACGCCGCGCCGATATAAGAGAACCGCTTGATTAGAATAAATATAAGCGGTAAGCCCAATAGAGCGGCAGTAACATGGATTTTTGCATAGAGGTCTTGTTTTCCGCAGACAAGCAGAAACTGCACTTTAAAGTTATTGGCACCGACAAAAAATACCGCAGCCAGCAGCAACCTTAAGACCAACACCACTTCCTGATAAACATATCCGCAGGTGATTTTAATTATCCAAGGGGCAAGAAAATAGGCGATCGGCAAGCTAATCACAAAACCTAAAGTTATGCCATCCTGAATTCTAAACATTATCGCTAAGGCCCGTTGTTTATTTTTAGAAAAAACATTGCTAATTCTGGGGAATACCGCCCGTGTAAATGAATCCAGGGGAAACGTCTGGATGACATTAGCGATGCGTTCGGCAATAGAATAATATCCGGTAATTACGTTATTAGTCAGAAGGCCCACGGCAAAAATCCTGCTAGTCGTATAGGCATTAATAGCCAGTGTCGAGACAAAGATGTCCCAGCCTGTTTTCAACTCCTCTTTAATAGTGATATATTTGTGCACAATGAATTTAATCTGAAATTGCTTAAAAGCGATATAGAGGCCGAATATGCCGCTGATTAAGGAAAAGAGTGAAGTTAATAGCGGTACCAAGAAGAAATCGGCGGGAGTTTTAATAAAAATAAAGATAGAAAAAGCATAAGCTATTCCGCTGGCGACGTTAACGGCGGTAATATAAATCATTTTTTCTTTCCCTTGAAAAAACCACACCGGAAACAGAGTGCTGCCGAGAACTACGCCAAAACTTAAAATATAAATTAACCAATCATTTCTGAATTTAGGTACAAAATATACAATCAAACCCAGGGATGCCAGGCTGAGCGAAGTGAACAGAAGCTTTACCGTCATGACAGAAGAAAAAACCGCGCTGGTTTTTTCCTTATGCGCCCCTAAAAGAGAGATTGTTTTGGTCGCCGACAGGCTAAAGCCATAATCGGTAAGAATCAAAAAATACTGAACCAGGCTCTGGGCAAAAGCAATCAAGCCGAATTTCTCCATTCCAATTACCCGAATAAGATAAGGAATAACGACCAAAGGAAGGATGTAGCTGATGCCTTGGAGGGTGGTAAGGGAGAGGAAATTATTAAGTACGGTTTTGTGTTCTTTAGGCGTAACAATTCTTGGATGAGTCATTGAACATAATTTACACTTTAAAAATCACAAAGTCAACAATTTATAAATGAGACGTTTAAGCATTTTTGTGGTAAAATAATTAAATGAAAACTTTTAAGGAAACAATTAAAAAACATAACTTAATTGCCAGAAAAGATAAGATCCTCGTGGGGGTTTCCGGTGGGCCGGATTCCCTGGCTTTGCTTCTACAATTAATTAAGCTTAAACCTAAAATGGATTTTACGCTGCATATCGCCCATCTCGATCATGGCTTACGAGCCAGCTCAGGCGCGGATGGGCTTTTCGTAAAACGTTGGGCTGAAAAATTAAACATTCCTATAAGTATTAAAAAACTAAACCCCAAAATTGTTCAGCAAAAAGGCTCCCTGGAAGAGAACTGCCGGGAGGCAAGGTTAGATTTTTTGGTTAAAACCGCAAAAAAGATTAAAGCCAATAAAATCGCCTTGGGGCATAACCTTAATGATCAGGCAGAAACCGTCTTAATGCGCCTGTTGCGAGGAACCGGACTATCCGGACTATCAGGAATATTCGTCAAACGCCAAATGCGGGGAATAATTTTTATCCGGCCGCTTTTAAAAACCCCCCGCAGCCAGATAGAGCGATATTTAAAAAGAAAAGGTATCCCGGCGCGCCGGGATCCAACCAACCAGGAAGATGTATTTTTACGCAATAAAATCCGCCACAAACTTATTCCTTTGCTTAAAAATAAATTTAACCGCAATATCGTTGAGCTGCTCTCTAATCTAGCCCAAAGCTCTTACGATGACTATGCCTACCTTAACCAGGCAGCCAAAAAAAGCTTAAAAGGCAACAACTTAAGGTTTAATTTAAAGAAATTTTTACGGCTGCACCCGGCAATTATGCGCTTAAAAATTAGGCAGGCAATCGGGCATCTGCAGGGAGATACGCGCAGAATAAGTTTTACACATATTAAAGAGATCGAAGATTTACTGATTAACCGCCCTACAGGCTCAATTGTTGACCTGCCCAAAGGAATCTCAGCGCAAAAAATCCTGAATTGCCTGCGATTCTATAAGCGCTAAATCCATAAAATACTTGATTTTACGACTATTAACAGCTATAATAATTTTTCTTAACCTATTTAAAATCGGAGAAATAAAATGCCTTTAAAAAATAAGAACAAATCCAACAAAAACGATAAAATCAAACGCTTTCCTTTAGGATGGATCCTGGTTTTTTTCCTGCTTATTTTCTTAATGAACGCTTTTAATAATATTCCCATCAGCGGCGTCCCTAAAGAAATCTCTTACAGCCAATTTTATCAGATTTTAAAAACTAATCCTGAGCGTTTCAAGCAGGTTACCAAAACCGAAACTATCCTGCAGGGAGAATACGCGGATAATTCAAAGTTTTTTGTGAATATTCCCGAAAATGACCCGGAGATGCTCAATCTTATGCGCCAGAATTTGAAGAATTTTGATGTGAAACCCGCGCGCACCTTCTGGGTTACTTTACTTTTTAATTTAGGCCCAATCATCTTGCTCATTTTCTTTTGGTGGATGATGGCCGCCCGGGGAGAGCAATTAGGCAGTAAAATTATGACCTTTGGAAAAGTTAAATCTAAAATTCAAAGTAATAATGAAAAGGCCACATTTGAAGATGTTGCCGGCGTTGATGAAGCAAAGGAAGAGCTGAAAGAAGTAATTGAATTTCTTAAGGATCCTAAAAAATTCCAAAAACTCGGCGGCAAAATTCCTAAAGGGGTACTTTTGATCGGGCCTCCGGGATGCGGCAAGACTTTAATTGCCCGGGCAGTCGCCGGAGAAGCGAATGTTCCTTTCTTTAGTATTTCCGGATCCGATTTTGTGGAAATGTTCGTCGGCGTAGGAGCCAGCCGGGTAAGAGACTTATTCGACCAAGGCCGCAAAGCCGGAGTCGTTTCAGGAAAAGGAGCGATAATTTTTATCGATGAAATCGATGCTGTGGGGCGCCTGCGTTTCTCCGGTATCGGAGGAGGCAATGACGAACGCGAACAGACACTTAATCAATTACTGGTTGAAATGGATGGCTTCGATAGTCAGCAAGGATTGATTCTTATTGCCGCCACCAACCGGCCCGACACATTGGACCCGGCGCTAATTCGTCCGGGAAGATTTGACCGGACAATCATCGTCAATCTTCCGGATATTAAAGGACGCGAAGAAATACTTAAAATCCATACCCGTAAAATAAAACTTGCTCCCTCGGTGAATTTAAAATCCGTGGCCAGCCAGACTCCCGGTTTTTCCGGAGCGGATCTTGCCAATCTCTGTAACGAAGCCGCGCTAATGGCCGCGCGCAACAATAAAGAAGCCGTGGAAGAGATTGACCTGGATAAATCCGTAGAACGGGTATTGATGGGGCCGGAAAAGAAAAGCCATATCATGTCCAAAAAAGAAAAGGAGATCACTTCGCTCCATGAATCCGGGCATGCCTTGCTTTCTTTATTACTCCCGGAAGTTAATCCTTTAAAAAAAGTTTCTATTATTCCTCGAGGCCTGGCCGGAGGATATACTTTTACTCCGCCGCTGGAGGACAGGCATTATTGGACTAAAACAGAGTTAGTCGCCGAAATCACAATGATACTGGGGGGGCGCGCCTCAGAAGAACTAAATTTAAACGGAGTCACCACCGGGGCCCAAAATGATTTAGAGGTAGCTACAGGTATGGCCAGGCGCATGGTTACTCAGTTCGGAATGTCCGAACGGCTGGGGAATTTAACTTTGGGAAAAAGAGAAGGATTGGTATTTTTGGGCCGCGATATTATGGAAGAAAAGAATTACAGCGATCAAACTGCCAATATTATCGATGAAGAAGTTAAAAAAATCATCGATGGCGCTTATGCTAAATCGAAAGAGGTCTTAAGAAATAACCTGGATAAGCTTAAGCTCCTTTCAAACTCACTGCTGGAAAAAGAAGTTTTAAGCGGAGAGGAAGTCAAAAAAATACTCGGTATTGAAAAAAGCGACCTGGCCTAAAGAAAAAATGCGTATTTTCCATTTTAGCTCACCTGATGTAATTAGAAAAATGCTGCAGGATATTGGTGTTGATCCGTATGGGATCAAAATCATGCTGCCTAAATCCCAAGCTTTCCTCATCCGTTTAAATGCCTTAAATAGTATTGCCGCTAATATTCTCAAACAAGAGATGCTTTCCCTGGGAGCTGAAGCAGCGATTACCCGAGGCGCTTTAACCAAAGCAACTCAAAGAACCGATGTCTTAATGATCGGCTCCCTCAGTCAGTATAAACGCCTAATACAAAAAATAAAATTACAACCGTTTGGCTTAGCTAATCTAAGTCAGGAATTAGATGCAGGAATCAAAAATTACAACCAGGATAATTTCAATTTATCTTTAAAAGAATCTTCTTTGAAACTAAACACTAAGACCCAAATCATGGGTATTATTAATTTAACTCCGGATTCATTCAGCCAGGATGGTTTATACAGAAAACACACTGAAAATTACCTTGATTTAGCCTTAACCCAAGCTAAAAACATGGTTGCCGACGGAGCGGATATTATCGATCTCGGAGGCCAATCCAGCCGGCCGGGAGCTCGTCCGGTCAGCGTCCAAGAAGAACTTAAGCGTACTTTGCCGATAGTAAAGCTGTTGGCAAAAAAAATCAATAAGCCGATCTCTATCGACACTAACAAACCAATAGTCGCCCAAGCTTGCTTAGACGCAGGAGCGCAAATAATTAATGATATCTCTGGATTAAGAAACAAGGATATGATTAAAATAGCCGCCCGGCTTAAAGCTGCTGTGGTTATTATGCACATGCGCGGTGAGCCAATAAATATGCAGAAATCGATTGTTTATAGTTCATTAATTGACGAAATTATTAGCTATTTAAAAAAAGCAATCACTGCGGCAGCCGCCGGAGGAATCAGCCCGGATAAAATCATTATTGATCCGGGTTTAGGTTTTAGTAAAAACACCCTGCATAACCTTCAGATTATTAAAAGTCTGGCGGATTTTAAAATTTTAGGTAAGCCTATTCTTATAGGTTGCTCCCGTAAAGCATTTATCGGGGAGATTTTAGGGGCTAATGTCGCCAGCCGGACCAGCGGCACACTAGCTAGCTGTGTAATGGCAGCGCAAAACGGAGCCAGGATAATCCGCGTACATGACGTAAAGGAAGTAAGCCAAGCCTTAAAAATGGCCGATGCTGTAAGGAATGCCAATGCCTAATTTACTTTTATACTGGAAACCAATAATTGAAACCCTTATTCTGTGGTTTTTTATTTACCACATTCTGTTATTTTTCGTAGGAACCCGGGCTCTGCAGGCCTTACGGGGAATAATCGTACTTTTACTGGCGTTTCTTGTTTTTCGGAAATTTGGATTCTTCGTTTTAGATAAGTTATTCCGAGAGCTTTTTGGAATATCCGTTATAGCAATGCTGATTATTTTTCATCCGGAGATAAGGCAAGGACTGGCTAATCTCGGTAAGGGAAAGGTTTTTAAATATGCTCCTAAAGAAGAGGAGTTAAGCTTTATAGTTAAACAAATTGCGCTGGCTTGCGAGAATCTTGCGCAAAATAAGCTGGGGGCTTTAATTGCACTAGAAAAAAACGAAAGCCTGGCAGCTTATACGCCAAGCGGAGAAATTATAGATTCCCGCATTTGTGCGGATTTAATTGAGGCGATCTTTACTCCGAATAACCCTCTGCATGACGGAGGATTAATTATTCAGCATACCAGAATAGCCGCGGCAGGATGCATTTTCCCACTGACATCGAATCAAGAATTAAACCGGATCTTTGGTACCCGGCACCGGGCGGCTTTTGGTTTAAGCGAAGAAACCGACGCGGTATTAATTATCGTTTCCGAAGAACGGCACGATATATCTATAATTTACCGGAAGAAATTTTATAAAGATTTAGGCGGCGCAGGGCTGGAATCAAAAATAAAGGAATTACTTCTAGAGAAAAAATATGAATAAAAAAAACGTCTTTTCCCGGATTATATCATTTTTTACAGTTCATCCCTGGCTAAAACTAATATCTTTACTTTTGGCAGTAATTGTTTGGTTTTATGTAAAAGGGGAAAAAATTTAACCTGCTAATGCCTAAACTAGGGGTAAATATCGACCATGTAGCGACTTTACGACAGGCCCGGCGGGGAATTATCCCTGATCCAGTATACGCGTCCTATCTTTGTGAAAAAGCAGGCGCTGACAGCATCGTGGCGCATTTAAGGGAAGACCGTCGGCACATCCAAGATAAAGATATTTTGCTCCTGCGGCATAATCTTAAAACCAAACTCAATCTGGAAATGTCGATTGCCCCAGAAATCGTCAAGATTGCCTGCAAGATTAAACCCTTCCAAGTAACGCTGGTCCCTGAGAAGCGGAAAGAACTAACCACCGAAGGCGGTTTAGACGTAGTTGCCAACTTAAATAAGATTACCCAGGTTTTAACAAAATTGAAAAAATACGGTATTGCCGTCAGCCTATTCATCGATCCGGAAAAAGCACAGATAGCTGCTGCCAAGAAAGTTGGGGCTAAAATTATCGAACTGCATACCGGCTGTTATGCCGATGCAAAAAACATTTCCGAAAAAAAGCGACTGTTAAATCAAATTAAATCTGCCGTAAAATACGCCCGGACAAATAAACTCCGGGTTAATGCCGGCCACGGGCTTAATTATGCCAATGCTAAAGATATCGCCGGAATCAAGGGGATAGAGGAGCTTAATATCGGCTATTCCATTATCTGTAAATCTCTCTACGTGGGTTTATTTAAAGCAGTTAAAGAGATGAAGGAGCTGGTAAGTTAATGGTTATCGGAACCGGAGTAGATATTACCGAAGTGCGCCGGATTAAGCAGGCGCATGAAAAATGGGGAGATGATTTCTTGCAGCGTGTTTTTACCCAAAGCGAAATAAAAAATGCTAAAACTAAAACTTCTTTCTACCAGCACCTGGCGGGAAGATTCGCCGCCAAAGAGGCGATTTTTAAAGCCGCCGGTGATAAAGAGCTTTCCTGGCAGGACATCCAAATCCACAATGACTCAGAAGGCAAACCGATCTGTCTTTTTTTAAACGGCCGGGGAAAAAATATTAACGTACAGATTTCGATTTCACATGTTAAAACCTATGCGGTTGCCAACGCGATTATTACAAAGAAAACTTAATTCTCATAAAGGCGATTACGGGCATATTTTAATTTTAGCCGGTTCAAGTAAATTCTCCGGTGCCGCTTTGCTTTGCGCCGAAGCTGCTCTACGCGCAGGAGCAGGGCTGGTAACTTTAGGCATACCAAAAAGCATCAATCCGGCTTTAATTAAAAATAAGGCCAAAGAAGTAATGACTTTACCTCTGGCGGAAACTAAGGAAAAAACATTGAGTTTGGCGGCTTTTGCTAAAATAATTGCTTTTTTAAAAAATACCGATGTTTTAATAATCGGGCCGGGCTTGGGAAAAAATAAGTCAACTTATGCGCTCATCAGAAAAATAATTAAAAAAATAAATATTCCCGCTGTCATTGACGCTGATGCGCTTAACGCGCTTAATAATTACCTGGGAATTCTTAAGTCACATACCTGTGAACTTATTTTAACTCCGCATCAGATGGAAATGTCCAGGCTATTCTCGATTGATGTAAATTTGATAAAAAAAAGTAGGAAATTGATTGCTAAAAAGTATGCAAAATATTATAATAGTGTAATTATCCTTAAAGGGCATAATACTGTCGTAACCGATGGCAGCAAAAACCTTTATATAAATAAAACCGGCAACCCCGGAATGGCCACTGCAGGAAGCGGAGACGTGCTCAGCGGAATAGCGGGAGCATTTTTAGGCCAAGGTTTAGATAGTTTTAAAGCGGCAAAATACGCGACATATATTCACGGCTTAGCCGGTGATATTGCAGCAAATAATAAGACGCAGATGGGATTAATCGCCTCCGATATTGTTGATTATATTCCAGATGCGATTAAAAGATGTAGTTA
>CAYIFW010000050.1:4882-8589 GCA_964362795.1 uncultured Planctomycetales bacterium | reverse complement strand
GAGGTTCGGTTTATGTCAATAACGGCTTGCTGGATGCTGCCAGTGATGCTGAGCTCGCAGCCGTACTGGGGCATGAAGTTGGACATATTGCCGCCCGGCATAGTGTAAAGCGTTTGCAGGCAGTTTTGGGTTATCAGCTGATTAGTTCAATTGCCTTAGGATTAAGCGGCCAAGGACAGGTTTTACAGGCTGTGGATGTGGTTTTCAATGTAGTAACCTTAGGCTATAGCCGCAAGGATGAATATCTGGCGGATAAGTTAGGTATAAAATATGCCAAAGCCGCCGGCTTTAATCCTTTAGGCATGGTTACTTTTTTTCAGAAACTTAAAACAGAAAGTAAGAGTACTGGGCTGGAGTTAGTTTTTTTAAGTTCTCACCCGCCGATTGATGAGCGGATTAAGCAGGCAGAAAAAGAAATAGCTACTCTAAATCAATAATAATATGTCTGAATATCCAGCGTATATTAATTTATTTAAAAGCGGGAAGCTTAAAGAGATAGCCGAGCAGTTATTTTCTTCTCTGGGATCCTGCCAGATTTGCCCGCGCCGCTGTAAGGTGAATCGTCTGAATAATCAGGTGGGGTTTTGTAAGACTGCAAAGTTGCCTAAAATTTATAGTTTTCTAGCTCATCACGGGGAGGAGCCTCCGATATCAGGCACCCAAGGGAGTGGTACGATATTTTTTAGTTACTGTAATATGGGTTGTGTTTACTGCCAGAATTATGAATTCAGCCAGTTAGGAGCTGGCAAAGAATATACCTTTGAGCAGCTTGCAGAAATAATGTTAAAGTTGCAGGGTTTAGGTTGTCATAATATTAATTTAGTTACGCCAACGCATGTTTTGCCGCAAATACTTAAAAGTTTAGAGTTAGCGATCCCGCTTGGTTTAAAAATACCGTTAGTTTATAATACTAGCGGTTATGAATCTTTGGAAATCATTAAATTGCTCGACGGTATCGTGGATATTTATTTAGCGGATAGCCGTTATGGGGATGACTTGATTGCTAAAGAGTTGTCGCAGGCTCCGGATTATGTGGAATGTAACCAGCAAGCGCTTAAAGAGATGCACCGGCAGGTGGGGATAGCTCAATTCTCGCCTGATGGGTTAATTAAAAAAGGCCTGATTATCCGGCATTTAGTTTTGCCTAACGGGTGTTCCTCGACCGATAAGGTAATGAAATTTATTGCTGAGGAATTGTCTGAAGATACTTATCTAAGCCTGATGAGCCAGTATCTACCGTATCATAAGGCGTCTGGTTTTGCCAAAGTTAATCGCCGCCTAAAAGCTTTTGAATATGAAGAGGCCAAGCAAATATTAGAGAAGTACCATTTACTCAACGGTTGGATTCAGGAGTCCTACGGGGCGGAGAGGTTCGCCGGAGTAAATATTAAACCTGCTTAAATATGCCTAAAGAATCCGGATTTAAGAAAATTATTAATTTTATCTTGGCCAAGCTTTTTAGAATTAATGACTCACCGCAAAAAGTTGCTTTGGGTGTCGGCTTGGGTGTCTTTGCCGGCCTGATGCCCGGAACCGGTCCACTGGCGGCATTATTCTTAGCTTTTATTTTCAGGGCAAACCGGGCAGCCGCATTAATGGGCAGTTTGCTTACCAATACCTGGCTTAGTCTGGTAACCTTTATCCTAGCCATAAAAACAGGCGCTTTTGTGCTGAAAATGAATTGGCAGGAGGTTGTGCAGAAAGGGCAAATGCTGATTAAGGATTTTTCCTGGGTGAGGTTCTTTAAGCTTTCATTCTCAGATGTGCTTTTACCGGTAACCGTAGGGTATTTGATTGTCGGATTAGTTCTGGGGATATTTTGTTACGTAGTAACTCTGCTGGTAATCAAGAAGCGTTAAAACAAGGGTAAAACAAGGGGACGGTTCTGTTTTTCAGAACCGTCCCCTTGTTTTTAAAGTTTAACGGTTATTAATCTCCGTAAACAGTGGTGGTGTATTCACCAAAAACACCTAAGATATTCTTGGCGTCATAATCAACATATTTGATATTTTTGATTCCGCCATTTGCCGCAGCCGCTTTGATGCTGCAATCTCCTGTGGCCACTAACCCTAAGACTGAGGTGGCTTTGGCAGTTCCAACTTTGCTGTAATTCAACGATCCATCACCTGCACCTACGGGTGCTTTAATTTCGGTGTAGATCATACCCATCGGGTAAGGTGTCGCGCAACCGCTAAGCATTACCATGACAAATAAAACTAAAATCATTAAACTAATCTTCTTCATCGGTGTCTCCTTTCTAAGGGTATTTTAGCAAAATTATTTGATAATACAAGATTTATTACGCTTGCTAAAATGGTTTTTAAGAGTTAAAATATAGAATAATTAAAATATTTTCGGAGGGTTGGATGAAGAAGCTGGTTTTATTGCGGCACGGAGAAAGTACCTGGAATAAAGAGAATCGTTTTACCGGCTGGACTGATGTTGATCTATCGGAAAAAGGATTGCAGGAAGCAAAAAAAGCCGGAGAGGTGCTTAAGCAAGAGGGTTTTGTTTTTGACCTAGCCTACACTTCAGTATTAAAAAGGGCAATCCGCACGCTTTGGCTGACTCTGGACGGGATGGATTTGATGTGGATACCGGTATATAATTCCTGGAGACTCAATGAAAGGCATTACGGAGCGCTGCAGGGTTTAAATAAATCCGAGACTGCTGTCAAGTATGGAGAAGAACAGGTTTTAATTTGGAGAAGAAGTTATGATATTCCTCCGATGCCTTTAGATAAAAAAGATTCCCGTTATCCGGGGCATGAGGCCCGATATAAGGACCTTAAACCGGAAGAATTGCCGCTTACCGAATGTTTGAAGGATACCGTTGCCAGATTTTTACCTTATTGGCATAAAACAATTGCGCCTGCCGTTAAAGGTGGCAAAAGGGTAATTATTGCCGCGCACGGTAATTCATTACGGGCTTTAGTTAAATACCTGGATAATATTTCCGAAGAAAAAATTGTTAATTTAAATATTCCTACTGGCCTGCCTTTAGTTTATGAATTAGAGGATAATTTAAAGCCGATTAGGAGTTATTATTTAGGTGACCCTGAAGAAGTGAAAAAAGCCATGGAAGCAGTAGCTAATCAAGGGAAAGCAAAGTAAGAAAGGGAGGAAAGAAAATGGGGAAAAGATTTGTTGTTTTTAGTTGTGCTGTAGCCTGTATTTTTCTTTCTAACATCGGGAAAATACATGCAGAGGATGAGGCGGTTTCAGATTCTCAGCAACCGGTTTCTTCGGCCACTGAAACTGCTGATTGGAAACAGGAGTTAATTTCTGACCGGCAGGAAATTAAGGAACAGCGTGATCAGATTAAAGAAAACGCTCAGGAAGCAAGAACAGAAGAAAAGCAATTAAGAGATCAGATACACGCGGCGATTCAATCAGGGGACATGGAAACAGCTCGCAAACTTAGAGAGCAGCTTAAATCTACACATCATGAAAACGTTCAGCAAATGATTCAGGATAAAAAGGAAATGCGATCTGATATGCAGGAATATAAAGGTGATGTCCAAGAAGTAAAAAAAGAAGGCTACCTGCCTCCTAAGAAGGATTGGGATAATAATCCTCCCGGACCAAAAGGCGGACCGGGGACTAACTGGGAGAACAAGCCAGGTCCTCAAGGCGGGCCCGGTGCAGGACCTGATAAAAAACCTTGGATGGATAAAGATAATAATCCTCCCGGCCCTCGTGGCGGTG
>CAYIFW010000050.1:0-4782 GCA_964362795.1 uncultured Planctomycetales bacterium | reverse complement strand
CAGGAACTAATTGGGAAAACAAGCCCGGCCCGCAAGGCGGACCTGGTGCAAGCCCTGACAGAAAGCCGCGGATAGATAGGGACAATAACCCCCCTGGCCCAAGAGGCGGCGCAGGAACTAATTGGGAAAACAAGCCCGGCCCGCAAGGCGGACCTGGTGCAAGCCCAAATAAAGCTCCGAAAATGAATCAAGGTGGTCCTCGCGGTGGAGGCCGTAGATAAGTATTTTAAGCCCTCTGCAATAATTAAATTGCAGAGGGCTTGTTTCTCACCGGCACATTAAAAAATCCCTATTTATAAACTATGATTTCCGTAAATAATGTATCACTTCAATTTGGGCAGCGTAAATTGTTTACCGGCGTTAATATTGTTTTTGCGCCCGGAAATTGTTATGGCCTAATTGGAGCAAACGGTTCAGGTAAATCTACTTTTTTAAAGATCCTCTCCGGTGAGATTGATTCTAGCGCAGGAGAAGTTGTTATATCCGCGGGCAAGCGCATTTCAGTTTTAAAACAGGACCAATTTGCTTTTGATCAGTATCAGGTCCTGGCCACAGTGATTATGGGGCATAAAAGGCTTTATGAAATTATAACCCAAAAGGATGCGATTTATTCCAAAACTCCGTTTAGCGATGAGGACGGCATGCAGGCCTCAAGATTAGAGGAGGAGTTTAGCGAACTGGGAGGCTGGAATGCTGATTCTGACGCGGCTAAACTTTTAAGTGACCTGGGTATCGAAGAATCTCTGCATTCAGCGCAGATGAGCCAGTTGGAGGCGGGGCAAAAGTTTCGGGTATTATTAGCTCAGGCATTATTCGGCAATCCCGATATTCTGCTTCTGGATGAACCGACTAATCATTTAGATGTAGAATCAAGTATGTGGTTGGAAGAATTTCTTTGTGATTTTCAGAATATCGCGATTATTGTTTCCCATGACCGGCATTTTCTGGATAAGGTTTGCACGCATATTGCCGATATTGATTTTGCTAAAATCCGGCTTTACGCGGGTAATTATACTTTCTGGTCTGAGGCTAGCCAGCTAGCCGCCCGGCAGCGCAGTGAAGTAAATAAAAAGATAGAGGAAAAGCGTAAAGATTTAAAAGACTTTATTATGCGTTTTGCCAATAATGCTTCTAAATCACGTCAGGCAACCAGCCGTAAGAAAATCCTTGAAAAGCTTAACGTTGAAGATATCCAGCCATCTTCGCGTAAATATCCTTATATTAATTTTGAGCCGGAGCGCGAAGCGGGTAATGATCTTTTAAGCATCGACAATCTTTTTAAAAAAGTTGACGGGGTAGTAGTGTTTGAACGGCTTAATATTACAATCCAAAAAGGCGATAAAGTTGCTTTTGTCGGGCCTAATGATTTGGCTAAAACCATGCTTTTTGAAATCCTCACTAATGCGGCTCAGGCAGATAGCGGTACTTTTAAATGGGGCGTTTCAACCAAACGGGCGTATTATCCTAAAGACAACTCGGTGTTTTTTAATTCCGGGTTAAATATTCCGGATTGGCTGAGGAATTATTCGCCGAATACCGAAGAAGAGTATATCCGTTCATTTTTAGGGCGCATGCTTTTTTCAGGCGAAGAAGCGCTTAAGCCGGTAAATATTTTATCCGGAGGCGAAAGAGCCCGCTGTATGTTTACGCGGATGATGGTTACGCAACCTAATGTGGTTATTTTAGATGAGCCGACCAATCACCTGGACTTAGAATCAATTACTGCTTTAAACCGCGGTTTAGCTAAATTTCAGGGGACAATTTTATTTTCTTCGCATGACCATGAGTTAATTCAAACCGTAGCTAACCGGATCATTGAAATCACTCCCCGAGGTTATATTGATCGCATGGGTTCGACCTTTGATGAATATCTTGAAAATGAACAAATTAAAGAGCAGCGCCATGAGTTATATAAGCTAAATTAATAGGTGAGATTATGAAAGTGGTTGCTTTTAACACTAGCGCGCGGCTTGACGGCAATACGGCCATTCTTATTCGGCGGGTTTTTAAAGAATTAGAGAATGCAGGAATTAAGACTGAGCTTATTCAGCTTGCCGGGCAAAATATCGCCGGTTGCATCGGTTGTGGTAAGTGCATGATTAATAAAGACAAAAAATGCGTTGTAACGGATGATTTAGCCAATGAATACATTACTGAGATGGTTAAGGCAGATGGAATTATTATCGGTTCGCCGACATATTTTGCTGATTGCACCGCTAATGCCAAAGCTTTAATTGAACGCGCGGGTATGGTCTGTCGGGCCAATGATAATATGTTAATGCGTAAAGTGGGGGCTGCGGTAATTGCCGTTAGGCGGGGCGGGGCAATTCATGCTTTTGATACGCTTAATCATTTTTTTA
This sequence comes from uncultured Planctomycetales bacterium, assembly GCA_964362795.1. Classification (GTDB taxonomy): domain Bacteria; phylum Omnitrophota; class Gorgyraeia; order Gygaellales; family Profunditerraquicolaceae; genus UBA6249. The sequence goes on along the minus strand of CAYIFW010000050.1, from coordinate 2,422 downwards.
CCATAAGCGAAATGATCATTGTCGGTTCATTGTACTGGAATATGGGTATCGGCCGGCAAATCGCGGATGTGGAACAGGATGAAGAAGGCTTAAATACGATGAGCATATTGGGTAAAAATATGGCCTGGCTCTTAAAGAAAATTTGTAAGTAAAAATCGAGAAACTATAAATACGTCATTCTGAGGGAGCGGTAGCGACCGAAGAATCTCATTTAGGGAGGATTAATGTTCAGAGAAAAGATTAAAGTTTTAGATTGCACGATCAGAGACGGCGGGTTAATGAATAATCATGATTTTGACCTGCATTTTGTGCGCGCAGTTTATAAAGCTCTTTCGGAGGCGCAAATAGATTATATGGAGATTGGTTATAAAAATTCCCGAAGGCTTTTTAATCCGAAGGAATACGGGAAATGGAAATTTTGTGATGATCATGATATAAAAGAGGTGATTAAGGGGATTGATTCCCGGACTAAAATTGCGGTGATGGTGGATGTGGATAGAGTGGATATCGATGATGTTTTGCCAAAGCAAGACAGCCCGGTGGATATGATCCGGGTTGCCACCTATGTTAAAGATGTGGATAAGGCGATATTTTTGGCAAATCATTTTGCGGATAAAGGGTATGAGGTTGCGGTGAATATTATGGCGATCTCCCGGGCCTTAGATAATGAGCTTACGGAGTGCCTGCAGCAGCTGGAGAAAGAATGTAAGGCTAAGATAATTAATATTGTCGATAGTTTTGGCTCACTTTATCAGGAGACAACCGAGTTTTTAATTAAGAAAGCTAAAAGTATTTTAAAAACTAAAGAAGTCGGAATGCATGCGCATAATAATCAGCAGCTTGCTTTTGCTAATACGATTGAAGCAATTATTCATGACGCAAATTATGTGGACACGACTATTTTCGGTTTAGGCAGAGCCGCGGGGAATTGTCCTACGGAGTTGATACTAGGGTTTTTGAAGAATCCCAAGTATGATATCCGGCCGATTCTGGATGTCATTTCTAAGGAATTTATTCCTTTGCAGAAAAAGATTGAATGGGGGTATTTTATCCCTTATGCGATTACCGGTATTTTGGATGAACATCCGCGCACGGCGATTGCTTTGCGGGAGAGTGATAAAAAAGAGAATTACCGTGAATTTTACGAAAAATTAATCGGAGAGGTTGAAGAATAATATGCAAATTGGGGGAGAATGTAATCATGGATAGGGCATCCAAGGAATATGAAGTCGGCAATAAAGCCATTGATAATTTGATTGATGAGCTGGCTAAAAATGCTTCTTCGGTGGAAAACGGGCATCTACTAAAAGAAATAATCACAACCGCGGTTAAGCTAGGCAGGGAATCCAGCGATAAAGGAGATTTAAAGCTTGTAAATAATGCGCTCAAAGAATTACGTTATTCTTTCAGAGTATTTTCTCCGTATCGGGATGTTAAGAAGTTAATTATTTTCGGTTCCGCCAGATCCGCCAAAACATCGGCTGAATATAAGATGTCTGAGGAGCTTTCCAGGAAGATGACTGAAAAAGGTTATATGGTGGTAACCGGAGGAGGGCCCGGTGTGATGGAAGCCGGCAATAAAGGAGCCAAAGCCGGTAAGGATTTTGCTTTGAATATCCGCCTGCCTTTTGAACAGAAGCCTAATCCCTATATAGATGAAAAGGAAAGGCTGATTAATTTTAAATATTTTTTTACCAGGAAATTGATTTTCGTTAAAGAAACCGATGCCACCGCTCTTTTCCCGGGAGGATTCGGCACTAATGACGAAGGTTTTGAAATGATTACATTGATGCAGACCGGAAAATCCAAGCCCCGTCCGATAGTATTAATGGAACCTGCGGGTTCGGCTTATTGGGCGGATTGGAAGCGTTTTGTAAATGATCATTTGTTTAAAAACGGGTTTATCAATAAAGAGGATTTTAGCCTTTTTTATCTTGCCAAAAGCGTCCCGGAGGCAGTCGCCTATATTGAAGATTTTTATAAAGCTTACCACTCCATAAGGTATGTCGCGGGTTTAACCGTGATAAGATTAAATAAAAAGCTTAGCGAAAAAACTTATGAGCTCTTAAATAAAAAATTTAAAGATATTCTAACCTGCGGCGAGATTTGCCCGGGGGAGGCGACTAAAGAGGAGATTGAAAAAGGAGAACATTTAGAGTTGCCCCGCCTGATCATGAATTTTAATATGCATGATTACGGCAGGCTTTGTGAGATGATTCATGTGATTAATAAGGATTAAAAAACTTGTGTTTTGTCCGGTTGGCATAATTTTTTACTTTTTTTTATAATTTTTAGTATAATGTTGATATGAAGCAGGCGTATAGATTCTTAAGTTGGGGATGGTGGGCAGTACATCTGGCGGGCATAACGGTGGTATATGCACTGGGTAGTATTTTGTGGAGATAATATGTTAAAGTATATT
>CAYIFW010000049.1:4715-8640 GCA_964362795.1 uncultured Planctomycetales bacterium | reverse complement strand
ATCTTCCAAAATTTCAGGGATACTGTTAAACATAAATGAGCGCTTAACTTACGAACACGCTAGTGTGAGTAAGTTAATGCGCGAATTTACCCCGACGAAGTCGGGGGTGCCTTATTAATAAAATAACCCGAAAAGATAATCTCCGGGCAGGTTGATTTTAATCTTTTCCCATCTGGACTGTAGCCATCGGCTTTGGAATTTAACCAAATCTGCAAACACAAACCTCGCATTTGCTCGCGGGCTTTACCGCCGGTAAGGAATTTCACCTTGCCCTAAAGATTAATTGTTCTTATTTTAACAGAGAAACTAACCTTGTCAATACAATTAAAAACGATTATAATAGGTTTATGTTAGATAAAATTATCGCAGGGGCGCATAAAAAACTGCTTGGAGGCCAAAAAACTATCTCGGTAGCTGAATCCTGCAGCGGAGGCCTGCTCTGTAGCCTCTTAACTGAGTTGCCCGGCTCCTCAAAATACTTTCTCTTAGGAGTAGTTACCTACAGCAACAGCTCTAAAGAAAAATTTCTAAATATTCCTCAAAAAACAATCGCCAAATATGGAGCAGTATCTGACAAGGTTGCGATATTGATGGCCGAGAATATCCGTAAAAAAACAAACTCCGATTTTGGCTTAAGTATTACCGGAATCGCCGGGCCTACAGGGGCGACTTTGAATAAACCTGTAGGCACTGTCTTTGTTGGTTTAGCTTATAAAAAGAAAACTGTTTACCAAAGATTTACTTTCCGGGGAAAACGCCAAACTATCCGTAAAAAATCAGCCTACTCGGCTTTACGTTTATTAGGCGCGCATTTATAAAAAATAATGTTACCGGGATTGGCTTAAACTGCCTTAAAAGAAGCTAACCTGAGGATTACCTGAAGTACAATATTTGTATATAAACCCGCAACTAAATCATCCAACATCACCCCGACTGAGCCGTGCAGATACTGTAGCTTTCCCGCCGGATACGGCTTAAGCGTATCCAGAATCCTAAAAATTAAAAAAGCTAAAATAACTATCTTTAAATCATGGGGCATAAAACTAAGAGCAATAAGCATACCCATTACTTCATCGATAACAATACAGGAGGGATCTTTCTTATTTAAAAGTTTTTCCATCCGGCCGCTAGTTACCATCCCCAAAACAATCACGCAGAAAATAACTGAGAAATAAGCCGGCTGACTGGCCCCCTTAAGCAGATAAAATAGGCCCAGCCCAAACATGCTGCCGAATGTTCCCGGCATCAAAGGCAAATAGCCGATAAAAAAAACCGAAGAAACTATCCTGGTCAGAAAATTACTGAAATTTCCAATCTTCATAAACGGGTAATCACTTTGCGGTTATCCCAGAGATAGGACAATCCGGAATAAAGCGTCAGGCCCACGGTAAGCAGCATAAGATAAAAAATTCCCTGGCGGAAAGCGCTCTCCCAGGCGGGATTCCAGGTATAATACTTAAGCACAATCTCTTTAAGTAAAATAAAACCTAAAATAGTAAAAATTACCAGCATCTGCAGAACAGTCTTATGCTTTCCGGCGCGCGCCGCGGATAACACTTTGCCCTTATTCAAAGCAAACAGGCGCAAAGATGTAATTAGAATCTCCCGGGAAACGATAATCATAAACATCCAGGCATCAATTAATTGCAGCTGGACAAATGCCGCAAAAGCCGCCAATACCAGAATTTTATCGGCAATCGGATCCATTAACCTGCCGAAATCCGTAACCATGTTCCTGCGCTGAGCAACCATACCATCCAACAAATCCGATAAAGCGGCCAGCCCGAAAGCTATCAGGCTTAAAATCTTAGGCAGGAGCCCGTGACAAAACAAAAAAAACATAAATACAAAAGTTAATACGATCCGCGACATAGTTAAACGATTGGCAAGATTCATTGTTTTAGCTCCCCCACTAGGTCATACTCTAAAGTATCGATAATCTTTACCCGGACAAACTCCCCGGCCTTAAGAACTTTCTTAGTCTTGACGTAAACCACTCCGTCTACCTCCGGGGCATCAAACTGACTGCGTCCGGTGTAGGCGCCATCCTGCTTTTCTTCTATTATAACATCTATACTCTTGCCCAGGAATCTTTTATTTAACTTAATCGATATCTTCTGCTGCTCTGACATAATAATATTAAACCTCTCCTGCTTATCCTTCTGCGAAATTTGCCCAACCAAACTATATGCCGGGGTGAGCTCCTCCCGGGAATAAATAAAAGCCCCTAATCTGTCGAATTTTATTTCTTTGACAAATTCCAGCAGTTCCTTAAATTCTTTTTTAGTTTCCGTTGGAAAACCTACGATGAGTGAAGTCCTTAAACAAACCCCGGGAATAACCTCTCTGATTTTCTTAATTAAAGCCAGAATCTGCGCCTTGGTAACCCGTCGATTCATCAGTTTCAAAATACGGTTATTAATATGCTGCACCGGAAGATCAACATACTTACATATTTGTTTTTTAGATGCGATTAACTTCAGCAGCTCATCAGTAATCCGTTCAGGATTTAAATACAGAAGGCGGATCCAGCCGATATCCGGGGAATTACTGACTATTCTTCTTAAAAGAGAGGTTAACCTACTTTTGCCTGTGCTATCGACGCCAAAACCGGTGATATCCTGGCCGATAATATTAAGCTCGGAGATCTTTTCCGCATTAAACCGCCTGACTTTTTTAATGATTGTCTCTTCATCCAGGCTTTTGAGTTTACCTTTAATCGCCGGAATTATGCAATAGCTGCAATTATTCAGGCATCCTTCGCATATTTTTAAATAAGCATAATATTTAGGAGTTAAAGCAAACCTCTTGATCTGATGATTCTGATCAAGAGCTCCCACGAAAGCATCTACTTCCGGCAACTGTTTGCTTAAATTTTTATAGCGCTGCGGCAGGCAACCGCAAACAATTATTTTTTTAAGTTTGCCCTGCTTTTTTAATTCAATTAGATCCAAAATAGCGTCAATCGATTCGCGCCGGGCATCTTCGATAAAAGCGCAGGTATTGACTAAAGCTGTTTGCGCCTGAGCGAGATCATCGACAATAGCGTAACCTTTAGCATTCAACCTGGCCGCAAGGGTTTCGGCATCCACCAGATTTCTCGGACACCCTAGAGTTAATATTCCTAATTTTTGCTTCATCTAGGAGATTTTAAACCGTCTTTATTGATGAGGATATTCTTCAACGGCTTCCCGCGCCGTCCAAGATTGGTAATGCGCTGATCATTAAACTGCAGCTCTACTGCCCCGGCGTCTCCCAGGGATAATTCTATCTTTTCTTTAGCCTGCCAACTCTGGCTTCTGCCGCGGGCGAGCATTCCGTGAAAAACCGTTTTTCCGTCGACCTTAGCCGAGACCCAGGATCTTTCGCGGGTAAATAATTCCAACCTGAATCCTTCGGCCAATGCCTTTTGAGTTTTAGCCGAAGGGGCAGAAGAAGATTTTTTCGTTATAGTCGCAGGCATCAAGCTTTTCATCTTCTGGATAGGAATCTTATGCCTGCTGCTGGCGAATTTAACTAAATTAACAACTAAAGATGCACAAATTAACGCCAATACCGCAATAACGATTATTTTTACAAAATTAATCGCAGGCTTGGCCGCGCCTAACTTTAAGGGAGTATCCTTAATAAAAGAAATTTTCTTTTCCGCGCGTTCCCCTAGCGGCCTACCGACGGTGGCATTTAATACCGGTTTATGCGGCTGATTAGCTGTACCGGTATACTCTTTCGGGTCAAGCCCAAGTGATGTGCAATAAATTTTAATAAAACCCTTAAGGTAAATCGGGCTTAGGTCTGAGATGCTGTCGCCTTCGATGGCGCGCAAAACATTAAGATGAATCCTGGTCTTTTTCTGCAGTTCCTCAAGAGTTAACCCTCTCTCCTGACGGATCTTTTTTAATCTGGATCCGGCTGTTTCAATATTCAT
>CAYIFW010000049.1:0-4615 GCA_964362795.1 uncultured Planctomycetales bacterium | reverse complement strand
ATTCATGGCTTTTCTACCTCTTTACCGCCGGTTAAATCTTTCAACCAGGCGTCCCGGTCAACCAGTATCCTCCGCGGCTTACTTCCTTCAAACTGCCCAACCAATCCTTCCAGCTCCATAGTATCGATAATCCGGGCTGCGCGCGTATACCCTAAACGCATCCGCCTCTGCAATATCGAAACCGAAGCCTGATTACTTTCCATTATAACGCGCACCGCTTCATCATAAAGTTCGTCTTTTTCCCCGCCGCCGGCTGAGCTACTTTTATGTTGATCCTTAAGAATCTGGTCATCATAAACCGGTTCGCCCTGGGCTTTAATAAACTCCACCACCCGCTCAATTTCAGCGTCTTTAACCAAAGCTCCCTGAATACGAATCAAATCTTCTCTTCCGGGCTGCAAAAATAACATATCACCTTTGCCTAATAAAGCTTCGGCGCCATTACTATCCAGGACAGTGCGCGAATCAACCTTAGAAGCTACTTTAAAAGACACGCGCGCCGGTAAATTCGCCTTAATTACTCCGGTAATCACATCCACGCTCGGGCGCTGCGTAGCCAAAATTAAATGTATGCCCACTGCCCGCGACAATTGCGCCAGGCGGGTAATTGCGTTCTCAATTTGATCACGCGCCACGCTCATTAAATCCGCAAATTCATCGACCACGACAATAATATAAGGAAGTTTTTCCTGCTTTTGATTGTAAGCTTCGATATTTCTCGCTCCGGCTCCGGACAGAAGCACGTAACGCGACTCCATTTCAGTGACAACCCAATTAAGCGCCACCGCAGCCTTCTTAGCGTCGGTAACTACAGGACATAAAAGATGCGGCAGGCCGTTAAAAGGCATCAACTCGACCATCTTCGGATCGATCATTAAAAATTTTAAATCATTAGGAGACTCTTTAAAAAGCAAAGACAAGATACAAGTATTAACGCAAACAGTTTTGCCTGATCCGGTTGTTCCGGCAATCAAAAGATGCGGCATATCATCTAAATCGCCGAATATCGGTTTACCGGTAATATCCTTACCTAAAGCTATTGTCAAGGCTGATCTTGGTCTATGAAAATCCGCGCAGGTAAGTAAATCTTTAATGCAGACTAAAGCGCTATGCAAATTCGGAACCTCGACCCCCACTCTGCCCTTGCCCGGAATCGGAGCGATAATTCTAATCGACTGAGCCTTAATCGCCAAGGCAATGTCATCGCTTAAGGCTTCAATCCGGTTAATCTTTACCCCCGGAGCTGGTTCAAGTTCATAACGGGTAATCACCGGGCCGCGGATAATATCGGTAACTTTAGCCGTGATCCCAAAATCTTCTAATGTATCCTCTAATGTCCGGGCGCAGGCTTCCAGATCCTCTTTCATTTGTTTATTGTCCGGAGCCGGAGGCTCATCCAATAAATCCAAAGAAGGAAGGTGATAATCGCCGATTTTTAATTCACTTGGCCTAACTTTAGCCGTCTCTGTCGGAGGTTTATCTTTAATTTGAATCTTTACTTTTGACGCCCCATCGGCTGGCATAAATATTTTAGGTTTGAGATTAGCCGTAGCTTCAAAATTTTGTTTTTTAGAAAACAAATTTCCTTTGTTAATTAAATTCGGTTTGACTTTAACTTCGGTAGATTTACGTTTGAAAGAAAAAAATGCTAACCCGGAGAAAAAAGATTTTAAGTTTGCCCCCAGCTTGGAAAAAAGCGAAGAGATAAGCGCTTCGTTAATCAAGGCCCAGTAAATAATAATAAAACTGACAAAAATTATAAAAGCGCCCAGGGGAGCGAAATATTTGGAAGCAGCAAAGGAAGTAAGGGCGCCGAAGAATCCGGCGGTTTGAAACCTTACCAGGTCATTATGTAAATTAAACATACCGATAAGAGAACTTATGGAAACCAGCAGCACGAATACGCCGACGATACGGGCAACGCTCAGGTAAGGCTTTTCCTGACGAAAATATTTTACACCCAGGATAATGACTAAAAACGGAAGGATAAAGCTAGTGATATTGCCGAAGAGCAATACGATAAAACCGCCTAAATAGGCGCCGAAGATTCCCAAAAGATTTTTAGGGGGGAAATTTGGATGCGAGGTATAAAAAACAAGGTCTAGGCGATCAAAGCGGATAAGGCTGGCTAAAACCATCAGCCCTACTGCTACTAAAATTACGCCTTTGACTTCATTAATTCTTCTTTCTCTCACTTCTAAAGATTAACTGCTGGGCTGCTCGGGTTCGGCCTGCTTCTTGCTTAAATTAATCCTGCCTAACTCATCTACGCCGATAACCTTAACTTTAAATTCATCGCCGACTTTAACCACATCATCAATTTTCTTAATGAAATCTTTGGATAATTCGGAAACATGCACCAGGCCTTCTTTGCGCGGAGCTATCTCGACAAAAGCGCCAAACTGCATAATCCGTTTGACCTTGCCGAAATAAACCCTGCCCACTTCAACTTCATCGGTAATCGCCCGGATCATTTTAATCGCCGCATCGGATTTTTCCGCAATAGTAGAACCAACCAAAACCGTGCCGTCATCTTTAATATCAATGCTGGCGCCGGTTGCGGCAATTATTGCTTTAATCGTTTTACCGCCCGGCCCGATCAGCTCTCCGATTTTCTCGGTATTAATCTTTAAAACATCAATGCGCGGAGCATAAGCAGAAAGCTCTGACCTGGGGGCAGTTAATGCTGCGCTTATCTTATCCAAAATGAATAATCTTCCTTCTTTGGATTGCGCTAAACAATCTTTAAGTAACTCTAGAGAAATTCCATCAATTTTAAGATCCATCTGCACCGCAGTGACTCCGGTTTTTGTTCCGGCAACCTTAAAATCCATATCCCCGAAATGATCCTCTAATCCCGCAATATCGGTTAAGATAACCGTTTTGTTGCCTTCTTTAACTAAACCTAAAGCCACTCCGCCTACAGCTTCTTTGATTGGAACACCGGCATCCATCAATGAAAGCGTCGCCGCGCAAACCGAAGCCATCGAGCTGGAACCATTAGATTCCAATATTTCTGAAACAACTCTGATTGTATAAGGAAATTTCTCTTTATTAGGCATAACCGCCAGCAATGCTTTTTCCGCTAAGGCGCCATGGCCGATTTCACGCCTACCGGGTGAACGCACCGGCCTGGTTTCTCCGACAGAAAATGAAGGAAAATTATAATGCAGCATAAAAGATTTCTTCTTCTGTCCGTCTAAGGCCTCGATCAATTGCTCATCCTGGCCCGTTCCTAAAGTAGTTACCGCCAAGCTTTGAGTTTGTCCGCGGGTAAAAAGCCCTGTGCCATGTGTACGCGGAAGCACGGATACTTCACAAGAGATCGGCCGGATCTCTTTGGTAGAACGCCCATCAATGCGCAGGTTATCTTCAAGAATCATCTTACGCACATGCCTCTTCTCTATTTCATGCAGGCCGGTTTTGATATCGGCTGCTAAAAAACCTTCCATAATCAGCTGCTTCTGTAACTCCCTGGCTAATAAATCTATATTCTCTTCACGCTCTTCTTTTTTGCTTAATTTATAAACTTTAGCTAATTTTTCAATAGCCAGCAATTCAAGTTTCTGCATTAAAACCGGATCAATTAATTTAAGTTCGACTTTAGCTTTCGGCTGGCCGTAAAGACGGACAAATTCTTCTTGCATCGCCAATATGGGCTTTAAATTCTCCATCCCGAATTTTACCGCCTCCAGATACTCCTCTTCGGAAACCTCTTTAGCTCTTGATTCCAACATAACTACGCCGCTTTTATTGGCAGCCACGACCACTTCTAAATCCGCAGAAGCAGCCTCAATATAAGTAGGATTCAACACAAATTCATTATTGATTCTAATAACTCGACAGGAAGCCAATGGCCCGTTAAAAGGAATATCCGAAATAGATAAGGCCGCGCTAGCTCCGATTAAGGCTAAAACATTCGGATCATTCTCTCCGTCGCTAGACAGAACCATCGCCATCACCTGAACTTCATTTAAAAATCCTTCGGGGAATAACGGACGTATCGGCCGATCAATTAAACGTGAACCTAAGATTTCATTTTCCGAAGGCCTGCCCTCGCGTTTAAAAAACCCTCCGGGAATACGTCCGGCGGCATAAGTCTTCTCTTGATACTCAACAGTTAGAGGAAAGAAATCCTGCCCTTCTCTAATTTCGCTAGACATACAAGTGGTAACCAAAATAACCGTGGCCCCATAAGTAATTGTAACCGAGCCATTTGCCTGCTTAGCAAACTTTCCTGTTTCCAGAACAAGGTCATCTTTGCCAAATTTAATTTTTAAGCTTTTAGTTTGCATGATTTCTCTTTCTTTTTTGGATTTAAATGTTACGGGGCTTACTTTCTAAGCTTGAGTTTACCCAGGATCTCTTCGTACTTCTTCATATCCTTATCTTTGAGGTACTTAAGAAGCCTGCGGCGCCTGCTGACCAATAAAAGCAAACCACGACGAGAATGCAGATCTTTTTTATGTGATTTAAAGTGCTCCCCTAAATCATTAATTCTCTCGGTTATAATCGCTATCTGAACCTCGGCAGAACCGGTATCTCTGGAATGCACTTTAAAATTATCAATCAATTTCGCTTTCTGTTCCTTGACCAAAACCAAATCTCTACCTCC
>CAYIFW010000048.1:0-8902 GCA_964362795.1 uncultured Planctomycetales bacterium | reverse complement strand
AAAGTTAGATAATCTTATCGAAGTAGTTAAGCACCGTTTTAGCGGTAAGGCTCAAGAGGGCAATGTCGCCGCAGTTAAAGAAGGTTTTGAGTTTGTAAAAAATAAATTAAAAGCCGGTTTGTCCGGCAAGCAGGGATAAAATGTTTGGGCCGTTAACCGTAAATCCATTAAAAAGTAAAGGCAGCAAAACCGGTAGCTGGAGAACCCTGTTGCGCCCGCATTATTTACATAAGAATTGTATTGCCTGCAGGATGTGCTTAATAATTTGCCCGGAAGGCTGTGTTAGCGGAAAAGAGAAGAATGCTTTCTCGACAGATTTTACCTATTGTAAGGGCTGTGGATTATGCGCGGATATTTGCCCGAAAAAAGACATTGATATGGTGCCTGAAGAATTAAAAATAGAGGATAAATGAAAGAATTCATAGAAGGATCGCATGCAATCGCGCAGATTATCAAGGCAACGAGTCCGGGTGTAATTTCTGCCTATCCGATAACGCCTCAGACGCATATTGTTGAGGATCTTGCCAAATTGGTGGCCAATAAAGAGCTTAATGCGCAGTTTGTTAATGTAGAGAGCGAGCATTCCGCCGCCAGCGTAGTTTTAGGGGCTTCGGCCACCGGTGTGCGTGTTTACACCGCCACTAGTTCTCAAGGTTTGTTTTATATGCAAGAAGTAGTTTTTAATATTGCCGGAATGCGCCTGCCCGTGGTAATGACTTGCGCTAACCGAGCTGTCAGCGCTCCGATAAATATTTGGAATGATCAACAGGATTCTATCTCTTTGCGTGATGCCGGATGGTTCCAGATTTACGCCGAAGATAATCAGGAAGCAGTTGATTTTCACCTGGTTGCTTACCGTTTAGCCGAGGATAAGCGAGTGATGCTTCCGGTGATGGTCTGTATGGATGGTTTCATTCTAACTCACGGAATGGAAACAATCGATATGCCGGAGCAGGAGAAAGTAAATAAATTTTTGCCGCCGTATAAGCCTTTATATAAATTAGATACGGCTTATCCGATTTCCATGGGGCTTTTAGCTGATCCGGATTACTATATGGAAACTCGTTTTGCTATTCAGGAAACGATGAAAGAATCAATCGTGTATTTATCAGAAATCAGCAAAGAATTTAATACTGTTTTCGGCAGGGATTATAAGGATTTACTAGTTGAAGAATATCAGATTAAAGACGCTGAAAAAGTGATTGTGGCGATGGGCTCGGTTTGCGGCACGATTAAAGAAGTAGTTGATGAGCAGCGCGCTAAAGGAAAAAAAGTCGGGCTGCTGCGGATTATTTCGTATCGGCCGTTTCCTTATGCCAGAATTTATGAAGCTTTGAAGGACGTTTCAAAGGTCGCGGTTTTGGATAAAGCAGTTTCACTCGGTGCTTATGCGCCGATTGCCGTGGAAATGAAAGCGGCATTTTACGGAAAGAAAAAAGGCCCTAAGGTAATCAGCAGTTTTGTCGCCGGCCTTGGTGGAAGAGATATTACTTTAGAGTCTGTGCATGAAGTATTTAGAAGGCTTAATACTAAGGAAGTTAATTTTGATTTCATAGATTTAAAACCAGAGTTACTTAAGGAAGAATATGGAGAATAGCCCTTTATTTAGATCCGGTCATACCGCTTGCGCCGGCTGCGGACAGGCAATTGCCGCGCGTTTAGTTATTGAAGCCGCGGGCGCAAATACGATTGTGGTTAATAATACCGGATGTTTAGAAGTCTTCTCGACTAAGTATCCGGAGACTGTCTGGGGTGTCCCCTGGATCCATTCTTTATTTGAAAATTCTGCTGCGGTTGCTTCCGGCGTTGAGGCAGCGTTGATTTATTTGGGTAAAAAGGATTCGACTAATGTTATCGCCCAGGGCGGAGATGGCTCAACCGGCGATATTGGCTTGCAGGCATTAAGCGGCATGCTTGAGCGCGGCCATGATATTTTATACGTTTGTTACGATAACGAAGCTTACATGAATACCGGAGTGCAAAGAAGCGGCCTGACTCCTTTTGATACCAATACCACGACTAGCCCTGCGGGCGCGCAGTCTTGGGGAAACCTGCGGCCCAAAAAACCGATACCTGAGATTTGTCTGGCTCACGGAATTCCTTATGTGGCTACGGCTTCCGCCGGTTTTCCTCAGGATTTATCGCGTAAAGTAAAGAAGGCAATCTCTCTAAAAGGCCCGAAATATATTCAGATACATTCATCTTGTCCTTTAGGTTGGCGCCATGAATCAAATCAGATGCTGCCGGTTTCAAAATTAGCTGTCGAGACCGGGCTTTATCCTTTATTTGAATATGAAAATGGGGTCTTAACCGGCCGTAAACAGATTGCTCCTAAACCGGTTGAGGAATATTTAAAAACTCAAGGCAGATTTAAACACCTCCTCAATAATCCTGAAGAGATAAAAAAGATCCAGGAGATTGCGGATAATAATATAAAGAAGTATAATTTGAAGTTAGAAGGCTAAGGTTAGCCATCCGGCGCTAAGAGCGATTGTGCCGGTGTTGTGTTTGTACACAAGGAGGTAAAAATGGGAAAGCAAGCAAGAGCGGTTGTGGATTTAAGCTTAAAAGATCTGGTTAAGGATTTAAATAAAGCGTATTGCGATGAGTGGTTAGCCTATTATCTTTATTGGTATATGGCTCAGATTGTTTCCGGCCGCGCCTATGAAGATGTAAGGGAGTTCCTGTTGAAATTAGCTAAAGATGAATTAGAGCATGCCACCGAACTAGCGGATTTAATTATAAAATTAGGGGATGTACCTGTGGCTAATCCGATGGATCTGGAAAAAGGAGCTAATTCTCCGTATTTAATGCCTCCGAAGAATACTGCTGACATTAACAGGATTATCCGGATTGTAACTGAGGCCGAAGCCGGGGCAATTGAAGTTTATAGTAAGATCGCCAAAAAGACGCTCGGTAAAGACCATGTTACTTATCAGTTAGTCACGCATATTATGAGCGAAGAAGTTGATCATGAAGAAATGTTTGAAAATCTTTTAGAGAGATAAAGAAAGGGTACTTACATGTCAAAAGTTACGGTAGATGTCTCCACTTGCGTGGGATGCGGATTATGCGAGCAGTCATGCCCGGATGTTTTCCAGGTACAAGGTGACGGGATTGCTCATGTTAAGACGCAAACTTGCGCAGCTTGTAATTTACAGGAGGTAGCTGATTCCTGTCCGGTTAATTCGATCAAAGTAAGTTAATAAGTAAGCTAAAAATAAAAGGGACGGTTCTATTCTTTAGAACCGTCCCTTTTTGTTTAAAAATATTTTTACTGCGCTTTTTTCATCGACGAATCGGCGAAATCAGCGAAAGTTTTACTTTTGTTTTCAGCTAATAATTTTTGGCCAAATTCTTGTTTTTCTTTGGCAAATTTAGCTTCATCGATTGGCTTAATTGATCCCAACTTGATAATATAGTAGCCATTTTCGTCGGAGAGCATGTTGCTTGGCCGGTTGGTTTTTAGTTCTTTAGCGGCCTTCCAGAACATTTCCGCATTCCCTAAGTTTTCAATTTTTCCGTTTAATTTGAAAAACGCGGTTTGACCGGTTTTTAAGCCGATTACTTTTGCCGCTTGGCTAAAACTCAGGTTTTTTATTTTTTCTAAACATTCCTTTATTTTACTTTCAGCTATTTTTTTAGATTCTTCTTGTATCAGGTAAGTTTTAACTTTATCCTTGATTTCGGCCAATTCAGGAGTGTGCGTAGGTTTATCTTTGGTGGGGGGTTCTTTAAACAAAGCTTTATTTTTTTCAAAGAAATCAGCGCTTTCTTTATCGGAAGGTTTAATTTTGGCGGCAAAATCAGAGAATAAGCCGGCAATATAATCAATATTTAGTTCCTGATTCGTTTTGAGGTATTCTTGGCGGATTTGCTCATCGTTTAATTTTACGTTTTTGGTTATCTGTTCGTAAAGTTTAGTCAGGATTAAATTTTGGCGTGTCTGTTCTTCGAAAATTCGCGGCTGAACTCTGAAGGTATAGCGCAAAGTTTCATTATAGGCTCTATTGCTAAAACCATTTTTATCTTGAAAGTAAGGCGTGCCTTGGATTGTGGTAATAACTTCTTTATCGCTTACGTTAATCTTACGCGTCATGGCTTCATGTAAAAGAACCAGTCTTTCCCAGGCTTGCGCCTCCAGGTTCAGATATTTCTCAATTTCAGGAAGTTTATCTCCGAATCTCATTAAGGCAAATGTTTTTACCGCAGATAGAGATTTTTTAAATTCAATAATTGAAACGCTATGGCCGAATATTTTACCTACGGAAGCAGTTTCCTCTTTATTGCGGCTTGCGCCACCAAAGCCCCAAAGAGCAAAGGCCGGGATAATAATTATTGCCAGGCCGATCCAGACTTTTTTTGCGGTTTTTTTGTTGCGTAGAAATTTTAACATTTCTTCCTCCGGTTATATTCATTAATTATAGTTTAAAATTTGCCGATTGCAATATAAAAGGAGTTGAATTAACAGGGCTGATTAGTTATAATGCTTTTATAGAAAATTTAAATATTTTGTCATTTAACTTCAGGAGGTGGACATGTTCGGATTAGTATTGTTGGTGCTCAGCATATTTTTGGTGGTTTTAAGTAGCAGTTTTAGAAATAAACAGGAAAGATATGATTATTCTGCCACAATCAAGACTTTTGGTTCAGGTGGCATTGTTCTGTCTTTGGTCTTAATGGTTTTTAGCCTTATCAGGATAGTTCCGGCAGGGCATGTTGGGGTGGTTGATTTATGGGGTAATGTCGCAGATAATGTAAGAAGATCAGGTTTGAATTTAATCAATCCTTTTGCCAATTTAATTATTATGGATATACAGACGCAGGAGCTAAAAGAATCAATGCAGGTTCCTTCTAAAGAAGGTTTAACCATGCAAGTAGAGATCTCTGTTCTTTATCGTCTTGAACCGGATAAAGCTAGTAATATTTATAAAACAATAGGTAAGGATTATGATGATGTGGTTGTAGTTCCTCAGTTTCGTTCTGCGGTAAGAGAGGCTACGGTTTATTATGAAGCTAAGGGGCTTTATACTTCAAGCAGAGATGAAATAACTAAGAAGATATTTGCTGATTTAGATAGAATGCTTTCTGAAAGAGGTATTGTCCTGGAGAAAGTTCTGCTTAGGGCAGTTTCGTTGCCTCGCACTGTCTCAGTAGCAATAGAGGAGAAACTAAAAGCCGAGCAGGAAAGCGAGCAGATGAAATTTGTTTTAACCAAAGAAAGCCAGGAGGCAGAAAGAAAAGTTATCGAAGCTAAAGGTATAGCTGAAGCACAGGGTATTATAAACAAGACTTTAACTCCGGCATATTTACAGCTAGAAGCAATTAAAGCCCAAAAGATGATGGCTAGTAGTCCCAATCATACTACTGTTTATATACCTTCAGGAGATAACGGTATTCCTTTGATTAGGACAGTAGATAAGTAATAATTTAAATTTTAAAGTTAAAAAAAGGGGGCGTTTCACTCAGGTGAATCGTCCCCTTTTGTTCCTTATTTTATTTGCTAAAAATGGTGGTTTTTGCTATAATTAACCTCTCACGCGACATAAGGAGATCCTCGCAATGATTGAGCGTTATAGCTTAGCGAAAATGAAGAGTATCTGGCAGGAGGAGTTTAAGTTTGAGACCATGCTGGCCATCGAGATACTCGCGCTTGAAGCCTACTCCAGTAAAAAAATTGTCCCTTCCCAGGCAGTAAAACGTATTAAACAAAAAGCCAAATTTAACCTAGCGGAAATCCAAAAAATCGAAGAGAAGACACAACATGATGTTGTAGCCTTTGTCTCTAACGTAGCCCAATATATAGGCAAGGACGCCCAGTATTTGCACATGGGCTTAACTTCATCTGATATTCTAGATACTACCTTAGGCGTACAGATCAAAAGCGCCTCAGATATTTTAATCGAAGATTTAGAAAAATTACTCAAAGTTTTAGCTAAAAAAGCTGTAGTTTATAAGGATATGGCTTGTATCGGCCGCACGCATGGGGTACATGCTGAGCCGACTACCTTCGGCTTAAAGCTTGCGCTTTGGTTTGATGAAACCCGGCGTAATTTAACCAGGTTAAAATCAGCTCAAGAGGAAGCTTGCGTAGGCAAACTTTCCGGAGCCGTTGGTACTTATTCAAATATTGAGCCATATGTTGAGGCTTATGTCTGTAAAAAGCTTGGTCTTGCGCCGGTAAATATCGCCACACAAGTGATACAGCGGGATGTATATGCACAATATATGGTTACTTTGGCAGTAATCGGTGCATCCTTAGAAAAATTTGCCACTGAAATCAGACATTTGCAAAAAACAGAAGTTTTAGAAGTCGAAGAGCCGTTCGGCAAAGGCCAAAAGGGATCAAGCGCCATGCCGCATAAACGCAATCCGGTAATTTGCGAGCGTATCTGTGGTTTAGCCCGCCTGTTGCGCGCCAATGCCCAAGTTGCTTTAGAAAATGTCGCTCTTTGGCATGAACGCGATATCAGCCATTCTTCGGTTGAACGGGTAATTTTTCCGGATTCTACTTTGGCCTTGGATTATATGCTGAATAAATTTATTGAAGTGGTTTCCGGAATGATCGTTTATCCGGACAATATGCTGGCTAATCTGGCCAAAACCCGTGGGCTGATCTTTTCACAACGGGTATTGATTGCTTTAATGAATAAGGGTTTGGAAAGAAATAAAGCTTATGATTTAGTGCAAAAAGTAGCCATGCAAACCTGGAAGGGAAGCGGTAATTTTAAGGAGAATCTTTTAGCGTTACCTGAAGCCGCTAAATATTTAAGCGCTAAAGAACTCGATAAGATATTTGATTTAGATTTTTACTTGCGCAACGTTAATAAAATCTTTGCTAAGGTCGGATTATAACAATAAATCTGGGGACGGTTCTGTTTTTCCGTCTCCTGATTTGATTGAAAAATAGAACCGTCCCCTTTGTTTTAAACCTCAATAATTATGCAGTACAAAATCGAAGTAGTAGATAAGCCCGGTATTTTTGACGCTGTTGGGACCGGTGTAGCCAGGGATATTTCTGACCTGGGGATCGCCGGAGTCAAAGAGGTAAAGTTCATCCAGGCTTATTCTTTAGAGGGTAACTTAGCAGAAGGTCAAATTATAAGCATTTGCGAAGAGCTTCTTACTGATAAAGTCGCGCAAAAATATAGTGTCATTGCGAGCCCCGAAGGGGCGAAGCAATCTAAAAACGTGATTGCTGCATCCCCTGCGCAGCATATCGTTGAAGTTGCCTATAATCCCGGGGTAATGGATCCGGTTGAGGCTTCAGTTTTGAAAGGCATCAAAGATTTAGGGATTACTAGCGTTGATTCGGTAAAAACCGCGAAAAAATATATTATCTTCGGTAAACTTTCTCCGTTACAATTAAAAACCGTTTCCGAAAAACTTCTTTATAATAAACTTATCCAGCATGTCGTCAGCCCAAGCTTTACCGAAGGGGACACTAAACATTTACCTGCCTATAATTTTAATTTGATTACGGTTGACTTGCTCGGCGTAAGCGATGCTAATCTCTTAGAGATAAGCAAGCGCGGCCAGCTTTTTCTAAATTTAAATGAGATGCGCCAAATCCGGAATTATTTTCATAAGATCAAACGTAACCCTACTGATTGTGAGTTAGAGACAGTTGCCCAGACCTGGAGCGAGCATTGCTACCATAAAACTTTTCGCGGTAACATTGCTTATCAAGAAAGTAAAGCTGTTCCCGCGCTGGGCAATAGAAACATCAAGAATCTGCTTAAGTCGACAATTATGAAAGTTACTAAAGAATTGGATAAATCCTGGTGTGTTTCCGTGTTTAAAGATAATTCCGGAGTGATAAAATTTGATCAAAAGAATAATATTTGTTTTAAAGTTGAAACGCATAATCATCCTTCGGCTTTAGAGCCGTTTGGCGGAGCCAATACCGGTATCGGCGGAGTAATCCGCGATTCGATGGGTACCGGCCTGGGGGCAAAACCGATTTTAAATAGTGATATCTTTTGTTTTGCGCCGCCGGATCTGGCGTTTAACAAGGTGCCGCCCGGTTCTTTGCATCCTAAGCGGGTAATGAAGGGTGTGGTCAGCGGCGTGCGTGATTACGGTAATAAAATGGGTATCCCTACGGTAAATGGGGCGATTTTATTCCATGAACATTTTGTCAGCAATCCGTTGGTTTATTGTGGCACAGTAGGGATTATTCCCAAAGATAAATCTTTTAAACAAACTAATCAAGGTGATTTAATTGTGGTTGTCGGCGGCTCGACCGGCCGCGATGGAATCCACGGCGCGACTTTTTCATCGGGTGAGCTGACCCATGAATCTGAAACTGTCTCCAGTGGGGCAGTGCAGATCGGTAATCCTATCGAAGAGAAAAAAGTGTTGGATACATTATTGCAGGCGCGCGATCAGAATTTATACACGGCGATTACCGACTGCGGAGCCGGCGGGTTATCTAGCGCTATAGGAGAGATGGGCTCAGAATTAGGAGCTCGGGTTGATCTGGATAAAGTTCCTTTAAAATATTCCGGCCTGTCCTATATGGAGATTTGGATCTCTGAATCGCAGGAAAGAATGGTGATTTCGGTTGCGCCAAAAAATATTGAAAAATTAATTTCCGTATTTGCCAATGAAAATGTGAGTGCCGCGGTAATCGGAGAATTTACCGGCACCAAGAGATTAGAGCTTTATTATCAGGATAATCCGGTTTGTGATTTAGATATGCATTTTTTGCATGAAGGCATACCGCAGATTGCTAAAAAAGCAGTTTATATTCAAAGCAGGCATAGCGAACCGAAAATTTCTGAAAAGAAAAATTTTACCGCGGATTTATTAAAGTTGCTGGCGCATTATGATATTTGTTCTAAGGAGTGGGTGGTGCGCCAGTATGACCATGAAGTTCAGGGTGGCTCGATTATTAAGC
>CAYIFW010000047.1:4538-8963 GCA_964362795.1 uncultured Planctomycetales bacterium | reverse complement strand
AGCCACCCCGACCCCTAAAGCCCCACCTGAACCGCCCTCTCCGATCACAATCGCTATAATCGGCACGCTAAAGCCCATCATCTCCCGTAAATTAAGCGCAATAGCGTGAGATTGCCCGCGCTCCTCGGCTCCGATACCCGGATAAGCCCCCGGTGTATCAATAAAAACTACCACAGGTAAATTAAATTCTTCCGCCATTTGCATGACCCGCAAAGCTTTACGATAACCTTCCGGATGGGCGCAGCCAAAATTACGTTTTAGATTTTCTTTAGTATCGCGCCCCTTCTGATGCCCGATAACTATAACTTTTTTCTTATCCAACTTAGCCAAACCGCAGATCATCGCCAAATCATCGCCAAAAAGCCGGTCCCCGTGCAACTCGACGAAATCTGACATAATCATACTAATATAATCTAAAGTGTAGGGGCGCAGGGGATGACGGGCAAGCTGCACTTTTTGCCAAGCGCTAAGATTAACATAGGTATCTTTTTTTAAATGCTCCAGCTTTTCTTCCAGCTTTTTAATCTCTGAAGAAAGATCAATCTTCTTCTCGGACCCAAAAGATTTGAGCTCCTGAATTTTCTTCTCTAACTCAACAATCGGTTTTTCAAAATCTAGTCCGGCCATATTAATTAATTATCGTAACCTCGGTTCCCACGGGAATAATACTATAAAGCTCCTCAACATCGGCATTGCCCAGCCGGACGCAGCCTTGGGTCACCTGCTTACCCAGCTCCTTAGGCTCGACTGTCCCATGGATGCCGTAGCCAGCCAGATCAAAACCCATCCAACGCGTGCCTAAAACATTATCCGCGCTCTCAGCCGGTACGATTGCCCCGGCCTTAAACCAGGTCGGATTAGGAAGCTTGTTGACTACTTTAAAAGTTCCGGGCGGAGTACAATTATTTTTTCCCGTAGAAACGATATAAGTTTTAAATACCTCGTCATCACTTTTAAGTAAAAGCACATTCTGAGATTTACTCACCAGGATATTAAAAGGCGCGTTCCAAATCTTTATCTTCCGGCCCGGAATAATCAGCGAATCGTTAAGATTGTTGCTTTTCATAATCAACTCAGTAGTAGTCTTATAGGCGCGGGCGATCTTATCCAAAGTATCACCGGGTTTTATTTGATAGACTGCGCTCTTAGGAGTGATGGTAGAAGAAAATAATAATTTGATATTTAACTCTTCAGCTTTTTTCTGTAAATCCACCACATTAGGAGATTCCGGAAAATCATTAACCAGTTTCTGATAGGCTAATTTTGCCTCAAATAAACTACCCTTGGCTTCCAGCTGGCGCGCCTGGTCAAACAAATTGCGCGCGCTGGAATTACCGGTAAACACAACCTTGCTGTTAATCTTTTTTACTCCCAGAACAATAAGAACGCTTATTATGCTTATCATTACGATAGTAATAATCAAATATCTTTTATTCAACTTGAAACCTCCCTATTTTTATCTTGAATAAGCTGCCAGAGATATAACAACTCCTAAAATCAACCCCATGATTACCTCAACCGGGGTATGCCCGATAAGTTCGCGCAGGCGCAGCTCCTGAATTTTACCCTGCCAATAGATATCATCCATGATCTTATTTAAAATACCGGCTTGCTTACCCGTTGAGCGGCGCACGCCTTGCGCATCAAACATAACCACAATGGCAAAAGCAAACGCTAAAGCAAAATAAACACTGTCAAATCCGCACTCCATGCCTATGCTCGTACCCAAACAAGCAGCGCCGGCCGCATGCGCCGAAGGCATGCCGCCGCTTCCGATAAATAAACGAAAATCGAATTTCTTTTGGCGGAAAACCCCCAAGACTACTTTAATCGTCTGGGCAATCAACCAGCCCGAGATAGTAGTCATTAAAATCTTATTTCGATGAAATTCTGTCAACAAATCTTTCATTATTCTTTAGTTCTGGCGGGAACAACTTCGATTTTGATTTTCTCCGGCATAATTAACCGGCCATCCTTGGTTAGGAAACCCCGGTTACCTTCTGCTTCTGAGACAAAAGTTTCTTGCTGCTTATTTTTTAAATCTTTTATGGCTTTTTTTAATTCATCAACCGAGCTGAATTTAAACCTGAGCTCTTCATTATCAAGATAAATACGCCTCCGGCTATCAATCAACGCCCGGTTCTCCGCTTTTAATATCGACAACCTGATATTGATATCTTCAAGGTCATTCTGGATCTTAGCATTACTTTGAAAGAACCGCGTAATCCGGTTATTGCTTGCCTTCAAATAACCCTTCAGGCCATTATTTTTCTGCGTCAACTGCTCTTTTAGCAGTTTCTCTTTCTCCAGTTCCTGCAATAAGCTTTGCTTCTCTTGCAACAAATTCTGTTTCTCTCGCGCCAGCGTGGTGATCTGGCCTTGAGCTTGCAACAAGCTGTCTTGTAGGCGGTATTTCTCTTGCAATTCGCCCACATACTTAATCATGCTAAAGGCGGTAATCACCAACAACAGGATCAGCGCTATATTTTTAAACATATTCTTATTCATAAGGTTATATTATATAACCCTGCGCTTAAAATGCAAGCTTTTTTCAGTTAGATTTCAGGCTTCCCTACGTCTATTGACTTAAAAGGAGAAGCCATGATCTCAAAAACTTACAGTTTTGGCCTGCTAGGCCTGGAAGCTTACCCGGTAGAAATCGAAATCGATGTCGCCGCGGGCCTTCCGCAAGTAACTTTGGTCGGTTTAGCCGACACCGCGATTAAAGAAAGCAAGGAAAGAGTGCGTTCGGCAATCAAAAACTCAGGTTTTCAGTGGCCGGCGCAAAGAATCACCGTGAATCTTGCCCCTTCCAACATCCGAAAAGAAGGCGCCTGTTTTGACCTGGCAATTGCCCTGGGAATCCTGGCGGCAACCGGACAGATTAATGGCGATAGGCTGAAGAATTATTCATTGCTGGGAGAATTATCCCTGGATGGACGGCTACGGCCGGTACCGGGAGTTCTCGCCATAAGCTTAACGCTGGCCAGCTTGCCGGTAAAAAACCTAATTTTACCCGAAGAAAATGCTAAGGAGGCCGGGATTATTCCCGAGATATCTGTTTGGCCGCAAAAAAGTTTAAAAGAAGTTGTGCATTTTTTAACCAGTCCCGATTCACGGCAGCCATTCAAATTAGCGCTAGAAGAAATCCTTAAGCAAAACGCAAATTACAACCTGGATTTTTCTGAAGTCAAAGGGCAATATTTTGCTAAAAGGGCGATTGAAGTGGCAGTTGCCGGCGGGCACAACATTCTTTTACTTGGGCCGCCGGGCTCAGGCAAAACTATGCTGGCCAAAAGAATTCCCACTATTATACCCAGCCTTTCCTGGCAGGAAGCCCTGGAAATAACTAAAATTCATTCCGTAGCCGGCACCTTACTCAACAAAGAAGGCTTCCTGGGGACCCGGCCGTTTCGCTCCCCGCATCATGGAATTTCCGATGTCGCCCTGATTGGCGGAGGCAGCACGCCTAGGCCGGGAGAAATTAGTTTAGCCCATTACGGAGTTTTATTCCTGGATGAATTACCGGAGTTCAGCCGTAAAGCCCTGGAGGCATTAAGGCAGCCGCTGGAAGATAATTTAATCTGCATTAGCCGCATAAAAAGAACTTTAATTTTTCCGGCTTGTTTTATTTTAGTTGCCGCGCTTAATCCCTGCCCCTGCGGAAATTATTTTAATCCGCAAAAACCTTGCCATTGTAACCCGGCAAAAATCAGAAATTATTTAGGCAAAATTTCCGGCCCCCTGCTTGACCGCATAGATATTCATATTGAAGTTCCCCAAGTGAAATACCGGGAACTGACCGAAACCCAAGACGCGGAATCATCGCAGGCAATTAGGCAACGCGTAGAAAACTCGCGCCTAATTCAACGGGAAAGGCTTAAATCCACAAAGATATTCTGCAATGCCCAGATACAAGGAAGATTAGTCCGACAATACTGCCTTTTAGATAAAGAGGCGCAGGAATTACTGCGCCTGGCAATGTCAGAATTAAAATTATCCGCCCGAGCCTATGATAAAATTCTCAAAGTTTCCCGGACAATCGCGGATTTAGATCAAAAAGAAATTATTAATCAAGAGCATGTGGCCGAAGCAGTGCAATATAGAAGCTTGGATAAACTACCGAGCTAAGCTCTAAATTGCTAAGCCCTTAAGGAGTGGAGACTTCGATGGTGGAAGTGGTGCTAGCGGTGGCCCCGGCTGAATCTTTAATCGTCAGGGTTGCCGTAAAATTACGCACACCATAAGTTGTGCTGTAATAAATATTCTCGGGGTTCTTTTTAGTCGAGGTATCTCCGTCGCCAAAATCCCAATTATAGGCGATGATCTTGCCGTTTTTAGAAGATGATTTCTGCCCGGAGAATTTTACCAAAAGCGGAGAATATCCTTTTACAGGTTTGGCCGTAATTACTGCCAGCGGAGGAA